>NZ_BJWY01000195.1 GCF_007990715.1 Nocardia seriolae NBRC 15557 | reverse complement strand
AGTATTAGGCGTCAGCGTTGACCACCGAAGCCGTAACCACCGGCATTCCAAACGACTTGCTGAAACTGATTTGGCAAAAGCAGTTGCCCATCAGCAGTACCGCCTTCCACGGGCTGCGGCCAGTAGCACAAACCGCAACGGTGGCAGTAGAAGGCCGCACTCCACAATGCGGACGCGGCGGGCAGTCCTCGCGCGATACGAGCGTTGTTGCGGGATCGATGTGTCAGCACCAGGAAGGCCGCCAGCGATGGGAGCGCGAACGGCATCGCCATGAGACCGCCGAGCACAAGCCAATCACCGACGGGCGGCGTGGACTGCTCGGGCGGGGTGCCCAAGGAGACGGCGGCTCCGGCAATTGCGAGCATGACCAGGGCGGCGATCAGCAGCAGGACTCCGCACGTTGCCGGGCCGGTGACGGAACTGGTGGGTGGTGCGGGTCTGGTTGCCGCCGCGAGGGCGGTGGTTTGGGCGCTCGTGGACCTGGCCGAGCCGATGACCGGGACCACAGTGCCTGACGGGCCGATCCCCACGCCCGCGTACGTGCTCGCCCCCTGCACGGTGGACATGCCGGTCGCCGCGATCGCGGGCATGCTCTGCACCGAGTCGATTTGCCTGCAGTTCGGACACGAGTTGTCGTTGTTCATGTGCGTTCCCCACTATCCGGCTGTGTATTCCCCTGGCACTGAACCGATTTCCGCCCAGCGGTGTCGCTGGACACGTTGGTGAAGCTCGCAGAATCTGGTCCGCGCGGAAACGCACCGGGCCGACCGTCGCACACAACATTGACGGCCACGCCCGGGATTGGTGTCAAGATTTCTCAATTCGGCACCCGCCGAGGATTTCTGAACCGTCTCGATTTCAGTGAAGGTGCGCACCGAAAACACCTTCGCGTATCGCGGCCCGCTCAATTCGAGGCCGAAGGGCCACCTCGCCGGAGTTTGCCGGCGCTTCCTGAAACTCAAGGATCCTGTCGATGCTCTTGGAGACTGCATCTCGAGAACCACTCTCGGAGGCACGCTCAGCTGGGCCGGCCAGGCGGAGATCGTGCATCCGGACCTCGCGGCTGTCGCCCGCATTCACCCGGAGCGGGAGAGGAAGTTTCGGGTCGTATGTCGCAAAACGGGGGTCGGCATGCAGTGGATGGGGTGTCAGGATCCTCTGTGATCACCCACCGCCCGCCGGGAGTGACCATGACCAACGTACGACGCCGACGCCACGCACCCGTCACACCAACGGGGCCGCGTCCGGCACCGTCAGCCACGAATGGCCCCCATTCCGCATCATCCCGCCACCGACCGGTTCCAGCCCCGCACAACGGCACATGAAGTAGCCGACAACGAACTCCGACAACCTGGGCCGCCACAGACCAGAGAGCGGGACTCGACGCACCGCCGCTGGATCCGGTCAGCCGGATTGCCCAAGCGAAGTCGCGCTCCAAACCGCGCACCCCATCGCGCCGGATTCTGCGCGCATGTCGAGATTTGTTCTCGCACAACGCACTTGACCCAACGAACGCAATCGAGCGTCCATATCCGTTTGTGTCGGGCAACCCGATTCCGCATTATCCAAGGAGCCCAGTAATGGACGAAATCGAACCGAATGCCACAGCCCGTGACGTGTGGGAGACGTTGCCGCTACTGCTTCCCATCCCCCGCGCTGCGGCACTGTTGGGCATCAGCCGATCGGCCGCCTACCGACTGGTCGAGTCGAGGGAACTGCCGACAAAGAGGATGGGCGGGCGCGTGTATGTGGTCACCGCCCGGTTGCGGACGCTGCTCGAGTCCGAGCCAGCCGAAACCGATCTCGGGGATCCCTCCGTGCCCACCGCTCTCGGGGAGGCGGCGTAATGAAGGGGCATGTCCGCAAGCGGGGCAAGACCTGGTACTACCAGTTCCGACTCCCAGAGAAGGGCCCGGACGGGAGCGAACCCACCGAGACCAAGGGCGGGTTCGCCACCGAGAAAGCGGCTTGGGAGGCGTGCCGCATCGCCATGGCGGCGGTGGAAGGCGGCAAGCACGTCAAGAAGACGAAGACGACGGTGAAGTCCTTCTTACTGGAGTGGCTGCCCGCGATCGAGATGATCGTCGACGCCACCACCTACGACAACTGGCAGGCACTGGCCAAGGCGTACGCCATCCCCCGGCTGGGGGCCACCGAACTGCAGAAGCTGACCACGCCGATGCTGATGAAGTTCTACGCGCAGCTGCTCACCGACGGACGCATCAAGCCCGACAACAACATGCGCATGTACGAGTTCTGGGTGAAGGCGACCAGTCGCGGACGCGAACCCACACCCGCCCAAGTGGTGACCGCCTGCGGCGTGACCATTCACGCGGCCCGGGCAGCAGTGCGCCGCTACAAGGACGGCCGCATCCCGATTCCGAAACCGGCAGGGCTGGCACCGAAGACCGTGCGCAACATCCACGTCATGCTGCACCGCGCCCTCACCGACGCCGTCGCCTGGAAATATGTGGTGGACAACCCCGCCGAGAAGGCCAAGCCCCCACGCGTACCGCGCAGCAAACGGCCGGTGTGGACACCCGAACAAGCCGCCGCGTTCATGAACAGCATCCGCTACGACCGCTTCTACGCCCTGTACCTGCTGGAGCTGTCCACCGGGCTGCGGCGCGCGGAGATCTGCGGAATCCGCTGGCCCTCACTCGATCTCGACACCGGGGTGCTGTCGGTCCACCAGGGCCGCGTCGTAGTAGCAGGCCATGCCCAGGATGCTCAGGTCAAGACCGACGACTCCGCCCGCATGATCGCCCTCGACACCGTCACAGTGGCGGCTCTAAAACAATGGAAGGCGGTCCAGGACGCCGAACGTCCCTTGTGGGGCAACGAATACAAGAAGACCGGGCTCGTCTTCACCTGGGAGGACGGCAGCGCCGTGCACCCGGACACTGTCCGGGAACGCTTCAAACGCCTGGCCGCCCGCGCCGGGCTGCCCGAGATCCGCTTCTACGACCTGCGCCATACCTACGTCACCGGAGCACTCACCGCAGGCGTCAGCCCGAAGGTGGTGAGCCAGCGCGTCGGCCACGCCGACGTCGCCTTCACCATGAAGACCTACCAGCACGTGCTGCCCGGCCAGGACGAAGACGCCGCCGCCCGCGTGGCCACCCACCTGCTTGGCGGACACCACGAACAGCGTGGGACGTCCCGCGACGGATGACACTTAGTTTGGCTAACGTTGCCAAATCCGTTGCCAATCCAACGAAAAACGGCCCCGGAACCAGTGGTTCCGGGGCCGTTTTCCCTAGTAGCGGGGACAGGATTTGAACCTGCGACCTCTGGGTTATGAGCCCAGCGAGCTACCGAGCTGCTCCACCCCGCGTTGGGTGATTACTACCTTACATAGTGGTTGCGGGGACGCCTAATCGGGTGGTCAGGGCGGGTTTTCGGGTGAGGGTCAGGTAGCGGGGGACGATCATGAGGGCTAGGGCGGTGAGGAGCATGAGGGTGAGGATGAGGAGGGAGATCCAGAACATTTGGTCGTAGAGGGCTATGTCGGTGCGGATGATGGCTCGGCGGGCGTAGGTCATGGGGGCGATGGATTTGAAGGGGCGGAATGGGAGAGGGGTTGTGCCGGCGGGGAATACGCCGCCGAAGGCGAAGGTCTGGAACATGAAGAAGGCGAAGGCGGCGATGGAACCGATCAGGCGGCCGAAGAGGACCACGAAGAGTTGAGTGGTCACGGCGGCGACCATGCCGACCAAGGTTATGACGGCGAGCATGGCGGGCCATTGTTGCGGGGACCAGCCGACCGAGCTGCCGTACCAGGCCGCGATTGCGGCTACCGCGATGCCGACTGCCGCGCCCACGCCGGAGGCGTGGAGGACCGGTTCGGCGGCTCGTCGCCAGGCCGAGCCGCGGGCGCTACCGCGTAAGGGGCGCACCAGCATCCAGAGGACGATGGCGGCGAGGAAGGAACCCATCACCACCAGCACCGGGCCCGCGCCGCCGGCGATGGCCTTGTTGCTGGGGTCGCCGTTCTGGACGATTTGACTCGGTTCCTGGTTGCGGATGTCCATGGCCACCGGTTGGGAGATGACATCGGCGGAGGTGGCCGGGTCGGTGATGTGGGGGGCCTGCGCCGCACCGTCGCGCAGGCCGGAGTCGAGTTGGGTTGCGCCGTCGCCCAGTTGGGTGACGCCGTCCTTGATCTGGTGGCCACCGTCGGCGAGTTGGCGCAGGCCGGTGGAGAGGTCGTTGGCGCCGGTGCCGCGTTGGACCGTGCCGTCGCGCAATTGGTTCGCGCCGTCGGCCAGGGCGAGCACCCCGGACCGGTAGTCCGCCTTGGGATCGGTGAGTTGTCGCGCCAATTCCTTGGTGCCGTCCCGCAATTGGGTCAGCTGGGCGGTGAGCGAATCCGGATCGTCGCCGACTTGACCGGCGGCCTGCAGCGCCGACAGCAGAGGCGTGATGATCTGGTCGACGCCGTCGCGAATCTGGATTGCGCCGGTGCCCAATTGGTCGGTGCCGCCGATCAGCTGATTCGCGCCATCGGCGAATTGTACGGCACCGGTGTGCAGTTCACCGGTTCCGGCCGCGAGTTGCGCGGCTCCGGTGACGGCCTCGTCCAGCCCGGCCGAGAGCTGGCCGGAACCGTCGGCGAGCTGTGCGGTGCCCTGGGCCAGCTGGGTCGCCCCCTGGGACGCGTCCCCGATGCCCGCGCCGAGACTGTTGACGCCCACCAGAATCTGGTCGGCGTACCCACGCCCGATGGTGGCCGCCACCTTGCTCTGCGCGTCGGCGACCACGCTGTTGGCCACGGCGGGTCCGAGCGTGCCGTTGAAGTCGTTGTACCAGAACGAGATTCGCGCCCGCTGCGGATGCGGGTCGGTCACGCTCAGCACCTTGCGGGTGAAGTCGGCCGGGATGACCACCGAGAAGGCGTAGCGGTTCTCCCGCAGCCCGTTCACCGCCTCGGCGCTGCTCACCCGGTGGAATTGCAGATCACCGCCGGACACCAGATTGTCGAGGATCTCCGCACCCATGTTCTGCGCCTTGCCATCGGCGATGCCGCCCGCGTCATCGCAGGCGACCGCCACCGGAATCCGCTTCAGATACAGCTCCGGGTCCCACATGATCCACATGTAGACCGCCGACACCAGGGTGGGCACCACCAGTCCCAGGACGACGAGCGTGCGCAGGACGGCGGGCACGCGCAGCAGCGCACCGACCCTGCCGATGAGTGATTTCGCATTTTCTGCCACGGTGTTTCCCCGACTATCCAGCTTTCGACTTGAGCCAAGAAGCTACCTGGTCAGTCGTCCAGTTGGTGTTACTTCTGCGAAAACGATCTGTCGGTAGGGTGATCGGGAAACGAGGGGTGGAGGATTCGATGGTCGATGGGATCGTTCGGGAACGGCCGATTGCCGAGGCGCGCAGACCGCGCGGTCGCCGGATCGCGCGGATCGCTGCGACGGCGGCGGGCTGGGCGGCGCTGCTCGCGGGCACGCTCGGGGTGGGACTGCACTACGGCACCTGGCGGTGGGAGCCGGTGGTGCCGGCGACATCGTTCGCGTCCTATCTGATGCTCGGCGCACCGGTGGCGATCGTGATGCTGGCTTCGGCGCGGCGCTGGGTGAGCGCGGGACTGGCGGTCGTGGCTGCTGGTGCCGCGGTGTGGTCGCAGGCCCCGATGCTGTGGCCGGACGGGACCGCGCCCGCCGGACCGGATCTGGTGGTCATGCAGTCGAACCTGGAACTCGGCGGCGGGGATGCCGAGGCGGTGGTGCGGGAGGTGCGCAACGGATCGGTGGAGCTGCTCACCCTGGAAGAGCTCACCCCCGAGCTGCTGAACCGGCTCGATGCGGCGGGGCTGGCCGAGGTGCTGCCCTACCAGTACGCGGCCGCCGCGAGCGGCGGGCAGGGCACCGGGATCTTCAGCAGGTACCCGCTGCAGGACGGCGTCAAGTTCGAAGGATTCTGGCTGAACAACCTGCGCGCCACCATGATTCACCCCGAGCGCGGACCCGTCACGGTCTTCGCCTTCCACCCGATTCCGCCGCTGACCTGGTCGCAGGAGTGGGCGCACGAGCTGTCGCGCATCCACGACCTGCTGGCGGAACAGACCGGTCAGGTCGTCGTCGGCGGCGACTTCAACTCCACCTGGGACCACGCCGCCTACCGAAAGCTGTTGAACGACCGCTACGCCGACTCCGCCGAACTGCTCGGCCTGGGCGCGCTGCCGACCTGGCCCAACGACCGCTCATGGGGTCCGGTGATCGGCATCGACCGCATCCTCATCGCGGGCGGCCATGCCACGGCCCTGCATTCGGCCACCATCCCCGGCACCGACCATCGCGCCATCATCGCCCGCCTGCGCCTCTGACGGTGGTCGGCATCGCCTATCCGCGATTGTTCGGCAATGGCCACGGCATCGCGGCCGCCGCCTTCCTGGGCGACGGCACCGCCGAACTGCTGCTGGCCCTGGCCATTCTCAAACCGCTGGCCACCGCGGTCTGAGTGCGCCGGCGCGCCGGGCGGCCTGTTCACCCCGATCCTGCGCACCGGCGACAGCCCGGGACTGGCCTCGTAATCCGGCCCGGCGCGCGATAGTGATCCGGTTCAGCGCCGTGGAAACCGTTTCAGCGCAATGGTTCCGCGTCCACGACCAATGCCGTGGTGTTGTCGGTGCCGCCACTCGCCAAGGCCGCATCGACCAGGGCTTCGGCGGCATCCTTGGCCGAAGTTCCCTCGGCCAGAATCGATTTGATGGCCGGCATGCCGAGCCGCTTGCCGACGCCATCGGTGCACAGCAGCAGACGGCCCGCGCTCGACCCGGTGCTCGCACGGCCGATGTCCTCCGGGCGGGCGGTGCGGGCCGAGGTGGTGACCAGATGCGCCAACCCCGGCAGCGGATCGTGACCCCGGGCCCGAAAGTATTCGGCGACAGTGTGATCGGTGGTGACGCACTGCAGCACGCGCCCGTTCCAGCGGTAGACGCGGCAGTCGCCCACCCAGGCGATATCGCAGGGCGCGTCCGGATTTCCGGCGGCGGGAAGTACGGCCACCACGACGACGGTGTCGGCGGTCGCGTCGGGTAGCTCCCGCAGCAATTCCCGCTGGGCGGCAACGATTCCCGCGTGCGCGCCCTCCCGGACCGCGACCCGCGCCGCGGTCCGCGCCACCAGCCGGGCCGCCCGCGCCGCGGCCAGATGATCACCGACCCCGTCGGCGACCACGAAAGCGCTACGCCCCGTGCGACTGTCGGTACAGGTGGCGACCGCGTCCGCATTGATCTCGCGCCGCCCCACGTTGCTCACCGCCGAACCCGCGACCAGGCCGAGCCGCACCTCACGATCGGTGACGGGCTCGATATCGATGGCTTCGGTGTGCATGGCCAGACCTCCTGGGAATCGGCCTCATCGGGGGTGCTGTGAACCAGCACTACCGATTCAACGACCGGAAACCAAGCCGCACTCCCAAATTGCCTGTGTGATTGCTGTGTAGTCGGCACCGGTTGTATTACGACGATTGCTGCGCGGCGGATGACCGAACCGCCCGGCACAGTCCCGGCGGCGTCCGGCTCCTGGCCTGGGCGGGCTCGAGTACACCGGCACCGCCGACGGTTCCCCGATAGGCTGAGCACGCGACTGGGGGGCCGGAGCGTTCGGAGCGCCGCAGCGCGGATGGATCAACACCGCAGTGAATTCCGGATGTTCGAAGGAGCGTCGCCTTGAAGGCTGTCATCGTGTGCAAGTCGGTTTCCCATGGAAATACACGCTGCGACCCGGCGAGTTCTACACCGTCACCATGAACACCCCGCACACGCTCGAGGCCGGACCCGACGGCGTCCGGGTGCTCACCATGAGCTCCCCGGCGAACTTCGTCGATCTCATCCGGCGCACCGGCACACCCGAAGCCGACGCGACGCCGGACACCGAGTGGGATCTCGAACTGTTCAACAAGATCACGGCCGAACTCGGCGACGTCATCCTCGGACCCCCGGGAATGCGACCCGCCGACCTGCCGGACAGCGACCCGGCATAGGCCGGGGATCCCGCGAAACGGCTTGATCGAACCGGTCGAGCAGGCGGCCCGGAACCATCTGGTTCCGGGCCGCTTTCGCGTCGTCGCGCGGGAGCCTCAGGAGGCTGCGCCGATGCGGGTGCGCAGGCCCTCGGCGAAGGTGCGGGCGGCGGCCAGGTCGGCGTCGTCCGGGCGGCCCTTGCGGATGCCGCCGACGATCTTGAAGGGGAGGTAGGTGTCGTCGGCGAGGCAGGAGAAGGTGTCGACGACCTCGAAGCCCTTCCGCTCCAATGCCGAATTCGGTGAACAGGATGCGCAGGTGGGTTTTGACGGTGTCGATGGAGAAGAACAGTTCGTCGGCGATCTGTTGGTTGGTGGCGGGGAGGGCGAAGCTGTCCGCTGCGCAACGCTCCGTCCTGATCGCACTGTCGGCGCCGGTGACGCGCGGGCGACACAGTGAACTCGGTGTCGGCAGTCCGTCGCGGGAGGCCCTGGTCCGGTCCTCACCGCCCTCGGTGAAATCGTGAAAAGTGATGCGGGAGCTGCCCATAGCCGACCCCCACAACCAGAAGCGCGCCCAACTCGCCAACCTGGCAATCAAACACGGCATCATCTCCGAACGAGACTTCTGAATCCGGCCCGGGCACGATCACGATCGGCTAGTGTCC
>NZ_BJWY01000194.1 GCF_007990715.1 Nocardia seriolae NBRC 15557 | reverse complement strand
GGACACTAGTGTCCGAGGATGAATTCGACGCCGCCTACGAGAAGATTCAGCGGTACGGCCTCACCTATTGGGCCGACCCGCGGCAACAGGGTGTCAACCAGATCAACCACAATGACGGCGGCCGGGGGATCTACTTCCTCGATCCCGTCGGCCACTACATGGAGCTGATCACCGTCCCGTACGGCGGCTGGCCCCAATAGTTTTCACGCGGCCACCGCTGTACCCAGCGAGAGCGCGCTCCAAGGCTTGGGCCCGTCCTGCTGGTAATAGCGGTCGATATCGCGGATCTCGAACCCCGCGGATTCGACCAGGCCGCGAATATCCCGGTTGAGGTGGCAGCCCCCGGCCACCGCCTTCTGAATCGGATTCAACCGGTTCTGCCACTTCACCACGCTCGGATCCGGTGCGAGACCGTGCTCGACGAAATGAAAAGTGCCGCCGGGCACCAGCACTCGGCGCACCTCGGCGAGCGCGGACTCGACATCGGGAATGGTGCACAGTGTCCACGTCGACAGCGCCGAATCGAAACTGTTGTCCGCGAACGGCAGATGCTGACCGTCCAGCCCGGACCGCTGCACCGGAATCGCCGACGCGGCCACCCGCTCGGCCGCCATCCGCCACCCCAGATCGGCGGGCTCGACCACGCTCACCGATGTCACGGTGTCCGGATAGAACGGCACATTGCGCCCGGAGCCGAAGCCGATCTCGAGCACCCGCCCGTGCAGGCCCGCGCAGACCCGCTTGCGCTCGGCATTGAGGTATTTCGTCCCGCAGCACATGTCCACGAGCCGCGGCAGCACCCGGTCTTCGTAAATTCCCACGCCACCACTCTTCCAACCGAGATGCCCGCGCGCCAGGCCAATCTGCTCGAGCGTTCAGTGTGTCGGCGGGAACCGCTGGGTCAGCCAGCCGGTGACATAGGTCAGCACCTGCGGGTCGATGGTGGTCTCGATCTTGGAGTACTCGGCCGGGCTGCCGGTTCCGGCGGGTTGCATCAGGTGGTTGAGGCCGTCGAAGACGAACACGGTGGCATCCGGGTCGGCCGCGAGCAGGGTGCGCGCCGGGCCCTCGCTCTGGGACGGCGGCACCTGGAGATCCTTGCTGCCGTAGAAGGCCAGCACCGGAACCCGCAGCGCCGACAGCGCCGGGGCCGGGTCGTAGCCGATCAGCGCGGCCATGTACGGAGTCACCAGCGCGTCGATCTCGTCGTCGGACATCTTCCGCTCGGCGGGCAGTTCGTCATTGTGCTTGCGCACATAGGTCTTGGCGGCCTCCAGATCACCCGTGCGCAGCAGGGTCGTCAGGGTCGAACTGAACGCGACCTGCTTGTCGATCTCCTCGGGCGTCGCGCCGTTCGCGGCGTAGATCAACCGCTCCTGCAGGACCAGCACGTCCGCGCCGAGCACCGCCGGGCCCGCCATCATGATCACGAAGGCCACGCCGCTGCCGGGTCGCGAGGCGTAGAGCGGTCCCAGGTATCCGCCCTCGCTGTGGCCGAGCAGCCCGATCCGCTTGGCGTCGATCTCGGAACGACCGTGCAGGAACGCCATTCCCGCGCCGATGTCGTTCGCCAGATCCTGGTAGCTGGAGGTGTCCAGGTTGCCGCCGGTCTTGCCGACGCCGCGCTTGTCGGTGCGCAGCACCGCGTACCCGGCGCGGGTCAGCGTATCGGCGAGCAGCAGGAACGGCTTGTGGCCCAGGATCTCCTCATTGCGGTCATTGGGCCCGCTGCCATTGACGAGCACCACGGTCGGGAACGGCCCGCCGCCGCTGGGCTCGGTCAGCGTTCCGGCGATGGTGATGTCGCCGCTGCGGTAGGCGACATCCTCGGACTTGTACGGGAACGGCGGCTTCGGCTCCTGCGGCCGGGGCGGTCCCTCCACCTTGCCGCGGGTCAGATCGAGCGGATAGGTCTGCCCGGACTGGGTGAACTGCCCCTTGATGCTGTCCGAGGCCTTATCGTATTTGCCCTGGTACGAGGGATTTCCCGGAGTCTTGGGCAGGGTCCAGGAGATCGCGTCGGGATCGGTCTTCACATCGGCGAGGGGCTTCTCGACAACGCCCTGCGCCGGAATGTCGATGGTGGCCTTGCCGTCGGTGAAGGTGACCCCCACCGCCAGGGGATGATCCGGAATCCCGAGATCGCCGTGGAAGTCCCCAGTGACGCGCGCGGGCGCGGGCGCGACCTCCGGTTTCGTCGAACACCCCGTGACCAGGGCGACGACCGCCAAGACAGCCAGCAGGACCGACCGCAGCGTACGCATGATCCTCAGCCTACGCACCCCACGCGCGGTAACGACCCCATCCCGAACCGGACACTCGAAATAACCACTGGGCCAATGCCAATAACTGTCCCGGCCCGGTCATTGCCCGGTGCGACCCACCCCTCGTACCGTGTAAGAGGTGAGCAATGACGCTTCTCCCACCGGGTTCGTGGACCTGCCCGCCTCCGTGAGCGGCTACGCGAGCGCCGAATTCGGTCCGTTGGTGCGCACTTTCGCGCGGATGATCGGCGGTCACCCGGGTGCGGGCGGTGCGCTCACCGTGCATCTGCGCGGGGAACCGCTGGTCGAGATCTGCACCGGCGAGGCCGCCCCGGGACGAAACTGGACCCCCGACACCGGCTCGGTGATCTTCTCCGCCACCAAAGGCCTTGCGGCCACGGTCATTCACCGGCTCGCCGACCGCGGGCTCATCGACTACGACGCGCCGATCGCCTACTACTGGCCCGAATTCGCGGCCAATGGCAAGGAGCGGATCACGGTGCGGGAGGTGCTGTCGCACCGGGCCGGGCTGTACGGCCTGCCCGCCATCGCGCGCGGGCTCGACGACGTGCTCGACCACCGCATGATGGAGGACCAGCTGGCGGCGGCGAAACCCGATCATCTGCTGGGCATGCCGACCTATCACGCGCTGACCTTCGGCTGGCTGCTGGCGGGCCTGGCGCGGGCGGTCACCGGGCGCGGCATGGCGGAGCTGTTCCGCACCGAGATCGCCGAGCCGCTGGGCGCGGAGGGCATCCACCTGGGCATGCCGCCGGCCGGTTCACCCACGAGCGCCGCCGTCATGGCGGGCAACAAGCTGTCGATGGTCGGCACCGATTACGTCTCGCTGGTGCTGGGCCGCGCCTACTCGCTGCCCGGTGCGCTGGGGGCCGCGGCCCGCGCCTTGTTCCTGCCCGGACTGGACCAGCTGCTGGAAGGCGACGAACCGCCCATCCTGCGCACCGAACTCGGCGCGGGCAACGGCGTCTGCACCGCCGACGGCCTGGCCACGGTCTACGGCGCGCTCGCCAACGAGGGTATGCACCAGGGCCGCCGCTACCTGTCGCCGCAGACCGTGAAGGCCATGCGGCGGGTCGAGACCTATCGCCTCGACCACGCGCTATTCTACATCCCGATGATGTGGCACATGGGTTATCACTCCCTGCCGGTTCCGGGCGCCCGCGCGGGCTTCGGGCACATCGGGCTGGGCGGATCGTTCGGCTGGGCCGATCCGCGACGGGGACTTTCGGTCGGATTCGTGCACAACCGCCTCGGCATCGGGGCGGCGAGCCTGGACCAAATCGCGTCGGCATGGGTGCTGCCGCTGGTGGTGCGGGGCGCCAATGCGGCGCGCCGCACCACTACCCGTGTCGAACCCGCCGCCGCCTGAGACGGATTCAGCGTCGGGCGATCGCGGCCAGGACGCCGGGATCCACCAGCGTCGAGGTGTCGCCGGGGTCGCGTCCTTCGGCCACATCGCGCAGCAGGCGGCGCATGATCTTGCCCGAGCGGGTCTTGGGCAGCTCCGGGACCACGTGGATGTCGCGCGGGCGCGCGATCGGGCTGATCTCGCGGGCGACCTCGGCCTTCAGCTCGCGCACCAGATCGGTTCCGGTGTCGGTGGTGTCGGCGGTCAGGATGACGAAGGCGACAATGCCCTGCCCGGTGGTCTCGTCCGCCGCGCCGACCACCGCGGCCTCGGCCACGCCGGAGTGGCCGACCAGCGCGGACTCCACCTCGGCGGTGGAGATGCGGTGGCCCGACACGTTCATGACATCGTCGACCCGGCCCAGGATCCACAGGTCGCCGTCGGCGTCGAAACGCGCGCCGTCACCGGCGAAATACCAGCCGGTGGAGGCGAATCGGTCCCAGTAGGTCTCGCGGAAGCGCTGCGGGTCGCCCCAGATGCCGCGGGCCATGGACGGCCAGGGCTCGGTGAGCACCAGCAGGCCGTTGGCATCGCGGTCGCCGAGATCGGCGCCGTCCTCGTCGACGATTTTCGCCGAGATGCCGGGTATCGGGGTCATGGCCGCGCCCGGCTTGGCCGCGGTGACGCCGGGCAACGGGGAGATCATGATGGCGCCGGTCTCGGTCTGCCACCAGGTATCCACGATGGGAGTCTTGTTGCCGCCCAACACATCCCGGTACCAGCGCCAGGCTTCCGGGTTGATCGGCTCGCCGACCGAACCCAGCAGCCGCAGGCTCGACAGGTCGTGCGCCTCCGGAATCTCGCGGCCCCACTTCATGAAGGTGCGGACCAGCGTCGGCGCCGTGTAATAGATGGTGACGCCGTACTTTTCGATGATCTGCCAGTGGCGGTGTTCGTCGGGGAAGTTGGGGTGCCCTCGTAGACGACTTCGGTGGCTCCATTGGCCAGCGGGCCGTACACGATGTAGCTGTGCCCGGTCACCCAGCCGATGTCGGCGGTGCACCAGTACACGTCCTGACCCGGTCGATGGTCGAAGACGACATTGTGGGTATAGGCCGCCTGGGTGAGGTAACCACCGGACGTGTGCAGGATGCCCTTGGGTTTCCCGGTGGTGCCGGAGGTGTAGAGGATGAACAGCGGGTGCTCGGCGTCGAAGGGCTGTGCCTCGTGCTCGGGGGAGGCCAGGGAGACGGTCTCGTGCCACCACAGGTCGCGGCCGGAAACCATCGGGGTGTCGATTCCGGTGCGGCGCACCACGATCACGTGCTCGACGGTCGAATCGCCTTCCGCGAGTGCCTCGTCCACCGCCGGCTTCAGCGGCGCGGCCGAACCCCGCCGCCACTGCCCATCGGTGGTGATCACCAGCCGCGCTCCGGCGTCGTCGACCCGCTGCCGCAGCGCGCTCGCCGAGAACCCCGCGAACACCACCGAGTGCACCAGCCCGAGCCGCGCGCACGCCAGCATCGCGACGATGGCCTCCGGGACCATCGGCATGTAGATGGCCACCCGGTCACCGGCGGTCAGGCCGAGACCGGTGAAAGTGTTCGCCGCCCTGGACACTTCGGCCAGCAGTTCGGCATAGGTGAGATCGCGGCTGTCGCCGGGCTCGCCCTCCCAGTGGATGGCGACCCGCTCGCCGTGCCCGTCGAGCACGTGCCGGTCCACGCAGTTGTAGGCGACGTTCAGCTTGCCGTCGGCGAACCACTCGGCGAAGGGGGCGTCATCCCAGTCGAGGACCCGGGTGAAGGGCCGGTGCCAGTGCAGGCGGTTCGCCTGCTCGGCCCAGAATCCCTCCCGATCCGCCGCTGCCCGGTCGTACAGCGCGCTACTCGTATCGGTCACTGCGCTTGCTCCTGTCGAATGATGGTGGGGGACAATGCCGTTCCCCGGGGCGGGCCGCGCGGTCCCCGCCCCGGGGCGGGTCAGTGCGCGATCGCCTTCTCGGCTCCGACGCCGGTCAGGGCGCGCACCTCCATTTCGGCGGCCTTGGCCGGGTCCTCGTCGCTCTTGCCCACGAAGGTGCCGACAATGCCGAGCACGAAGGCGAGCGGGATGGAGACGATGCCCGGGTTGGACAGCGGGAACCAGTCGAAGTCCAGTTTCGGCAGCATGGCCGTCTTGGAACCGGACACGGCGGGGGAGAAGACGATCAGCACGATGGTGGAGATCAGGCCGCCGTACATGCTCCACAGCGCGCCGGTGGTGTTGAACCGCTTCCAGAACAGCGAGTACAGGATGGTCGGCAGGTTCGCCGAGGCCGCCACCGCGAACGCCAGCGCCACCAGGAACGCGATGTTCTGGCCGTTGGCCAGGATCCCCAGGCCGATGGCCAGCAGGCCCACCACCAGCGCGGTGATGCGCGAGACCCGCACCTGCTCGCTGTCACTCACCTTGCCGCGCTTGATGACTCCGGCGTAGATGTCGTGCGCGAAGGACGCCGAGGCGGTGATGGTCAGACCCGCGACCACCGCCAGGATGGTGGCGAAGGCGACCGCGGAGATGATGGCCAGCAGCACCACCCCGCCGAGCTCGAACGCCAGCAGCGGGGCGGCCGAATTCTGGCCGCCGGCCGCGGCCAGGATCTTGTCCGGGCCCACGATGGCGGCCGCGCCGTAGCCGAGCACCAGCGTGAACAGGTAGAACGCGCCGATCAGGCCGATCGCCCAGACCACCGAGCGGCGCGCCTCTTTCGCGGTGGGCACGGTGTAGAAGCGCATGAGCACGTGCGGCAGACCGGCCGTGCCCAGCACCAGGGCCAGGCCCAGGGAGACGAAGTTCAGCTTGGAGGTGCCGGTCGCGCCGTACTGCGCGCCCGGGGCCAGCACATCCCGCTTGGCCACGGCCTTGGCGGTCGACTCCGACACGTGCTGCTGCGCCGAGCCGAGGATGTCGGAGAAGTGGAATCCGAACTTGCCCAGCACCATGACGGTCATGAGGGCCGCGCCCGCGATGAGCAGCACCGCCTTGATGATCTGCACCCAGGTGGTGCCCTTCATGCCGCCCACCAGCACGTAGACGATCATGAGAATGCCGACGACCGCGATCACCACCGACTGCCCGGTGCGGCTCTTGATATCGAGCAGCAGCGCCACCAGCCCGCCCGCGCCTGCCATCTGTGCCAGCAGGTAGAACAGCGACACCGCGAGGGTGGACAGCGCCGCGGCGGTGCGCACCGGACCCTGCCGGAGCCGGAAGCTCAGCACATCGGCCATGGTGAATTTGCCGGTGTTGCGCAGCATTTCGGCGACCAGCAGCAGCGCGACCAGCCACGCCACCAGGAAGCCGATGGAGTACAGGAACCCGTCGTACCCGTACACCGCGATGGCCCCCGCGATGCCGAGAAAGCTTGCGGCCGAAAGCTAATCGCCCGCGATGGCGATGCCGTTCTGCGGGCCGGAAAAGCCGCGGCCGCCGGTGAAGAAGTCCGCCGCACCGGCATTGGAGCGGCTGGCCCGCACCACCACGACCATGGTGACGGCCACGAACAGCGCGAAGATGGCGATATTGACCGCGGGCTTGCCGACGGTCTCGGCCGCGGCGTAGGTCAGGGTGTTCACGCCCGATCCCCCTCCAGCTCGGCGCGCAGCGCGGCGGCGCGCGGATCCAGCTCCCGGTTGGCGAACCGGACGTAGAGGCCGGTGATCACGAAGGTCGACACGAACTGCCCGAGCCCGAGCAGCAGGCCGGTGTTCACGTTCCCGAACACCTTGTGCGCCATGAAGTCATGGGCGTACGCGCCCAGCAGCACGTAGCTCAGGTACCAGGTGAGGAACAGGGCGGTCATGGGAAACGCGAAGCGGCGCAGGCGGGTACGGAGTTCCTGGAACTCCGGACTGGCCTGCATGGCGGCGAATTCCGCCGCCGTAGGGGCGGGCGGCGGGGTGCCGCCGAGCTCGGTGGTGCTCATCGTCAGGGTCCTAGCGTGTGACGGGGCTTACTTGCCGCGGAACGCTAGCCAGGACTTCATGATCAACACATGATGTGGCTTGGGTCACTCGCCCAACCCCCCACTTCCTGCGCCGAACGGTCCCTCCCCCGCGCCGAACGGTCAACGACCCAACATGCCGCGACACCGAAATCGCGCTCAACCGGCAACGGCCGGGAACCGCCGTCGGCCGATGGCGGGCTTTCGGTCAGGTCTGTGGCGCTGGTGATTTGGGTGATACTGGCGGTGTGAACGGGACGTGGGAGGCGTGGGGTCGGGTCGTGGTGGCCGCGATCGCCGCGATACCGGTAGCCGGTCTCGTCGCGTGGCGGCTGGCTGGGCGGGTCGGGTGGCGTGCGGCGCTGTGCGATGTCGGGATGGTGACGGGTACCGCGCCCTGGTTGTGGATGATTCTCACGCCGACAGGAACAGGTCGTTCGGTGAATCTCGTGCCGCTGCGTGATCTGGCCGAGCAACTGGCCGAAGACCGGGCAATCGAGCAGTTCGGCGGGAATCTATTGGTCTTCGCCGCACTCGGCTTCCTGTTGCCGGTGCGCCGCCCCTGGTTCGCCCACTCGTACCGCATCCTATTGGCGGGAGCAGCAGCGTCGATCGCGGTGGAAACCGCACAGTTCGCCCTCGCCATCGGCCGCCACTCATCCATCGACGACGTGCTGCTCAACACGGCCGGTGCATGCCTGGCGGGCCAGCTCTCCCGACCTCGGTGGGCATCGCGCGCCGTTACCGACCGGTCCGAGTCGGCATTGCCCGAAGATCCGACCCAGGGCATTGCCTCCGACCGAGACGCGGTCAGCGGCAGATGAGTGCGTTTCTGAACTGGTCGAAGTGACACCAGGGACCGGAGCTGAACTCCCCTCGTCCCTTGGTTAATGCCATTAATGCATCATTGATCAATGGCCGACTGGCAGCGCAGGATGAACGATCTCTACCGTCTGCAACAACGCGCCGACGAGATCAAGGGGTTCGACGCGCCACCGGCTCCGGCGCCTTTTGGCGCGTCCGCAGAGGCTTTCGCCGCCGCTGAGCAGCGGCTAGTGTCG
>NZ_BJWY01000193.1 GCF_007990715.1 Nocardia seriolae NBRC 15557 | reverse complement strand
AGTACTAGGCTGCTGCATGGAAGCTTCAGGATCTGAGAAGTCAGGATCGCACCGTGGGTAGTACGACGCCGTGGACCGCCGCCGATATTCCGGATCTCAACGGGCGCACCGCGATTGTCACCGGGGCCAGTGGGGGACTCGGGCTGGAGACGGCGCGGCAGCTCGCGGTGCACGGGGCGCGGGTGGTGCTGGCCTGCCGGAACGCCGAGAAGGCCGCCGCGGCGGCCGAGAGCATCCGGGAGAGCGCTCCGGGGGCCGAATTGCCGTTCGTGGAACTGGATGTGGCCGCGCTGGCCTCGGTTCGTAAGGCCGCCCAGCGGATTCATGACGAGTTCGAGCGGGTCGATCTGCTGGTGAACAATGCGGGGACCCTGAGCCGGGAGCGCACCGTCACCGTGGATGGGTTCGAAACCACCTTCGGGACAAATCATTTGGGGCCCTTCGCGTTCACCGGGCTGGTGCTGGATCTGTTGCGGGCCGCGCCGCACGGGCGGGTGGTGACGGTGACCAGCGGGGTGCCCGCGCAGAAGGGGACCTGGCTCGACATCGACGACCTCGCGTTCGAGAAGCGCAAGTACAAGGGGTATCCGGCGTATGCGCAGTCGAAGCAGGCCAATGCGGTGTTCGCGCTGGAGTTGCAGCGGCAGTTGAACGGGACCGGGAGCGAGCTGATTTCGGTGCTGGCGCATCCGGGGGCGGCGGAGTCGGACTTCGCGCAGAACTTCGGGCCCGCTGTGGCGTTTCTGGCGCGGCCGCAGCTGAAGTGGGTGTTCCGGGTCATCATGCAGACCGTCGAGATGGGGGCGTTGCCGACGCTGCGCGCGGCCACGGACCCCGGGGTGCGGGGCGGGGACTTCTACGGGCCCACCGGCACCACCAAGGGGTATCCGGTGCCGAACGAGACCAGTGCGGAGACTCGGGATCCGGAGCTGGCGGCGCGACTGTGGACCGAGTCGGAGCGGCTCACCGGGGTCACCTACCGGTTCGGCGAATAGCGTCGGGAAATGCGAACGCCCCCGGAAAAGTCCGGGGGCGTTCACGTTTCGCTGGATCAGCGGATCAGGTCCGGGTCGACGTCGTCGTCGGTCAGCAGCGCGCTGCCCGCGACCCGGTCGGTGGCCAGGGCGTCGAGGAAGGCGCGGGCCCACCGGTCGACGTCGTGGGTCAGGACCTGGCGGCGCAGCGAGCGCATGCGGCGGCGACGGGTGTCGCGGTCGTCGTCGATGGCGCCGATCAGGGCGTCCTTGACGCTGTCCAGGTCGTGCGGGTTGCACAGGTAGGCCTGACGCAATTCCGCGGCGGCACCGGTGAATTCGGAGAGCACCAGGGCGCCGTTGAGGCCGCCCTGGCAGGCCACGTACTCCTTGGCGACCAGGTTCATGCCGTCGCGCAGCGGAGTCACCACCATGACGTCGGCGGCCACGAAGAAGGAAATCAGTTCGTCGCGGGGGATCGGGCGGTGCAGGTAGTGCACGACCGGGTAACCGACGCGGGAGAACTCGCCGTTGATCCGGCCCACCTGGCGTTCGATATCGCCGCGCATCTGTTTATAGGACTCGACACGTTCGCGGCTCGGCGTGGCCAGCTGCACCATGACCGTGTCGGTGGGATCGATGCGGCCCTCGTGCAACAGCTCCTCGAGCGCGGCCAACCGGATATCGATGCCCTTGGTGTAGTCCAGACGGTCCACGCCCAGCAGGATCGTCTTCGGATTGCCCAGTTCCGCACGGATTTTCGCGGCCCGCTCGTGGACGCTGCGGCGGCGCGAGTACTCGTCGAGCTCGGTGGAGGTGATGGAGATCGGGAACGCGCCCACCCGGACGGTGCGGAAACCCACTTGCACCACACCGAGTTTCGAGCGCACGCCCACATTGCTGCGCGAAGTCGGCTGTCCGGCAAGGCGTCTGGCCAGGTAGAGGAAGTTCTGCGCGCCGCCGGGCAGGTGGAAGCCGATCAGGTCGGCGCCGAGGAGACCCTCGACGATCTCGGTGCGCCACGGCATCTGCATGAACAGTTCCACCGGCGGGAACGGAATGTGCAGGAAGAAGCCGATGGTCAGATCGGGGCGCAGCATGCGCAGCATCTTGGGCACCAGCTGCAGCTGGTAGTCCTGCACCCACACCGTCGCACCCTCGGCCGCCACCTTCGCGGTGTACTCGGCGAAGCGGCGGTTCACCTGTACGTAGGCCTGCCACCACTGGCGATCGTAGACCGGCCGCACGATCACGTCGTGATACAGCGGCCACAGCGTCGCGTTGGAGAAGCCCTCGTAGTAGTCGGCGACCTCGTCGGCCGAGAGCGGCACCGGATGCAGTTCCAGGCCGTCCTCGGTGATCGGATCCAGTTCGACGTCCGGAACCCCGGCCCAGCCGACCCACGCGCCCTTGTTGTTGCGCAGCACCGGCTCCAGGGCCGTCACCAGGCCGCCGGGACTGCGCTTCCAGCGGGTGGTGCCATCGGACAGACGCTCCAGGTCGACCGGAAGGCGATTGGCGACGACGACGAAACCGGAACCGGAGCTGTCCGGATTCACGGTGCTATTCGCCTCGCGTCGGCGCGATGCCCAGCATCGACAGCAGCATCCGGCACTCGTCGGCGCCGGTGGCGTAGGCGGCCACCACGCGCTGGGCCTGGCGGGCGGTTTCGTCGGCGAGCGGTTCCAGATCGTCGTCCGCGATGTCGTTGGCGCCGGTCTTCGCGGCCATATCGATGTCCTCTCGGGAAGTCAGCTCGGTACGAGACCCCCATGGTATCTGCCGGGAAAGTCGCGACCGTCCGCTGCGTGCATTGCGAGCCCTAACCGCAATGGTCAGCGGAGGGAGCGGCGGGCAGGGGAACGGCGAGCGAACCGGCCGAAACATTTCGGCGGCCCATACCTATACGGTGAACGAAAGCACGAGTCGGAACACCTGATGAAGGGGTCGCAAGCATGCCGTTGGCGACGGTGAACGGAATCTCGCTGAACTACCAGGTCAAGGGAGACCGGTCACGGGGCACCGACGTGAAGGGGTCCGCGCCGCTGGTCGTCATGATCATGGGCACCGGCAGCGGCGGCCGGGTGTGGGAACTGCACCAGGTGCCCGCGCTGGTCGCGGCCGGATTCCGGGTCTGCACCTTCGACAATCGCGGCATCGCACCGTCTTTCGAGTCCCCGAACGGCATGACCATCGAGGACCTGGTGCGCGACACCGCCGCCCTCATCGAATTCCTCGACGAGGGGCCGGTGCACCTGGTCGGCCAGTCCATGGGTTCGCGGGTGGCGCAGGAACTCGCGCTGGCCCGCCCGGACCTGGTGCGCAAGGCCGTCTTCATGGCCGGGCACGCGCGCCTGGACCAGTTCCAGCAGACGCTCTCGCTGGGCGAACACGAACTCGACGCCTCCGGCGTGCGGCTGCCCGCCAAGTACGAGGCCGCCCTGACCGCCGTCATGAACCTCAGCCCGGCGACCATGGCCGACCCGCACGCCTCGCGCGACTGGCTGGACCTGTTCGAATTCACCGGTGGCCCGGCCACACCCGGCGTGCGCGCCCAGCGGCGCATGGACCACGGCTTCGACCGCACCGCCGCCTACAAGGCGATCACCGTGCCCTGCCTGTCTATGGGATTCGCCGACGACCGGCTGATTCCGGCCTACCTTTCCCGCGAAGTGGCCGATATCATTCCGGGTGCGCGCTACCAGGAGGTTCCCGACGCCGGGCACTTCGGTTACCTGGAGCAGCCGGAGGCCGTCAACAAGATCATGATTGAATTCTTCGCGGCCTGAACACTCTGCCCATTCAACGAAGTGCAGGTAACCGCCCAGCGGTAACACCTGCCTTGCTAGGGTCGAATCAACGTCGGGGGCTCGTTCCATCACTGCGGTGGCTGGACGATCCGTCTACGTACTCCGTACACATGCGCCAGTATCCAGTGAGGTGAAATGAGCACCAATCCCTTCGATGACGAAGACGGCCGGTTCTTCGTCCTGGTCAACGATGAGGAACAGCACTCCCTGTGGCCGGCCTTCGCCGAGGTTCCGGCGGGTTGGCGAGTCGTTTTCGGCGAGGACAGCCGCGCCGCGTGCGTCGAGTATGTCGAGAAGAACTGGACCGATATGCGTCCGAAGAGCCTGCGTGACGCCATGGCGGCGGACGACGCGGCACGTCAGGCGGCGCAGTCCTGACACCCTGCGGTTAGTCCGATACTGCGCGAACGGCTTCCGAACGCGGCCGGGTGACGCCACAAGCGTCGCGCCCGGCCGCGCTCCGGCCCTGCACGCAGCATTGTTCTGACCGGGACGTCGGCTTTTCCGCGCAGCCGACGACCCCGGTTATGATTGGCACCGCATTTCCGCCTCCTTAGCTCAGTGGTAGAGCACCGCTCTTGTAAAGCGAAGGTCGTCAGTTCAATCCTGACAGGGGGCTCGACGACGAACGCCGGTCGATTCATCGACCGGCGTTCGTCGTATCTGCGACCGTTCCCAGGAAACTCCCAGGGAAGGTCCAGGTTCTTCGGGGGCGAAGCGCAGAATATGAGGCCATGACAGGTGTGCCCGCGCAGTCGCGTGAACCCGAGGCGAGGGTGCTCGTCGTCGATGACGAGCCGATGATCGTCGAGCTGCTGTCGGTCAGTCTGCGGTATCAGGGGTTCGAGGTCGCCACGGCCGGGAGCGGGACCGAGGGGCTGGACAAGGCCAAGACCTTCCGGCCCGATGCGCTGATCATCGATGTGATGATGCCGGGGATGGACGGGTTCGGGCTGCTGCGGCGGCTCCGCGCCGACGGGATCGACTCGCCTGTGCTGTTTCTGACCGCGCGCGACGATGTGGACGACAAGATCACCGGATTGACCCCGGGGGCCGATGATTACGTCACCAAGCCGTTCAGCCTCGAAGAGGTGGTGGCGCGACTGCGGGTGATCCTGCGGCGCGCGGGGCGGGCCGCGCCGGAGACGAAATCCTCGCGGCTGCGGTTCGCCGATATCGAGCTCGACGACGATACGCACGAGGTGTGGAAGGCCGGGGAGCCGGTTTCGTTGTCGCCCACCGAATTCACGCTGCTGCGGTACTTCCTGGTCAACGCCGGCACGGTGCTCAGCAAGCCGCGGATTCTGGATCACGTGTGGCGCTACGACTTCGGCGGTGAGGTCGGGGTGGTCGAAACCTATGTGTCCTATCTGCGCAAGAAGGTCGATACCGGACCGGACCGGTTGATCCATACGCTGCGCGGGGTCGGATATGTGATGCGGGAGCCGCGCGGTCGGGCGGCCGCCACGTGAGCTCGCTGCGAGGTCGGGTCGCCGATCGGCTCGCGGCGGTTCCGCTGCGCACCACGCTGGTCCTGGCGCTGGTGTCCCTGGTCGGATTCGGGCTGCTGGTGTCCGGCATCGCGGTCACCTCGCTGATGCGGAATGTGCTGGTGGAGCGCATCGATCGGCAGCTCTACGATGCCGCGCACAGCTGGGCCGCACCGGGCGCGCAACGGCCCGAACCGCTGCCCACCGGGCGCGTGCGGGAACGGCCGCCGCATCTGTACTGGGTGCAGGTGACCGACACCACCGGGCAGGTCACGCTGAGCCTGTCGGCGGGCGTGCAGCAGCCGGAGGTGCCCGCGGACCTGGGCACCCGGCCGCGGACCGTCGGCTCGGTGGCCGCGCCCGGCGAGGAATGGCGGGTGCTGCGGACCGGCAACCAATTCGGCACCAGCACCGTCGCGCTGCGCATGGACGAGACGAATTCGCTGCTGGACAAGCTGATCGTGCTGCAACTGGTGATCGGCGCACTGGTGCTGGCCGCGCTGGCCGCGGTGGCGCGCATCGTGATCCGGCGCAGTCTGCGGCCGCTGCGGGAGATGGAGCGCACCGCGGCCGCCATCGCGGGCGGGGATCTGCATCAGCGAGTTCCGGTGCGCGGCACCGACACCGAGGTCGATCACCTCTCGCAGTCGCTGAACACCATGCTGACCCAGATCCAGCAGGCCTTCGCCGCCACCGAGGCGTCGGAGGAGGCGGCCCGGAGCTCGGAGGCCAAGATGCGGCGCTTCGTCGCCGACGCCAGCCACGAACTGCGCACCCCGCTCACCAGCATCAAGGGCTTCGCCGAGCTGTACCGGCAGGGTGCGATCACCGATCCGGACCTGCTCACCGATCGCATCGAACGCGAATCCAAGCGGATGGGGCTGCTGGTCGAGGACCTGCTCATGCTGGCCCGGCTGGACGCGCAGCGGCCGGTGGAGCGGCGGCCGGTGGACCTGCTCATGTTGGCCAGCGACGCCGTGCACAGCGCGCGGGCGCTGGCGGCGGCCGAGCGGACCGCGCATCCGGACGCGCCGGAACGCAAGATCGACCTCGAGATCCGGCCCGGGCCGGGCACTTTGGAGCTGCTCGGGGACGAGGCGCGGCTGCGGCAGGTGCTGGCCAATCTGATCAACAACGCGCTGGTGCACACGCCCGCCGAGGCCGAGGTGGCGGTGCGGCTCACACCGGCCGAGCGCGAGGTGCTGATCGAGGTCGCCGACACCGGGCCGGGATTGGATGCCGAGCAGGCCGAGAAGGTCTTCGAGCGCTTCTATCGCGCGGACTCGTCGCGCAGCCGGGTGAGCGGCGGTACGGGACTCGGGCTTTCGATCGTGCAGGCGCTGGTTGCGGCACACGGCGGCAGAGTGTCGGTGACCAGCGCGCCGGGGGAGGGGACCACCTTCACGGTCCGGCTGCCGCGCGACGCGAGCTGAATTCCGGACCGTGAGTGAGAGTGGGTTCTACTCGGGGACGTTCGCGCCGTAGCCCAGATCGCGCAGGGCCTGCTTGATCATGGCCTGCGCCTCGTCCAGGGATTCCTTGCTGGGTGCCGGGTCGGCGCCGGTGATGTCGAAATTGCCGAGCTCGAAGGCCGGGAACACGTGCAGGTGCAGGTGCGGCACCTCGAGACCCGCGATGAGCAGGCCCGCCCGCGGCGCGTCCCACGCCGCGCGCACCGCCTGGCCGATCTTCTGGGCGACACCGTTCATGCGCGCGAAGGTGCCCGGGTCGATGTCCTGCCACTGGTCGATCTCCTTGCGCGGCACCACCAGCGTGTGCCCCTGCGTGACCGGAGCAATCGTCAGGAAAGCGACGAATTCATCGTCCTCCCAGACGAACCGGCCCGGCAGCTGACCGTCGATGATTGCGGAGAAAACAGAAGCCATGCTGTGTATTTTGCCCTCCGCTTCGCTCCGGGCGGGTTCGGGGCGCTGGAGGTCTCGTTCTTCCCTCCCTCCCTCCCTCCGCTCCTCCGCTTCGCTCCCCCGCTTCGCTCAGTCCGGAACGAGCGGCTCCATAGACCTGCGCCTTGCGCCCCGGGCACTGGGTGAGCCATCCCCCATACATGAATCCATGGCAGACCGCCCCCCCAGCTCGGATGCCCGGCCCTTTAAGCTGTCTGCCGTGCGCGTACTCGTCATCGGTTCCGGAGCCCGTGAACATGCCCTCGTCCTGGCACTGCGGAAGGACCCGGCGGTGACCGCGGTCTACGCCGCGCCCGGCAATGCGGGGATCGCCCAGCACGCGCAGGTGCGTGCGGTGGATGCGACCTCCGGGGAGGAGGTGGCGGCGCTGGCTCAGGAGCTGGGGGTCGATCTCGTGGTGGTCGGGCCGGAGGTGCCGCTGGTGCTCGGGGTGGCCGATGCCGTGCGCGCGGCGGGGATCCCGACTTTCGGGCCGTCGGCCGAGGCCGCCAAGATCGAGGGGTCGAAAGCGTTCGCCAAGGACGTCATGAATGCCGCCGGGGTGCGCACCGCGCACAGCGAGATCGTCGATCACCCGGGCGAATTGGATGCCGCGCTGGATCGTTTCGGGCCGACCTGGGTGGTCAAGGACGACGGGCTGGCCGCGGGTAAGGGCGTGGTGGTGACCGCGGACCGATCGGTCGCCCGCGAGCATGGCGCGGAACTGCTCGAGCAGGGGCACCCGGTGCTGCTGGAGTCCTTCCTCGACGGCCCCGAGGTGTCGCTGTTCTGCCTCGTCGACGGCGAGACCGTGGTGCCGCTGCTGCCCGCCCAGGACCACAAGCGCGTCGGCGACGGCGACACCGGGCCCAATACCGGCGGCATGGGCGCGTACACGCCGCTGCCGTGGCTGCCGGACGAGACGCTGCGGGCCATCGTCGACGATGTGGT
The DNA here is from genome assembly GCF_007990715.1 of Nocardia seriolae NBRC 15557. Classification (GTDB taxonomy): domain Bacteria; phylum Actinomycetota; class Actinomycetes; order Mycobacteriales; family Mycobacteriaceae; genus Nocardia; species Nocardia seriolae. The sequence goes on along the minus strand of NZ_BJWY01000193.1, from coordinate 634 downwards.
GAAACCCGTTGCGGCCGAAATGGTTCGCCGCGGCGTGCCGTTCAGCGGCCTGCTCTACGCCGGTCTCGCCGTCGGCTCGGCCGGGCCCGCCGTCATCGAATTCAACTGCCGTTTCGGCGATCCCGAGACCCAGGCCGTGCTGGCCATGCTCGACAGCCCGCTGAGCGAGCTGCTCTACGCCACCGCCACCGGCAGCCTGGACCAGGTGGCCCCGCCGCGCTGGAAGGACGGCGCGGCCGTCACCGTCGTGCTGGCCGCCGAGAACTACCCGGCCCGCCCGCGCAGCGGCGACGTCATCACCGGAGCCGAATCCACCGGCACCGGAACCGAATCCGAGGTCCTGCACGCGGGCACCGCCCAGCGCGAGGACGGCGCCCTGATCTCCGCCGGCGGCCGCGTCCTCGCCATCGTCGGCCAGGGCGCAAACCTCGCCGAGGCCCGCAAGAACGCCTACGACCGCCTCGCCGGTATCAAGCTGCCCGGCGGCCACTTCCGCTCCGACATCGCCCTGGCCGCCGAGGAAGGCCGGATCACCATCCCGGCCGCGGTCTGACAAAGCCGTAAAGCGCCCCGCCCGAAATTGGTTCGGGCGGGGCGCTTTTCTTTCCGGAACTCGATATGCCGGGGCTAGTAC
>NZ_BJWY01000192.1 GCF_007990715.1 Nocardia seriolae NBRC 15557 | reverse complement strand
GTACTAGGCCCCGAGTCGATTCGGCCGTGCCGATCGGGTTTGCCATCATTGCAACCGATCGGGTTGCCAACATTGAAACCCCGGGTGCCCGATTGTGCCAGCGGCGCGCCCGGGACACGGCCCGACCGCAGGTTTTCCGAGCCTGTGAGGGCCATCGACGGCCGGAGTGGCACGCGTCTCCTTTCTCGCCGAGCGGAATTGCCAAGGCATTGCTACGGTATGCCGGATCGTTGTCTCACGGCGCCGCCGGGCGCTCGAGCGGCGAGGCAGTTGTTCGGGGGCTGCTGAGAGGACGGCGGCGATGGGCGGGCTGGTTACTGCCCGGACAAGGCAGGTCGAGCGGCGGAAATCCGCTGATACAACAGAATTCCTGCGAGTCGTGGACGAGCCGGAGCCGCTGCGGCCGATGCCGCGCTCGCCACGAATTCCCCTCGCACCCGCGCAGGAGCGCATGTAGGCCGCGGCCGCGGCCGGGCAATCCGCCGACTGGAACGTCACGCGCGCCTTCCGGATTCGTGGCGCGGTGGTGAATGTGACCGCGCTGCAGGCCGCCATCGACGATGTGGTGCGACGGCACGCACCGCTGCGCACCCTCTATCCGGCCACCGCCGACGGGCCGATCCAGATGGTCATGTGCGGCGACGTGACCCGGGTGGGCGTGCCGGTCGTGGACAGCTTCGCGGGCGAGCTGACCGAGCGGATCGCCGAATTCTCGGGCCGCGCCTTCGATCTCACGGCCGAGCTGCCGATCCGAGCGCGCATCTACCGGCTGGGCAGCCGGGATGTGGTGCTGGCGCTGGTCATCCACCACATCTCCCTGGACGGCGCGTCCGTCGGTCCGCTCATGCGCGATCTGGTCACCGCCTATCTGGCCCGCGGCGCGGGCCGGGCCCCGGTCTTCACACCGCTGCCGGTGGACTACATCGACTACACGCTGTGGAAGCACGAGTACCTGGGCGCGTTCGACGATCCGGGCAGTCGCGCCAGCACTCAGCTGCGGTACTGGGCCAACAATCTGGTGGGCCGCCCCGCCCCGCTCGAATTGCCCTACGACAGGCCGCGTTCCGCGCCGGTGGATGCCCGCGGCGACCTCATCCAGCTGCGTTTCGACGCCGCCCTGCACCAGCGGCTGCTCGCCCGCGCCCGCCACGGCGGCGCCAGCCTGTTCATGCTGTTGCAGACCGCCTTCGCGATCAGCGTCGCGGCCTTCGCGAAATCGCCGGACGTGACCGTGGCGACCGCGGTCTCCGGGCGCGATCAGCCGCAGCTCGCGGACCTGGTCGGCAATCTCGCCGACGATGTCCTGCTGCGCATTCGCGTGGATCGCGCCGCCGACATGAACGATCTCATCGACCAGGTGCGGCGGGTCGCCCTGGCCGCCTTCGCGAATCCGGACACGTCCAATCCGCGGCTGCTGCGCTGCCTGCCGCAGGACCCGGATCATCCGCTGTTCCAGGCCACCCTCATCCTGCAGCGCGCCGACGCCGCACCGCCGGCAGCCGCCGGTCCCGCCGGGATGTCCATCACCGACTTTCCGATCGGTGTGGTCCGCGCCAAGCACGATCTGGAATTCGGCCTCACCGAGAACTACGACCACACCGGAGCGCCCACCGGCATCACCGGCCCGTTCCTGTATCCGATCGCCCGCTTCGATCGCGGCACCGCCGCCCGCTTCGTCGAAACCTTCAGCGCCATGGTCGAATTGCTGGCCGACGGCTATTCGGGTCCGGTCGCGCCGCTGTTGCAGCCCGAGCCGCGGCACCGCACCCGCCGGTCCCAGCGCACGCGCTGAGCGGTCAGGACCTGCGGGCGATCCCTCGTACGGCGCGCAGCGTGCCCGCCGCCAGGCCCGACGTGAGGTGCTCGGCCTTCGTCGCGAAGTCCGGGACGAAGGCATGCAGGCCAACGGGATTCGGCGGCGCGTCGAGCACCATCCGCATGATCGTGGCGGCTTGCTCGGTGAGATCGTCCCAGTGATCGATGGCGAAGCCCGAGCCCTCGAGCACGGCGCGCAGGTCCGCCGAGGACACCAGACGGCTCTGCGCGGGTGTATCCGCCCAGGGCAACGGGTAGCGGGGCGCGGTGTCGCCTGCCGCGGTGATATCCCAGATGGCAAGCAGGCCACCGGTATCCAGCACCCGATACGCCTCCCGGTACATGGCGTCCTTGTCGGCGGTGTTCATCTGCACGTGCTGGCTGAAGACGACATCGAAAACACCGTCGTCGAACGCGTCCTCGCCCGGGTCCTCGGCCTCGTCAATCGCGGCCTGCTGCAAGGCGAGACGAAGAGCTGACCTCCCGCGGCCCCGGGAATCCGGCGCGACGGAGGTCTCGGCGGCAGGCTGCGCAGCACCCCGGAAGGTGTCCGGATTCGCGAAGGCGGCCGGGGCGACCCGGCACACCTGGTCGATCCGGCGACGCTTGCGTGGCTCACACGCGGCGGTGCCCCATGATGGGTACGTGAATCGGATCCGGGAATGGTTGCGGCCCGCGCGGTGGGGGCTGCGGATTCGGTCGGCCGTCGCGGCGGCGCTGACCGTCGGGGCGGTGCTGCTCATCGCCGCGGCAGCCATGCTCGGCCTGCTGAATCGGTCACTGCTGCGGGAGATCGACACCGAGGCCGCGACCCGGGCCGATGCGATCGCCGATGAGCTGAGCCGGAATTCGGTCGCGCAGCTGCCGGACCCGCTGTTCGAGGCGACCGGGCAGATCGGGGCGGTGCAGGTGCTCGACCCACGGGGCCGGATCGCGCGGGAGTCGAACGCGAAACTGTCGACGCCACTGCTGGATCCGGCGCCGCTGCTGGATCCGACCGCACCGGCCGAGCGGGCGACCGGGCTGCGGGCGACCTCCGCCTACGACGAGGACCTGCGGGTATCCGCGCGCACGGTAGCCACGCCCGAGGGCCGGTACGGCATTCTGGTCGCGGGTGACAGCGAATCGGCCGAGCACGCCGTGAAACGGGTCGCCGCACTGGTCGCGGTGGGCGGGCCGCTGGTCGTAGCGGCCGCCGCACTGGCCACCTACCTGCTGGTCGGGCGTTCGCTGCGGTCGGTGGAGGAGATCCGCAGCCGGGTGGCGGGCATCGGGGCGGCGGGGTTGTCGGAGCGGGTGCCGGTGCCGGTGACGCGGGACGAGATCGCGCGGCTGGCCGAGACCATGAACGACATGCTGGCCCGCATCGAGGCCGGGCACGCGGCGCAACGCCGCTTCGTCGGGGATGCCTCGCACGAGTTGCGCAGCCCGCTGGCTGCGGTCACGGCGGCGCTGGAGCTGGCAAGGGACCGACCGGAGGCCCTGGATGCCGAATTGAGCGGCGGCACACTGCTTCCCGAGACCGAACGCATGCGACATCTGATCGAGGACCTGCTGACCCTGGCGGCGGCCGACGAGAGCGGGCTCGAAGTGCGCGGCGGCGATGTGGATCTCGACGATCTGGCCGCCGAGCAGGTGACGGCCCTGCGGGCGCGGGGCGGATTGACGGTGCGGTCCGAGCTGCACGCGGTGCGGATTCAGGGTGATGCGCCCAAACTGGCTCGGGCACTGCGCAATATCGTCGACAACGCCGCGGCCCACGCCCGGACCACGGTGGCCGTGACGGTCGGGCTCGACGGCGACACCGCGCGCGTGATCGTCGACGATGACGGTCCGGGCATCCCGGTCACCGATCGCGAGCGCGTCTTCGGCCGGTTCGTGCGTCTGGAGGCCGATCGCTCCCGCGCCACGGGTGGATCCGGGCTGGGCCTGGCCATCGTCACCGAAATCGTGGCCGCACACGGCGGTTCGATCACGATCGGTGAATCACCGTGGGGTGGAGCCCGATTCGTCATCGCGCTGCCCACCGCCGGACCACTCGGGGTCGATCATCCGGTACCCGACGCCCCGTAGCGTCTCGATGCTGCTGCCGCCGAACGGCGCGTCGATCTTCTTGCGCAGGTACCCGATATAGACCTCGACGACGTTCTCCGGCCCGTCGTAGTGGGCGTCCCACACATTGCGCAGGATCTCGATCTTGGTGAGCGCCAATCCCTTGTGCCGCAACAGGAATTCCAGCAGACCGAACTCGCGCGGGGTGAGGGTGAGCGAGGTCCCGCCGCGCCGCACCGTGCGCCGCGCCGGATCCAGCACCAGATCGCCCGCCGACAGCAGCGCCGGCTGCTGCGGCGCGCGACGGCGCGCCAGCGCGCGCAATCGGGCGATGAGCACCACGAACGAGAAGGGTTTGGTCAGATAGTCGTCCGCACCCAGGTCCAGCGCGTCGGCCTGCTCATATTCGCCGTCCTTGGCGGTCAGCATGAGCACCGGCGTCGACACGTCCCGGGCGCGCAGCCGCCGCAGCACCTCGTACCCGCTGAGTCCGGGCAGCATGATGTCGAGCACGATCACGTCGAAGTCGTCCTCGGCCGCGGCGTGCAGCCCGTCGGTCCCGGTGTGGGCGAGCTGCACCACGAATCCCTCAAGCTCGAGCCCGCGCTGAATGGTCCGCGCCAGCCGCTGTTCGTCCTCCACCACCAGCACCCGCACGGCATCAGCATGCCCGACCGTCCGATCCGCCCGAGACCCGGCTCTCAACGTTCTCTCAGCGATACCGTGGCAATCTCGGGGGATGCTGTCCATCCCGCCCGCGCAGAAGGAATCAGCCACCACGAAACGGTCACCCCGGCTCCCCGATCATCTGCTTCCCGGCGTGCTCGTCACCGCGGCACTGGCGGCGGCCCTCCTCGTCCTGACCTGCGTGGTGGTCTGGTACGACGGCCCGGCCGGACCGGATTCGGCCTGGCTGCAATGGTTCATCGAGCATCGCACCGAAACCTGGACCGGGCTGGCGAAGGCGATCAGCGCGGCCGGGGACACCACCTCGGTCGCGATCTATTCGATCCTGGCGTGCGCGGTGCTGGCCTGGAAGCGGTACTGGGCGCAGGCGGTCCTGATCGCGGTCGCCGCGCTCGGCGCGGGCGCGCTCACCTACTTCGGCAAGCTGCTGATCGGCCGCGACCGGCCCCCGGTGATCGACCATCTGGTGATCGAGACCAATCACTCGTATCCCTCCGGCCATGCCCTGGGCTCGACCGTGGTGGCCGGGATGCTGGTGGCGGTCGCCGTGCCGGAGTGGCAGCGGCTGGGGAAGATCGCCACGATCGCGATCGCGACGATCTTCGTGCTGGCCGTCGGCCTGTCCCGCCTGTACCTGGGTGTGCACTGGGCCACCGACGTCCTGGCCGGTTGGCTGGCCGGGGCCTGCTGGCTGTCGGCGTGCCTGACGCTGCGCCCGGCGATCTACGGCGCGACCGCCCGGCGGCTCAGCGCAACGTGACCGTGGTCGGCAGGCTCGCGAACCCCCGGTTGTTGGAGGCGTGGATGCGCTTGCACGCCGCCTCGTCCACCTCGAAATCGGCCACCCGGGAGGCGATCTCGCCCAGCGCCGTCCGCAGTTCCAGCAGCGCCAGGTTCGAGCCCAGGCAGTGGTGCCGCCCGCTGCCGAAGACCAGCGAACCGGAGGTGTCCCGATCCAGATCGAAGGTGTCCGGATCCTCGAACACCTCCGGATCCCGATTGGCCGCACCGGTGATCAGCAGCACCCGCCCCTCGGCGGGAATGGTCACCCCGTGCAGCTCGATTTCCTCGGTGGCCGTGCGCAATTGGGCCTGGGTGGCCGGATCCCAGCGCATGGCCTCGTCGATCCAGTCGTCGATGCGGCCGTCGAGGACCAGGCGGCGCTGCTCCGGGTGCAGCCAGGCCGCATGCCAGGCATTGCCCAGGGTGAGCATGCTGGTCTCGATGCCCGCGCCGATCAGCAGGATGAGGACGCCGACGATCTCCTCGGGGGTGAGCCGGTCGTCGCCGTCGGCGGCGTCGAGCAGACCGGAGAGCAGATCCTCCTGCCGCGACCTACTGCGCTCGATGGTCAATTCGGTGTAGTACCCGACCAGCGCGCCGATGGCCTGCATGGCCTCGGGCCGCAGATCGGTGGACTCCTCATCGGTGTACATGATCTCCATGCCGAGCTTGCGCAGCATGTCGCGATCACCCTCGGGCACACCGACCAGTTCGGAGATCACCTCGGTCGGAAACGGCCCGGCAAACTCGGCCATGAGGTCGAAACTGCCGCGCGCCAGCAGCGGTTCGAGCATGCCGACCGCGATCTCGCGCAGCCGCGGCGCCAGCGACTGCACCCGGTGCGCAGTGAACGCGCGCGTCACCAGACCGCGCAGCCGGGTGTGCTTGGGCGGGTCCATGGCGACGAAGGAGAAGAAGCGCTCGGCCTGCGGTCCCCAGAAGGCGGGTTCCATGCGCAGGCCGTTCTTGCTGGAGAAACGGTCGGAATCGCGGAGTGCGGCCTGGACGTCGGCGTGGCGCGAGAGAGCCCAGAAGTCATCGGTGTCATTGCGGTAAACCGGGGCCTCACTACGCAACCTGGCATAGTAAGGGTACGGATCGGCATGGGCATCGAAGTCGTATGGGCTGTAGCGCAACTGCATGACGAACCTTCCGGCAGGGCCACGGAGCGGGCGCGGGGCATGCCGCAACCGGTCCGCAACTGGAGCTGACACTGTCTGACAGTAGCCGAAAAGAATTGGGAGCGTTGTGAACTCGGATTCAGCGGCCGAGCGGATAGACACCACCAAGCCGCACCCGGCCCGCCGGTACGACTACTGGCTGGGCGGCAAGGACAATTTCGCCGCCGACCGGGAATCCGCCGACGCGGTGGCCGAGGCGTTCCCGACCGTGCAGCTGGCCGCGGTGGAGAACCGCAACTTCCTGCGCCGTGCCACCGCGTACCTGACCGCCGAGGCGGGCATCCGCCAGTTCCTGGATATCGGCACCGGCCTGCCCACCGCGGGCAATGTGCACGAGATCGCGCAGGGCATCGCCCCCGACTCCCGCATCGTCTACGTCGACAACGATCCGATCGTGCTGATGCACGCCCGCGACCTGCTCAACAGTTCCCCGGGGGGCCGGACCACCTATCTCGACGCCGATCTGCGCGAGCCGCGACGCATTCTCGAGCACCCGGACCTGCTGGCCACCCTCGACCTGAGCAAGCCGGTCGCGCTCATGGTGGTGGCCGTCATGCACTTCATGACCGACGACAATCACCCCTACGAGCTGATCCGACAACTCACCGAGCCGCTGGCCCCCGGCAGCTTCCTGGTCATGTCGCACGCCACCGGCGACTATCTGGACGAGGAGGATCTGGCCCGCACCACCGAGGCCAACCTGCGCAGTGGCGTACCCTTCCGGCTGCGCTCCAATGCCGAATTCGCCAAGTTCTTCGACGGTTTCACCCTGGTGCCGCCGGGCATCACCGCGGTGACGCTGTGGCGGCCCGAGGAATACCGGCCCCATCCCCGCCCAGAGGCGGTCAGCATGCTGAGCGGGGTGGCGCGGATTCCCTAGAGTTGGCCGATGTTCCCTAGAGCCTGCCGACGTCCTTGAGCACCCGGCGGGCCTGCGCGAAGAGCATGCCGACATTGACCGACTTGCGGCACACCACCACCACGACCACGTCCTCGCGGCTCTCGGTGCGCACGAACAGGTGGGTCAGGTTGTCGCTGTTCACCAGGATCTCCTGGAAGTAGTGGCGCTCCAACCGGATTCCGCGCCGCTCCTTCCAGATGTTCTCGATCATCACCACATTCCGGCCCTGGAACAGCTCCAAGGTGGCCGCGGCCAGCAGATCCAGCACCTCCGAGGGATGATTGTCGACGGTCTCGACCGACAGCAGCATGCCGGTCGCCATGTCGATGGCGCCCGCGGCAATGCATTCGGGCACTTCCGACCGCAGCACCTTGACCAGGGTCGCGACCCGGTCGGTCATACTCCCGGATCCGCCGGCTCCGCTCGATGTGTTCATTGCGTCCTCTCTGTTCTTCTCGGGGTAAGGGTTCGCTGGCCGCGCAGCGCGGGCTGGGGTGGCCGGGGCGGGAGCATGTCGTTGATACCGCTGGCGCCCCGGCGCCGGCGCGGCAGCAGGGAGCGGCCGGACGCTCCGCAATCGGACTCCAGCGCCGGCACGGCGGCTTCCACCGGCACGATGGCCAGCAGATCGTCCTCGAGCATCCGGGCCACCTCGACTGTGACCGCATACAGGCTGCGGCACAACAGCATCGAGATATCGCGGCAGCTGCGCCTGCCATTGGCCCACAGCAGGATCTCGCGGCGCTCACCGCTGCCCGGCCCGCTCAGCAGCAGCCGCCCGCGCTCGGTGAGTCGCAGATGATTGCGATGCGGCGACACCCGCCCCTGGGCGAGCGCGCACAGCCGCCGTTCGGTCTCGTGCAGCAGCCACCCGGGTTCGATGCCGGGCACCCGGCACACCGGATCCTCGGGCGGGCTTGCGTTTTCGGGTGGATCGGCCTGCCAGAAGCAGCTGCCGATCCAGCCCGAGGCGATCGCGAAGCAGCCGTCGATCGCGGCCATCATGGCCACGACCTCCAATTCGGCCGCTCCCGTGGTGGTGCGCCCGGGGCGCGCGAGCAATTCGCGCACCCCGGGCGCGCCGGGCGAATCCACCGTGACCACCAGCCCGTGGACGACATGGAGGTCCCCGCCCGGCTCCCCGGTCACCCGCAGCACCCCGGTACGCGTGGTGACCGCGGCCTGTGCCAATTCCTGGACCAACTCCCTCGCGGATTCTCGGCCCAGCGCCAGCAGTCGCCCCGGTCCGGCGATTGCTCCCGTAGTCATGCTCGAACGCCTGGGAAATAGGCATGGCGAAACAGGCGTATCGCAGCCAGAGTCATTCGAATGCGAAAGTTGCACGCCTGGTTGATATTTCGACGGTGAATCGCTTCGAACCC
>NZ_BJWY01000191.1 GCF_007990715.1 Nocardia seriolae NBRC 15557 | reverse complement strand
TGATGCCGCGCTGGAACAGGCGCAGGTGGAACGGCGCGCAGCGGTCGGAGTCGTAGGTCTCGTAGAAGCTGACGATGTAGTCCGGGTCGTCGCCGGTCGCGGTGCCCAGGAACAGCACTCGCGGTTTCGGTTTCCCGGTCAGGCCCAGGATGAAATCGTGCAGCGGGTCGCCGCGCCGATCCATCATCGCCCGGCCCGCGCCGGTGGCTACCACGTGACCGACCATGAAAACGCCCCTCTCCGAAGGAGATCAGCAAACATGTCGGTTCAGATGGTAGCCACCGGATTTCCGTCTAGTTGTCAGCCAGACCGACGATGTCGAGCACCCACGCGTACTCGAAGGCGACTTCCTTCCACTTCTCGTAGCGGCCGCTGACCCCGCCGTGACCGGAGGTCATATCCGTCTTCAACAGCAGCTGCGAATCACCGGACTTGGTGGCACGCAACTTCGCCACCCACTTCGCGGGCTCCACGTAGATCACCCGGGTGTCATTGAGCCCGGTGATGGCCAGGATGGCCGGATAGTCCTTGGCCTCGACATTCTCGTAGGGGGCGTAGGACTTCATGTACTCGTACACCTCCTTGTCCGCCAAGGGATTACCCCACTCGTCCCACTCGGTGATGGTGAGCGGCAGGGACGGATCCAGGATCGAGGTGAGCGGATCCACGAAGGGCACATTGGCGAGAATGCCCGCGAACAGTTCGGGGGCCATGTTCGCCACCGCGCCCATCAGCAAGCCACCGGCGCTGCCGCCGTCGGCCACGATGCGCCCGGCCGCCGTCACCCCGATGTCCGCCAGATGCCTTGCGAAGGAGATGAAATCGGAGAAGGTGTTCTTCTTGGTGAGCGTCTTGCCGTGCTCGTACCAGAGCCTCCCCATCTCACCGCCGCCCCGCACGTGGGCGACCGCGTACACCATGCCGCGATCCATCAGCGAGAGCCGGGCCACCGAGAAGTACGGATCGAGCGGGGCCTCGTAGGAGCCGTAGCCGTACAGCAGCAACGGCTTCGGGCCCGCCGGGGCGTCCTTGCGCATCACCAGCGAGATCGGCACCCGGGTGCCGTCCGCGGCGACCGCCCAATCCCGTTGCTGCACATAGTCGTCGGCGTTGTAGCCGCCGAGCACCACCTGCTCCTTGCGCAGGATCAGCTCACCGGTCTCGGGGACGAAGTCGAAGTAGCGGAACGGGGTGATGTAGGAGGTGACGCCGATCCGGAGCATCGGCTGTTCCCACTCCGGGTTGCTGGCCAGCCCGGCCGAGAAGAGCGACAGGTCGAATTCGATGTCGCGCAGCTCACCCAGACCGTCGGAGGTCAACGGCCACACCGCGACTCGCGGCAGCGCCTCGCGCCGGTAGCTCAGCACCAGCTTGTCCGCGAACGCGTCGATGTCCTCGAGCCGCACGTCGTCGCGGTGCGGGATCAGGGTGGTCATGGCGGCGGGATCGTCGAGCGGGGCGACGGCCAGCACGAAGTTGACCGCCTTCACGCCGTCCACCACGTCGTTGTGCAGGATGAGCAGCTTGTCCTCGCCGCCGATGACGGCGTGCTCGGCCCCGTACTCCACCCCCTCCCGGCGCGGGAGCAGCACCCGGAACTCACCCTCGGGATTGTCGGCCTCCAGGATCCGGCCCTCGCTGGTGATCTTGGAAGAGGTCCAGACGACCAGGTACTTCTCCGAGCGGGTCGAGCCGACGCCGCACGAGAAGGCCTCGTCCTGCTCGTGGAAGACCAGCACGTCGTCGCGCCGGTCGGTGCCCAGCCGGTGCCGCCACACCTTGTCGGAACGCCAGGCGTCGTCCACGGTCTGATAGAAGAGGTGCGTGCCGTCCAGCGACCAGGTCGCGCCGGAAGCGATGCCGGGGATCTCGTCGGGCAGCAGCTCGCCGGTGCGAAGATCCTTGACGCGCAGCGTGTATCGCTCATCTCCGGTGGTGTCGACCGAGAAGGCCAGCAGATCGCCCGACTGGGTGACCGAGGACGCGCCCAGGCTGATGAACTCGTGGCCCTCGGCCAGCTCGTTCATGTCCAGCAGCACTTCCTCGCCCGGGATCTCGACATCGACCTCGAGCACGGGCGGGGTCCAGTCGTCCTCGGCCGCGATCGGGCAGCGGCAGGAAACGCCGTACTGCTTGCCCTCGTAGCTGCGCGAGTAGTACCAGTACCGGCCCATGCGGGTCGGCAGCGACAGGTCGGTTTCCTGTGTACGCCCCTTGATCTCCTCGAAGATCTTCTCGCGCAGCGGGGCCAGCTGGGCGGTCTGCGCCTCGGTATAGGCGTTCTCCGCCTCCAAATACGCGATGACCTCGGGATTCTCCTTCTCCCGCAGCCACTCGTACTCGTCGACGAAGACATCGCCGTGGTGCACGCGCTCCTTCGGCACCCGCTTGGCGATCGGCGCCACCACCGCGCCGCTTACTGAGGTCGCGCTCCCACTGTCCAAAGCCATGGGCACCACGTTAGTAGCGCCGCCCCGCCGCTGGTCCCCGACCCGGCGGTGCGGAAACTCGCGGCGCCGGGTGGGCTCGCGAACGGCCGCGTGATCGTCAGAGCGCGCGGCGCTGCCGGGACCCGTTGTCGTACCGGTGGTGCTCGTAGAGGTAGTAGATGGCGGACTTGCGCCGGGCACACTTGTCGGTCGGGCAACTTCGGTGGATCCGCAGGATGCTGTGGGCCAGCTCCACCGTGAACCGTTCCGGCACCGTCTCACAACTGTCGGAGATGGGAGCTGCCCGCTGTGGCGAGCCTCCCCCGTCCGACGACCATGGCGTGCGCACCGCTTCCTCCTTCCGTCGACAGAAGATGGAATATCCGATCCGAACCCCTCACAAACCCTGGCATTATGAGTGCGATCTACATCACCGACCAGTACTCGCTGGTGCCGCACAGGGGAGGCCGACAGTGGAAGCGAAAAACCGCGCAATCGACGCCGATGCGGTATGGCGGCGCGGCGACGAAGACGCCGACGGCGTCGAAATCGCCTTTCTGGCCAGTGGAAACATCGGATTGCGGGACTCCCGCAATCCCGATGGGCCGGTCCTGATTTTCACCCCGGGCGAGTGGGAAGCCTTCGTCGCCGGGGCCAAGGACGGCGAATTCAACCGGCCCGGAGCCTGATACGGATGAGCCCGGCTCGATTCGAGCCGGGCTCCCCGGAATTCGTATACGGGGCTGAATGCCCGCCCTCACGCGCCAAGCGCGCCGCCGATGGTCGGCCAGGATTCGTGCAGCGTGTCCTGCCAGTACGACCAGGAGTGCGTGCCCACCGGCGAGTGCTCCACCCGCGCCGGAATGTTCAGCCCGCGCAGCCGCTGCTCGAACGCGGTGACGCAGGCGTCCACGCCGAATTCGATGGGCCCGCCGAAGAAGATGTTCTCCGGCAGCTGCGGCTTGATCTCCAGCTCGTGCGGCCCGGGAATGCCGGTGCCGGTGGACAGGAAGATGGTCTTGCCGCGCAGCGCCTCGGTCAGCACCGCCGGATTGTGCTGCTGCCAGGCCGGATCCGCGGGGCCGCCCCACATATTGAGCGGATTGCCGCCGCGATTGGCGATGGAGAACGCCATCGCGCCCTGGGCGATGGTGGTGTCCGGGCAGGCGCTGTAGCCCGCCACCGCGCGATACAGCTCCGGATGCCGCACCGCCAGCACGAAGGCCGCGATGCCGCCCATGGACAGGCCGCCGATGGCGTTCACTCCGTTACCGGCGAAATAGCCGTCGATGATGGGCGGAAGTTCTTGTGTCAGAAAGGTTTCCCACCGGTAGCGGCCGAACCGCGGATCGTCCGACGCCCAGTCGGTGTAGTAGCTGGCCTGGCCGCCCATGGGCAGCACCACGTTCACGTTCTTGCCCCGGAAGAAGGGTTCGGCGTCGGTGGCATTGGTCCAGGTGCTCTGGGTCGCGCCGGGGTCCAGGCCGTCGAGCAGGTAGTAGCTCGGACGGTCGCCGCCGCCGGCCGGATGTAGCACCTGGACCTGAATGGTGCGGCCCATGGCCGCGGAGTCGATGAAGATCGCCGAGCGGGTGGCGCTCAGCTGATCGACGCGGACCACCTGGCCCGCGTGCGCGATTGCCGGTGACGCGGCCACCGGGTACAGCAAACCAGCAGCGATTGCCAAAACAGCTGCGGCAACGAACCTTTTACGCACGCCCCACCTCCATCAAGCCCACCAAGATCCCGGTCAAAAGTAACTCGAGTGGCTGCTGTGACGCGGAGGAATCACCTATGGCGTGTCCTTGGCAAACCAGACGGTTCGCATATGGTAATGCGTCCCGGCTATGAATCCGCGGCAATTCGGGTCAACGCGCCACGGATCGATCCGGCCAGATAATCCAGGTCCGCGCGCGGCGGCGTGGTCGGCCGCGCCCGCAGCCCGAACCCGTCACCCGGCGTGCGCGGAATCACGTGCAGGTGCACATGGAACACCTCCTGCCCCGCCGTCACCCCGGCGGCCAGGAAGAAGTTCACGCCGTCGCAGCCCACCTCCGACTCCCGCAGCCCGGCCGCGATCCGCTGCCCCACCTGAAACAGCTTGCCGCCCAACACCGGATCCAGCTCCGCCAGACTCCGCGCCGGAGACTTCGGAACCACCAGCACATGCCCGGGCGTCACCGGCCGGATATCCATGAACGCCAGGCAATCCTCGTCCTCGTACACCTTCGACGCCGGCGCCCGCCCGGCGATGATGTCGGAGAAGATCGTGTAAGGATTCATGCCCGCAGCCTAGAGACCGGCCCCCGGCTCCACTCGGGAGCCGGGGGCCGGAATCGAGAGTCGTTGTCTCGCTACAGAATCGGGGACGGGGTGTAGCGCGCCGCCGCCGGGTTGGCGTCCACCAGCTTCTGCACCTGGGCGATCACATCGGCGACCTGGGCCTCGGCCGCGCCGACGAAGGCCGACCGATCCGCCAGCGCGGCATCCAGCGCCGCACGGTCCAGCGGCATCCGGTCGTCCGCGGCCAGACGGTCCAGCAGGTCGGGCTCGCGGCCCTGCTCGCGCATGGCCAGCGCCACCGCCACCGCGTGCTCCTTGATGACCTCGTGCGCGGTCTCGCGGCCCACGCCCGCGCGCACGGCCGCCATCAGCATGCGGGTGGTGGCCAGGAACGGCAGGTAGCGGTTGAGCTCCCGCTCGACCACGGCCGGGTAGGCGCCGAACTCGGCCAGCACGGTCAGGAAGGTCTCCATCATGCCGTCGATGGCGAAGAAGGCGTCCGGCAGCGCGACCCGGCGCACCACCGAGCAGAACACGTCACCCTCGTTCCACTGCGCGCCGGCCAGCTCGGCCGCCATGGAGGCGTAGCCGCGCAGCACCACCTGCAGGCCGTTGACGCGCTCGCAGGAGCGGGTGTTCATCTTGTGCGGCATGGCCGAGGAGCCGACCTGGCCGGGCTGGAAGCCCTCGGTCACCAGCTCGTGGCCCGCCATCAGGCGAATGGTGTGCGCGAACGAGGACGGGCCCGCACCCACCTGCACCAGGGTGGAGAGCACGTCGTGGTCCAGCGAGCGCGGGTAGATCTGGCCGACGCTGGTGAAGACGTCGGCGAAGCCGAGATGCCCGGCCACCTTCTGCTCCAGCTGCGCCAGCTTGGCCGCGTCGCCGCCGAGCAGGTCCAGCATGTCCTGCGCGGTGCCCATCGGGCCCTTGATGCCGCGCAACGGGTATCGATCGATCAGCTCCCGCAGCCGGGTCAGCGCGATGAGCAATTCGTCTGCGGCCGAAGCGAATCGCTTGCCCAGCGTGGTGGCCTGCGCCGCCACATTGTGCGAGCGCCCCGCCATCACCAGCGTCTGATACTGCGCCGCCCGCTCCGCCAGCCGCGCCGCGATGGCAACGCCATGCGCGTACACGTGCTCGAGCGAGAGCCGGATCTGCAGCTGCTCCACATTCTCGGTGAGATCCCGAGAGGTCATCCCCTTGTGCACGTGCTCGTGCCCCGCGAGCGCGTTGAACTCCTCGATCCGGGCCTTCACATCGTGGCGGGTGACCCGCTCCCGCTCCGCGATCGACTTCAGATCCACCTGATCGATGACCCGCTCGTAGTCCTCGACCACCCCCGCCGGCACCTCGATCCCCAACTCCGCCTGCGCCCGCAACACCTCGAGCCACAGCCGCCGCTCGAGCACGATCTTGTTCTCGGGAGACCAGAGGTGAACCAACTGGGGGCTGGCATAGCGGGTGGCGAGGACGTTAGGCACAAGGGTCACGTTGTGCCAGTTTACCGGCCGTGTGCTGCGGCTTAAGCCGGTGGGGCGACGATGTCGATGATCTCGAGCAGGGCCCCGCGTGCCATGCGGCGGGGTTGCGGGTCGAGTTCACCGAGCGCGGTCACCACCGCCCCGTCGACCACCGCCACCAGACGGCGGGTTTGTTCGGTCCGCACCACCCGATCGGAGCGCCGCAGCACATCGGTGAGTAGCTCGTCGAGCTGAGCCCGTAGTCGTAGCTGCACTTCTCGTAGCTCCGGGTGGCGGGCCGAGGCGACCGAACGTTCGTAGCGGGCGATGAGCTGGCCGCGCGCGTCCCCGTCCGGAAGCTCCGGGCCCACCAGCAGATCCAGCACCAGCTCGACGGTCGCCTCGGTGCCGCGCCGGCGGTGCGTCACCTCGCCCACGCGGCGGCGCATGGCCTCCAATTCGGCATTGCCGGAGAACTCGACCGCGCGGGCGATCAGATCCTCCAGCGACTCGAAGTAGTAGGTGGTGGACGCGAGCGGCAGGTCCGCCCGGGTCGCCACCGAGCGGTGCCGGACCGCCTCGAAGCCACCCTCGAGCAGTAGCTCGGCGGCGGCACAAACCAGCGCTTGGCGACGCCGTTCGCCTTTCGGAGTCGTCGCAGTGGTCACGGTGCAATCGTGCCAGTCATCTTTGATGCTGTGTGCATTTTGCCCACCGCGTTCAATCCGCTTGGCAGATCAGGCCAAATACCGTTCCAACCGGTCGAGTGCCTCCTCGATGTCGGCGCCGGCTCCGGCGAACGAGAAGCGAACCGTGTGATGGCCGTTGCGGGTGTCGAAGTCGATACCCGGGGCCAGCGCCACCCCGGTGGCGTCGAGCACGTCGGTGCACCAGCGCATCGAATCATCGGTCAGGTGCGCGATATCCGCGTAGGCGTAGAACGCGCCGTCGGCGGGGGCCAGGTCGGTGATGCCGAGCTTGGGCAGACCCGCGAGCAGCAGCTGGCGATTCGCCGCATAGCGCTGAACATGACCGTCCAGTTCGGCTTTGGCCTCCGCGCCGAACGCGTGCACGGCCGCGAACTGGGAAATAGCCGGAGGGCACACGGTCATGTTGGAAGCCAGGCGCTGGAGTGCGGGTCGCAGAGATTCGGGTACCAGCATCCAGCCCAGCCGCCAGCCGGTCATGGAGAAATATTTCGACACCGAGCCGATGACGACCGACTCGCGCGAGGTCTCCCAGGCCGAGGAAGTCGGTTCGGTGTCGTCGTAGACGATGCCGTGATAGATCTCGTCCGAGATGAGCAGCGTCCCGTGGTCGTCACACCAGCGAGCCAGGGCCGCCAGCTCCTCCGGCGCGATCATGGTGCCGGTCGGATTGGCCGGACTGGCCACGATCAGCCCCGCGGGCGGCTCCGGCAGCGCCTCCAACATGGCCACGGTCGGCTGGAACCGGGTCTCCGGCCCGCAATCGAGCTCGACCACATTGCAGCCCAGCGCCGTCAGCGTGTTCCGGTAGGCCGGATACCCCGGCCGCGCCACCACCACCGTGTCGCCGAGATCGAACGCCGCCAGGAAGATCAGCGTGAACGCCCCGGACGAACCGGTGGTCACCACCACGTCATCGGCGTCCACCGTCACCCCGTAGGTGCTCCGGTGATGCTCCGCGATGGCCTCCCGCAGCGCCAGGATCCCGAATGTCTCGGTATATCCCAGCAATTCGCTGTCCATGGCCGCCCTGGTGGCCCGCAGCACCGCCGCCGGCGCGGGCGTGGACGGCTGCCCCGCCGCCAGCACCAGCACATCTCCGTGTGTCCGGGCCCGTTCAGCTGCTGCTTTCCAGACGTCCATCACGTAAAAAGGTGGAATGGTCGACCGGCGAGATTCGATACGCACCCGACAGACGGTAGAGCACCCGCTCCCCCGCCTGTCCGGGAACGGTCGTGCGAATGCCTGAGGAGGGCGCTGTGCAGGGGGGACCAGCAACCACCGGGAACACCCCGGAGGCAGACCCACACCCACCCGAACCCGCACCGGACCCCATCGGCCCAGTCGAACCCGGCCGAACCGAGAACGGATCCGGCCGCCGGACCAAGGGCACCGTCCTGAAGCGTCGCCGCGTTGTGGCGGTGCTGTCCCGCGCGAACGACGGCGACGGCACTCCGGCCGGCACCGATCCACCCGCGGACACGGATGCCGGGACGGTGGCCGGAGCGCCGAGGGGGCGGCGTGGCGGCGGGTTTCGGGAGACGGCGGGGAGTTATACGCCCGGGGTGCGGTCCCAGTTGCTTTCCGAGGACGAGCCGTCTCGAGTCCGGGAGGTCGCCGCACAGGCCGGACAGCATGTGATTCGTCTGGCCGAGCTGGGGATCGCTTGGTTGCGGGTGCACATCCCCGTGGTCCGGGATCGGGCGATCGAACTCTGGCGGCAGCGGCCGCGGTCGCGGGCGGAGGCCGAGGAGCTGTGGCGGCGGCAGTGGCCCGTCGCCCGGGCGTGGGGGATTCGGCATCGGGTGCTGATCGGCGGGGTGGTGGCGGTGCTGGTGTTCGCGAGCGCGGACGGGGCGCTGGGGTTGATTCCGACCGACGCGGCGGTGGGTCCCGGTGTGGCGGTACGGGTTCCGGTGCAGTATCCGCTGCAGGTGCAGGCCACGCCGGAGACCTCGAAGCGGTATCTGGATGCCATCAACAATGGTGAACACCTGCGCGAGCAGGCGGTGGTGTCGGCGGCCGCGGCGGCCACGCTGGAGCGGGCCAAGGCGGAGGCCGCGGCGGCGGTGGCCGGGCAGCCGCAGCCGTGGATGACGCCGTCGCCGGACAGCAGCCTGCCGCCGGGCTTCGTGATTCCGGGCGCGGGCGGCTACGCGTTGCCCGCGAAGGGGCTGTTCACCTCCGGATTCGGTGCGCGCTGGGGCACTTTCCACGCGGGCATCGATATCGCCGCGCCCCTGGGCTCACCGATCTACGCGGTCGCGGCGGGCACCGTCATCGACGCCGGCCCGGCGCAGGGCTTCGGCCTGTGGGTCCGCATCCGTCACGACGACGGCACCATCTCCGTCTACGGCCACATGTACGACTTCTCGGTCTCGGTAGGCGAACGCGTCCCCGCCGGCCTCCAAATCGCCCGCATCGGCAACCGCGGCGACTCCACCGGCCCCCACCTCCACTTCGAAATCATCGTCAACGGTCAGCACGTGGACCCCCAGCCCTGGCTGGCCCTACACGGCATCGTCATCGGCTAGTACT
>NZ_BJWY01000190.1 GCF_007990715.1 Nocardia seriolae NBRC 15557 | reverse complement strand
AAACATTCGACACGACAGCTCAATTCACGCAACACACCTAAAAACTTATTGGCTAACAATCCAATTGGAGCAATCGCGAACTATGCTCAGGCAACGGTGCTGGCCATCCGATTCGGACCCGATGCCATGGATTTCACCAGCCCTCGCGGGCAGACGAGGATGTATTACAACGACATTCGGGCCGTCTACACCGAAAACCTGCACGCGGTGGTACTCCGCCACCGGGGGAGCCTA
The DNA here is from genome assembly GCF_007990715.1 of Nocardia seriolae NBRC 15557. Lineage (GTDB taxonomy): Bacteria > Actinomycetota > Actinomycetes > Mycobacteriales > Mycobacteriaceae > Nocardia > Nocardia seriolae. The sequence goes on along the minus strand of NZ_BJWY01000190.1, from coordinate 9,579 downwards.
TGCGCATTTCCCCGGGAATTGTTGCCCGACTGGAGTATCGAACTGATCACCCCGGCCCGGAACGGTAGTCAGCCGCCGGACCGACCGACGGTCGCCGAATTACCGCCGATTCCGGTCATCGACGCACCGACCGCATCGTTCATCTCCGGCCCGGATACCGCTCGCGCTATGGCTCGCACCTACGCTCCACACGCCTTGCGACCGCTGCTGACCTGCACCCCGATCCTCCCGATTCTGCCGCTCGAGGCCGCGCTACTGATGCACAGCCGGACGGGAAACGCCATGGCCCTGGCTCTTTCGGCCGTGTGCCTCGGATTCCTGGCCCTCGCATCGATTCTCACCCTGCGCCAGTCGGCGCGGTCTTACGCTCGCGCCGTTCCCGTCGGCCGTCCCCTCACCGTCCACTACGGCACGGACGCAGTCGACTTCCAACAAGCCACTGCCCGAAGCAGAACCCCATACTCAGCCATCCGCTCGATCGATATCCGCGGACCGATCGCCGCGCTGACGACAGCCCGCACGTCCGTCTGCCCACGAGAACTCCTGCCGGATAACGCCATTGCTCACATGTGTGCGGTGAACCCGCGCATCAAGGTCAAACGCTGACCCGGATCCAGGCCCGGGTCAGTTGCAGGCGGCGATGCGTTGGAGGATGCGGATAGCGCCGGTGGTCGGGAGTTCCCGGAACTTTCCACTGGCCATGGCGCGCGCGTAGAGCCGCTGATTACCGACCGCCAGCAGTCCGCCGCCCGCGATCCAATGGACCCAGTCGTCATAGGCGTTGTCCGCCCCCGCATCGCCGTCCGGGATGCTGATCAGCAGCAGGCGGACCGGGCTTCGCCAGCTTCGGACCGTGTCGCGGTAGGCGATCGAGTCGGCCGATTCCGCCCGCGTGGCGACTTCCAGAACAAGCCCCGCCCCCACGTACGGCCGCACGATTTCCACCATTTGCTCCGCGAGTGCTGACAATTCGCGAACCTCGGCGGTGAGCGCGGCGACGGACATTCGAAAGCCTTTCTCCGGTGCGCTCATTCATACCGATCGTACATACCGCGAGTTGCCCGGCGGCCCTCGCCATAGTAGCATCCGGACACGTGTCTGATCCCAATTCCGCCCGCTCAGCGGTGAGCATGGAGGCCACTCGCCGGAGGCTCACCGAGAAGCAGGCCGAAACGGTCGACAGGCTCACCCGGGCGGCCATGGACGTGCTCTCGCGCGAGGGTTTCGCCGGGCTCACCGTGCGCATGGTGGCCGCGCAGGCCGGGGTCGGTACGGCTACCGCGTACACCTATTTCAGTTCGAAGGAACACCTGGTCGCGGAGATGTTCTGGCGGCGGCTGGCTGCAACGGAAGCCCCCGCCGAGGACGAGACCGACTCCACGAAGCGGGTGCTGGCGGTGCTCCGGCAGATCGCGCTGCTACTGGCCGACGAGCCGACGCTGGCGGGCGCGGTGACCGCCGCACTGCTGGGCACCGATCCCGATGTGGCACATCTGCGATTGCGAATCGGCAGCGAGATTCGGCGGCGATTGATCGACGCGCTCGGCATGGACGCGGATCTCGAACTGGTGGAAACCCTCGAAATGATCTACGCGGGCGCACTGGTGCGCGCGGGCATGGGTTACGCATCCTATGCCGAAATTGCCGAGCGCATGGAGAAATCCACGCTGCGCGTATTGAAGCCCTGAAATTCCTTGCCGTGCAATATCTTTTCCTTGCCGTGCCACGCCTCCCGTAGTACCGTCTGGACAGGTGTCTACCCGGGAGGTCACAGATGACCCTGGTCAAACCGCGCGCGGTATCCGGTGGCGAGCATGAGCACGGCCACCTCGAGGAGTTCCGCACCGACCCCATCGCCCTGATGACGAGAGTCCGCGCGGAATGCGGCGATATCGGCTCGTTCCGGCTGGCGGACAAAGATGTCATCCTGCTGACCGGCGCACAGGCCAACGAGTTCTTCTTCCGAGCGAGCGACGACGAGCTGGATCAGGCCGCCGCGTACCCGTTCATGAAGCCGATCTTCGGCGAGGGCGTGGTCTTCGACGCGCCGCCCGAGCGCCGCAAGGAGATGCTGCACAACACCGCGCTGCGCGCCGAGCAGATGCGCGGCCACGCCACCACCATCGCCCGCGAGGTGGACCGAATGCTGTCGCGCTGGGGCGACGAGGGCGAGATCGATCTGCTCGAATTCTTCGCCGAACTCACCATTTACACGTCCTCGGCCTGCCTGATCGGCACCAAGTTCCGCGAGGAACTCGACGATCGTTTCGCGCACCTGTACCACGAGCTGGAGCGCGGCACCGACGCCTACTGCTACGTGGACCCCTACGCGCCCATCGAGAGCTTCCGCCGCCGCGACGAGGCCCGCTGGGAGCTGGTGAAACTGGTGCGCCACATCATGGCCGGGCGGCTCGCGAATCCGCCGACGGGCAAGGACGATCGGGACATGCTCGACGTGCTGGTGTCGATCCAGGACGAGCAAGGGCGGCCGCGGTTCTCGGCCAGCGAGATCACGGGGATCTTCATCTCGATGATGTTCGCGGGGCACCACACGACGTCGGGGACGGCGGCGTGGACGATCATCGAATTGCTCAGGCACCCAGACGTTCTGGAGCAGGTGGTCGCCGAGCTGGACACGCTCTACGCCGACGGCTCCGACGTGAGTTTCCATGCCCTGCGCCAGATTCCGATCCTGGAGGCGGTACTCAAGGAAGCCCTGCGCCTGCACCCGCCCCTGATCATCCTGATGCGCGTGGCCCGCGAGGAGTTCGAGGTCTGCGGCCATCGCATCGACCGGGGCGACCTGGTGGCCGCGAGTCCCGCTGTCTCCAACCGGATTCCGGAGGCGTTCCCGAATCCGGAGCGCTTCGACCCGAGCCGCTATATCGATCCGAACCAGGAGGATCTGGCCAACCGCTGGACCTGGATCCCCTTCGGCGCGGGCAGACACCGCTGCGTGGGCGCGGCCTTCGCGCTGATGCAGCTCAAAGCGATCTTCTCGATCCTGTTGCGGGACTGGGAATTCGAGCTGGCGCAGCCGTCGGACAGCTACCGCAACGACCATTCCAAGATGGTGGTGCAGCTGCAACAGCCGTGCGCGGTCCGATATCGGCGACGCGCACGGCCGGAAAGCTGATTACAGCGCGGCCTCGATGGCTCCGGTGATGGCCGGATCCTTGGGCTCGGTGCGCGGACGGAAGCGGCCCAGGACGCTGCCGTCCCGCCCGATCAGGAACTTCTCGAAGTTCCACTGGATGTCCCCGGCCGCGCCGTCGGCGTCGGCAACCTGGGTCAGCTCGGTGTACAGCGGGATCCGTCCCTCGCCGTTCACCTCGCTCTTCTCCAGCAGCGGGAAGTCCACTCCGTAAGTGGCGGAACAGAATTCGGCGATCTCCTCGGCCGTCCCCGGCTCCTGCCCCATGAACTGGTTGCACGGCACGCCGACCACCGTGAACCCCTGCGGCCCGTAGGTCTGCTGCAGTCCGACCAGGCCCGAGTACTGCGGGGTCAGCCCGCACTCGGAGGCGACATTGACCAGCAGCACGACCTTGTCGTCGGCCAGATCGGCCAGCGTGGTCGGCTTGTCGGTCAGGGTGCGCAGCGGCATCTCGCGAAGGTTCGTCACGGTCACGAATTCTAGAACGGGTTCGACGGGGTCACCGGTTCAGGAGTAGCGCACCTGCCAGTGTTTGATCCCGTTGATCCACCCCGAACGCAGCCGCTGCGGCGGCGCGACCTCGGAGATTTCCGGCATGGCGTCGGCAATGGCATTGAATATGAGGTCGATCTCCAGCCGCGCCAGATTCGCCCCGACGCAGAAGTGGTTCCCGGTCCCGCCGAATCCGACATGCGGATTGGGGTCGCGGAACACATCGAAGGAGAAGGGATCCTCGAACACCTCGTCGTCGAAATTGGCGGAGCTGTAGAACAATCCCACGCGATCGCCCTCGCGAATGGCCTGGCCACCGATCTCGGTGTCCTGCATGGCGGTGCGCTGGAACGCCACCACCGGCGTCGCCCACCGCACGATCTCGTCGGGCGCGGTGCGCGGACGCCGTTCCCGGTACAGCTTCCACTGGTCCGGATTGTCGACGAACGCCTTCATGCCGTGGCTGATGGCATTGCGAGTGGTCTCATTGCCCGCGACCGTCAGCAGGATGACGAAGAACCCGAATTCGTCGGAAGCCAGTGCCTCACCGTCGATATCGGCGTTCACCAGCTGGCTGACGATATCGCCGGCCGGGCAGGCGCGGCGTTCCTCGGCCATGTTGTAGGCGTAGCCGAGCAGTTCGGCATTGGCCACCATGGGGTCGCCGAATTCCGGGTCGTCGAAGTTCATGAGGTTGTTCGACCAGGTGAAGAGCTTGTGGCGGTCCTGCTGGGGTACGCCGAGGAGTTCGGCGATGGCTTGCAGGGGCAGTTCGCAGGCGACCTGTTCGACGAAATCGCCGCCGCCGAGGGCCTTCGCCTCCGCGACGATGGCGGTCGCGCGTTCCGTCAGCGCCTTGCGCAGGCCCTCCACGGGGCGCGGCGTGAAGCCCTTGCTGACGATCCTTCTGAGCTTGGTGTGCTTGGGCGGATCCAGATTCACCAGCAGCGCATTGCGACTCAGCTCCATCTGCTCGGGCGTGGAGTCGCTCTTGGTGCGAATGATGGAGCCCTTGGCGTGCGAGGACCAGAGTTCGGCCTTGCGGGATATCTCCTTCACGTCCTCGTGCCGGGTAATCGCCCAGTAACCCCCGTCGGTGAAGGGCGCCGCCTGTTCGGGAGTCTGCGCGATCCACCAGACCGGCGCGGTGCGGCGCAGCAGGGCGAACTCCTCGGCGGGACTATGGTCGGCCCAGAGCGCGGGATCGGTGAAATCGAACCCGGCGGGTAGTGACGGAACAGACACTGTTCCTCCTCGGGCAAAGTGCCGGTCGAGCACGCATTTTGAAACGTGTTTCACAACGATTGAACCATGCAGACCTGCGACCGGAGTGCGTTTCAGACTTCGATCTTGTGACTGGACATTGCGTCCACCGGATCGACAGACTAGAACTTGTTCTACAGTGATGCCAGGCACACTCGAAGATGAGGTAACTGATATGACCCCTTCCCCGGGCTCCACGTCCGAAGCCGATTACGTGGTCGTTGGCGCGGGCAGCGCCGGTGCGGTGCTGGCTGGTCGCCTGGCCCAGCGCGGCGCGAGCGTGATCCTGTTGGAGGCCGGGCGCAAGGACAACACCCGGCTGGTCACCAGCCCCGGCATGATCTCGGTGGTCCACACCGTCCCGCAGCTCAAGGCGCGGGTGGCCTGGAAGCAGTACTCGACCCCGCAGAAGCACGCCAACGACCGCCTCATCCCGATGACCCGGGGCAAGATCCTCGGCGGCTCCAGCTCCATCAACGGCATGCTCTACGTGCGCGGCAACCGCGCCAACTTCGATTCCTGGGCGGCCGAGGGCAACAAGGGCTGGAGCTACGAGGACGTGCTCCCCGCCTACAAGCGCCTGGAGAACTGGGTGGACGGCGCGGACGACTACCGCGCCACCGGCGGGCCCATCGAGGTCACCCGCCCGCGCGAGATCACCCCGATCTCCGAGGAATTCATGACCGCCGCCTCCGAGACGCTCGGCGCGCCGATCATCAAGGACTACAACGGCGCGTCGCAGGAAGGCATCTCGATCTTCCAGCAGAGCGTGAAAGACGGTCTGCGCTACAGCTCTTCGCGCGGCTTCATCACGAATATGCCGAACTCGAACCTGACCGTGCTGACCCACGTGCACGCCACCCGCGTGGTGATCGAGAACGGCCGCGCCACCGGCGTCGAGATCGCCGAGAAGAACGGCGCCCGCCGGATCGTGAAGGCCGCCAAGGAGGTCATCGTCTCCGGTGGTGTGGTCGGCTCGCCGCAGCTGCTCATGCTCTCGGGCATCGGCCCGGCCGGCCACCTGCGCGAACTCGGCATCGACGTGGTCGCGGACCTGCCGGTCGGCCAGAACCTGCACGACCACCTGTTCGTGCCCATGACCTTCGTGTCCAAGAAGGCCATCAACCGCGGCATCCCCACCTACTTCGCGCGCGGCATCCTCAAGGAGATGCGCAACCCGGGCAGCTCCTTCATGGGCCGGACCGTCTTCGAGGCCGCGGGCTTCGTCAAGACCAAGTTCGCCGAGGGCGACCACCCGGACATGCAGATCCACACCCTGCCGTGGAGCTACCCGACGCCCAACCAGGACGCCGACAAGATGCACATGGTGGACCGCCGCCCGGCGCTCACCGTCATGCCCTCGCTCATCTACCCGAAGAGCCGCGGCGAACTCAAGCTGGCCTCGGCGGACCCGTTCGCCTCGCCGCTCATCGACCCGGGCTACCTGACCGATCCGTGGGACACCGAATTCCTGGTCGAGGGCATCAAGATGATCCGGGAAGTCATGTCGCACAAGAGCATCGCGGGCGACATCACCGAGAACTTCTTCCCGGGCAACGAGTGGGCCGACGAGACCGCGCTGCGGCGCGAGCTGCCCAACCGGGTGCACTCGATCTACCACCCGGTCGGCACCTGCCGCATGGGTGTGGACGAGCGGGCGGTCGTGGACCCGACGCTGAAGGTGCGCGGCGTCGAGGGGCTGCGGGTGGCCGACGCGTCCATCATGCCGAGCATCACCGGCGGCAACACCAACGCGCCGAGCTACATGATCGGCGAGAAGGCCGCCGAATTCATCGGGTAAATCCCGAAACTCCGATTTGCGGCGGGATGCTGCCACTTCCCTGGTGGCTCCGCCGCACGGCCGCCGGCCACGACCACCGGCGGCCCGCGACAGCCCCGGGCCTTCTACCTCTCGGCCCGGGGCTGTTCCGTTTCTTTCGAAGGAGACGCAGTGTCGCTGCCCGTCGATATCTGGCTGGACGCGCCGGTGGCCGAATCGGCCTCGCGCGCACGGGAATTGCGTGCGCTCGGAGTGGACGGGGTGTTCACCTTCGAGGGCGCGCACGATGTGTTCATGCCGCTCACGCTGGCCGCCACGGCCGGGGTCGACATCATGACCAATGTGGCGATGGCGTTCCCGCGCAGCCCGATGCACCTCGCGCACACGGCGTGGGATCTGCAGGCGCTGTCGGGCGGGCGCTTCCGGCTCGGGCTCGGGAGCCAGATCCGGGCGCACATCGAGAAGCGGTACGGCAGTGTCTGGTCGGAGCCGGTCGAGCGGATGCGGGACACGGTGCTGGCGACGCAGGCGATCCTGCGGGCGTGGCAGACCGGGGAGCGGCTCGACTATCGGGGTCGATTCCGGCAGCACACGCTGATGACGCCGCAGTTCGATCCGGGGCCGAATCCCTTCGGCGTGCCGCCGGTTCTGGTCGGGGCGCTGGGACCGCGCATGACCGAGATGGCGGCGCAGGTGGCCGACGGGCTGCTGGTCATGCCGTTCAATACCGAGCGGAACTTCCGGGAGCGGACGCTGGCGGCGGTGGACAAGGGGCTGGCGGGATCGGATCGGCCGTTCCAGATCGTGGTCGAAGCCATTGTGGCCATGGGTGATTCGGAGGAGGAATGGCGTAGCGCGCGGCGGGCGGTGCGAAACCTGCTGGCGTTCTACGGATCCACGCCGTCCTATCGACCGGTGCTGGAGGTCGAGGGCTGGGAAGATCTGCAACCCGAGCTCAATGTGCTGTCCAAGCAGGGACGCTGGCAGGAGATGGCCGGGCTGATCGACGATCCGATGGTCGATGCGCTGACCGTCAGCGGCACTCCGGCCGAGTGCGCGGAGCTGATCCGAACCAGGTTCGGCGACAACGCTTCTCGCGTCTGCTGCTACTTCCCGGGCTACCAGGTCACCGATGCCGCCATCGCCGACCTGGTAGCCGCACTGCATTCCTGAACTAGCCCACCGTGATCGGATGGCCGAGTTCGAACAGGCTGCGATGGCCGGTCATGTCCGTGACCACCAGGCGCGGCAGATTCGGGCCGCGGTCGTTGTAGGCGTGGGAGGTGGCGCCGCCGGTGGTGGTCTCGTGCGAGCCGTCACCGAAGTACCAGTCGTACTGGCGGATGGCGCCGCCCGCCGCTGCGGCGTCGAAGGCGACCGGGGTGCCCGCGTGCGTCGTCGTCCGGGAGGCGGTGAATCCGTCGCCGAACGGTCCACCGCCGCCGAACCATTCGCCGATGTGCGGATTCAGCAGGAAGGCCTCGGCGTACTTGCGCGCGCCGTCGAGATCGGGTCGGGCGGCGGCCGGGACGGTGAGGCACTGCGGCAGCTCGCCGGGTTGTGAGCAGGCCAGCTGGCGCAGCGCGGTGGCCTCGTCGCCGAGCGGGCTCATGGCCGGGCGGCGATCCCCGGTCGGCACGGCGTCCTGGGTGAACAGGCCGTCGGCCGCGGTCGCGAAGACCTCGCCCGCGGCGGTATTGGCCTCATCGGCGGCCTGCCGGACGGACTCCGCGGACAGCCGGACGAATTCCGACCAGCGCTGGGTCAGGCCCTGCGGCACCCGGCCCGCGTCATAGCCGTGAAAGTAGTCGCCCATCAACACCTTCGGCGCTCCGGGCAGGGCGTGCGCGGCCCGCACGGCATCGCTCATGCCGCGCCCGCCGTAACCGAGCTTGGCGCCGCTGAAATAGGGAACGGTGGCGGCCGGATTCACCGATTCCGCCCCCACGCCGCCACATTCGCGGCGCACCGCGGCCGTCAGGTCCTGGGTGCCGGGGGTGACGCCGACGGGGATGCCGAAGAAGGGGTCCAGGTCGTTGAGGCAGCCGTCGATGAGGACCAGGTCGATGCGGTAGCCGTTGGCGGTGGCGTCGGCGGCGGCCTGTTCGAGCTGGCAGAAGACGTCCGGGGTGGCGTCGTCGCCGGTGGGGCAGCTCGGGTGCAGTGCCGGGGCGTCGAGGGCGGCGCCGGAGACGGTGTAGTCGTGCAGTTGCGCGGTGCGGCCGGTGCGGGTGCCGAGGGTCTCGGCGAACAGGTCGGCGAAGGTGCGGTCGCGGTCCAGGTTCTGCCCCCACAGCACCGAGTCGCCGACCGAAACCACGTGCAGCGGACGGCATTCCCGGTTCACCCGGAAGTTCCACGGCTTGCCGTAGCCGCTCACGTCACCGCCGGGGACGCGGGCGCGGGCGTCGACGCGTAGCAGACCGTCGGAGGGTAGCTCGTCGCGGCGGATGTCGAAGCCGACGGTCATCACGTCGTTCTGCACCACCGTGATGCCGCTGCGAATCGGCTGGCCGCCGCCCAGGATTCGCCATTCCACCTCGGCGTGGCCAGGAACGCCCGGCGGGAAGTAGACGGCGGTGGTGCCGTGCAGCGGTCCGTTGCAGGGGCCGTCGTGCGGGGTGCTGACATCGATAATGAGCGGTAGTAGGTCGTTCGCGGTATCTGCCTGGGCCTCGGCCACGGCACCGGCCACCGCGAGCGCACCCGCCAAGGTCGGCAGCAGGGCCGCACGACATTGCCGGGATCGCCACAACTTCACATGCTCCTCCTGGGAGTCCACGATCTGAGAGTTCCGCAATCTGACAGCAGACATGCTCCGGAAGCGGTCCGCGCGCGGGCCGCGAGGCGCGCCGAAATGGCCGAATTTAGTCCGTTCTACCTGCAC
>NZ_BJWY01000189.1 GCF_007990715.1 Nocardia seriolae NBRC 15557 | reverse complement strand
GGACGAGAGTCTCGCTCTCGAAATCCTCGCCTTCCTTGTTACCGCAGGCGTTGGCACACTCGCCGGTGTCGTCTTGACTGCCAATGTGGTGAGGAAGATCGAGGAAACCGGCACTGGCATCAGGACCTTCATCACGGCCGAGAAGTTCGAAGAACAGGCCAGCGAAGTTGCCAAAGCGGAAAATACTCTCGAACGCACCGAGACCAAATTGCAGAAGGTCGAGGAGCTCGAAGCAAAAACAATCGAAGCGGAGGCGTCGGGCGAAGTCGCTGCGGTAGAGAGAACAACAAACTCTGGACGCTATTCCGGAGAGCTCAAACAGGTCGACAAGGCCGACCCTGACGCGGACAAACTGGCGGAACGTCTCGGCGGCCGATCCAGGGTATCCTTCAGTAGCGACTCCAAAGGCCGGGAATTCGATACGATCAGCGACGAATACGTGGCCCAGGCAAAGCCCGCCGACTTCCAGGTCAATAAGGCATTCAGAGATCAGGCCAAGGCGACCTTCGATGCCGCACAAGAGACGGGCAGGAAAGTGTACTACCATTTCGATGGACCACCCCAGCCTGGAGTTATCAACAAACTTCAGGAGTATTCGCAGCGTTACAATATTCCGCTCGTAATCGACACTGAGCCATTCTAGGAACCAGGAGTAATATGTTTGAGTATCATGGTTGGGTTACCGTGCAGAGTAGCGCGGGTGATGAAGAAGAGTCGGCCCGAGATCGGGCGCACCAGGCGGCAGAACAGGAACTCCGCAATCTGAGCTCGGCGCCCGGTCTCGCTGATATCCGTACGGTCAACGGCATGTCATTTGTGCATATCAGCGGATTTTCAAATCGTCGAGCGGGTAGTGGCGACTTGGCAATCGACACATTTCGGAATATTGGAAAAGTTGCGCCAGGTTCATACGGGCTTCTCTATTTTAGGGATGACGAGGACAGAGGTGGTCGGCACAATGAATTCCAGGTATTAGCCATGCGGCGAGGAGAAGTGGTCGAGCAGCATGACACACTCCTTTCTCTATGCATTCCAGTTATCGAGGACGCAGATTAACGCGTCAACCTTTCGAGCTTCTTCGTAGAAGTATCTAAAAGGTCCATGGGTTTCTCCTTCCGCGAGTCCACATGCTGACGGTGATCGAGGAGCACATGAGAGCTCGTCAGTGTCAGTCCCGCCCGGCGATAACGCACCGAACTCGGCTATCCAGTGCGTTCACCTGCCGTGCCACGCGGCCGTCAAGATTCGTTCTTCGGCGGGTCGTCCCAATCGATGAAGACTTCGTGGTCTGGCTGGCCGGTTTCGTGACTAGGGCATGCGGGCGGAGTTGGGTACGGCGTGACCGGTCGTGGATTGTTCGCCGAGAATAGGTCGCGGACGAGCGGGTCATCGTGGTCGAAGGCCGCTTCGGTGTAGGGCTGCCCGGTACTGACGTTGTGCGTAACGCGCGGGCCGCGTTCGGGCAGGTCGGCCAGCCGGAGTCGTTCGGTTGTCGTGTCGCCGTTTCTGGTTGTCAATACGGCCCAGAGCGGGCCTGCCGGACCGTTACGGTCGGTGAAGTCGCGTGTGCTGGTTGCGATTACCAGACCCGGGTCGCCCTGGCCGAGCGTGCGGCTCAGGGCAGTCCGTAGCCCCGTTTCGCGGCGGTACGAGTGCAGCGAGAACAGCAGGATCCCGAACTTGTCGGTGGGGAAGTCTTGGTAGTCGGCGAGTTTGGTGGCGACGGTGGCCAAGGTTTCGGTGCCGGTGTCGTATTCGAGGAAGAATCGCACTGCGCGGCCGTCCTGCTCCCAGCAGCCGTACCCGTCGGGGTGGATGGGGGCAGGATCGAGCGCCGAGGTCCAGAACTGGTCGGCGCATTGGCGTTCCGACCACCACTGCGTTAGCCCCACCACCGCTACGGCGTCGGGGTAGCGAGCGGGGTTACGGTGCGCGCCCAGCGCGGCGAAGAAGCCGTTGACGCCCAAGCGATGCTTGAGAGTCGGGGAGCATGCCAGCCGTTCAAGGGATAGCGCATACGCGGCAGGAGACGGTGGCCGTTCGGCATGCTGGGCTGCGATCAAGCGCGCTCCGGAATAGCCGAGCGCGTGGCGTGTTTGGCTGGTGCCGCCGCCGTAGAGCGACTCGCGGAAGGCGAACAGCATTCCCATCTCGCGCAGCTTGGCCAGCCGGTCCTGTGCGCGGCGGATCGAGGTGAATTCCAAGCTGGCGATCTGGTCGGTGGTCAGCACCTTGTGTTCGGCCAGGAGTGCGAGAAGACGACGGTCACGATCGAGCAGACGGAACCACGGACTCGCGTCGGGATGCCCGCCGTGGTGTATGGCGCGGCCGCCGCGCCGCCCTCGACGCGATGAACCTTCAGTATCGGTACTGAGTCGGGATTTCGACCCCGCCCCCGGAGTGCGGTGTTGAGCGGCGCGGATGCTTATTCCGTGTTCGGCGTTTGGGGTGGCGGTTATAGGACGCCGAGCAGGCGCCGACCCATCCGCGCTGCAATCTGCCGACCCAAACGCAGCCCGGTGTTCGTCGTGGGCGGTCATCGGGCATCACCGCCCGCGACCGGTCGGGCACCCACGGCCCGGATGATCACGTCCGGCCCGTCGACCAGCACCGCGCGGTTCGTATGCTGGTCCGTCAGGTCCACACCGAATAGCAGAGTCGCAGGTTGATAGCCTGCGGCCTTGCTGTTTTCGTGGCAGCGCGCGAACCGTTCGGGGCGGTCATGGGCGTGCGTTCCAGAGGGCGCTGACCGGTAGGGCGCGGAATTTGGGTCCGAACGGGAGAGTTTCGGTGCCGGTGTAGAGGACGTATCCGGCGAGGAGGTCGTCGCCCAGGCGTTCGGCGAGGTGGCGGAGGCCGCGGAAGTCCTCGCCCTTGACGGTGGCGGCGGCTTTCACCTCGATGGCGATCACCTCGCGTCGGTTGTTCTCGAGGATGATGTCGACCTCGACGTTGTCGCGGGTGCGGTAGTGGAACATGCGGGCCTCCTGGTCGGACCAGGTGAGCTGGCGGGCGAGTTCGGCGGCTACGAAGCCCTCCAGCAGTGGCCCGAGCGGGCCGTTCACGGCCCGCAGTGCGCGCGGGTCGGCACCGCACAAATATGTGGCTATGCCGGAGTCGACCATGAACACCTTGGAGGTGGCGACGGCCCGGGTGGTCAGGTTTCGCGACCAGGCGGGGATGCGCTTGATCAGGAAAACTTCTTCCAGGAGGCGAAGGTAGCGGGCGACGGTGTCTTTGGGCAGGCCGAGTTCATTGCCGAGGGCGCCGGGCACCAGGAGTTGACCGGATCTGGCCGCGACGAGGTTGGCCAAGGTGTACATCTCTGCGGTGCGTTCGATCTCGGACAGCTGCATGACGTCTCGGTGGATCAGATCGGCGACGTAGGAAGAGAAGAACCGGGAACGCCGTTTACCCTCTCGTGCAACGGCTTCCGGGAAGCCGCTGCGTGCGATCCGTTCGATGTAGTCATCGCGATTCTCGGTGCTGTCGTGCCGTAGCTGGGGTCCGCGTTCGAAGGCGCAATCGATGAATCTGTCGGGTGCGCCGTCGATTTCGCCTTGGGAGAGCGGCCAGAGTTCGATCGTCTCCATGCGTCCGGGGAGGGCGTCGGGAACGCTGCGGAGTGCCATGACGTGAGCCGAACCGGTCAGCAGGAACCGGCCGGGTCGGCCATCGGCGTCGACGGTCTCCTTGATCGCCAGCAGCAGCTCCGGTACTCGCTGTACCTCGTCGATGATCAAGAGGGAATCGTCGAGGACGAACTGCGTGGGGTCGTAGCCGGCCGCCTGCCGGGTCTCCGGCTTGTCGAGGCTCCGCCAAGTCGCGCCGATCTCCCTGCCTATCCGTGCGACCAGCGTGCTCTTTCCGCATTGGCGAGCCCCGTTGACCAGGACGACGCGAGTATCTGCGAGCGCTTCATGTACTGCCGAGTGGGCATGTCGGGGAAGGATCCGACCAATCGGCGATGACGAGAAGGACGAGGTCACCGCAGTAGTATCGCATATGTCATGCGCGATCTGCCGCACATAGGGTGCGCGATCTGCCGGAACTAGTGTGCGCGATCTGCCGCCGTGTTCGTGCGCTTCTTGTCGATGCTGGAGCCGCTGCTTCGCTGGAGCGTCGCCATTGAGTCGGCGGTTTGGTCCGCAGGTGATTCGTTGCGACCGGGTATGGGGAGCGGTCGCGGTCATCGGGCAGCGCCAACCAGGCCCGGCCGCGCGCCGACCACTCGAACCATGATGTCGGGCCCGTCGACCAGCTCAACCCGGTTTGTATGCTGGACCGTCAGGTCCACCAAACGATTCAACGCACGAACCGTTCCCGTCGGGTCGGCGACATTCGGAGACATCCTTCCTGCCTTGTTGGACGCAGTGCCGGTACCGATGCAGCGATTCCTGCTTGAGGTGCACTCCGGCTTCACAGCCGACGGTGGGAACGCCGCCATTCCCAAACCCACCTACAGGATCTCGGACATGAAGGTCCGGGGTGACGTCGCTTCCGCACGGCTCGAGTTCGAGCCTGATGGATCTCAGCAGATGTACTTCCGACGGGAATCAGGCCGGTGGCGAGTCTGTGCACCTGCGGAAAGCCAGCTGACCAACTAGGCGGAGACCATCGCGCGAATCCTGACATCGGCCCGTTGCAAGCAGCTCACTGCTGAGCGTGTAGCTGGGCCGGTGTCCGCGCAGATCACGTCGGTGATCTTGACCAGTGTCGAGATGTCGCCAGGCTCGAAATAGTTTGCGCTCGGCGCGATTACGACGTTGGCATGCTCGCTGTGGGCGAGATTCATGAGGCGGTCGATCATTGCGCCACCCGGCCCGGTCCGGGCCGCCGCAGGATTCCGATCGCGTAGTTGTTCATGGCCGTGTCCGTACGTAGTCGCTGTACACAGGTCGGGTGATCGCGAGGCGGCCGCAGTCCGTGCAGCGCCAGCGTGCCGGGCCTTGCAGGGTGCTCATCGCCAGCCCGGTGCGTGAGAATCGCAGCAGCACCCGGTGGATCGAGTTCTCGGGCAGCCTGATCGCGCGGCAGAGTTGTCGCGCGGTCAGTGCTTGGGACGGGTCCAGGGTCGACAGTGCGCCAAGCACTTTCGCTTCCGGTTCGGCGAACGCCATCGCTCACCACCCCCTGCTGATCGGTACGTAGGGGCGGGGCGGCTTCTCCGCCAGTCGTGCCTGAATGTCGGCGACAGTCAGTCGCTTCGGCCGCTGATCTCCGGTGCCGGTTTGCTTCGGCCAGGCTGAGGGCGGTTCTGACCGGGAGGAGCGGGCTTGTCGCCCGGCTTTTTCGGGGATTCGATCCCGGACCGTGCGGTGCCTTCCCAGGTTCGTCCGTGCCTGGCACAGGCGGAACCTGCGGGTTTGGGGCTCCGGCTCCAGGCTGTCCCGATCCGGGTGTGATGGTGTCGGGTGTTTGTGGAGGAATTGCGGTGAACAGCTCCCACCCGTAGGAGGTCAGCACCCACTCCATGCCCGCTGGCGGATCCGGTAGCTGGTATCGCGGAACGAGGTCATGGGTTTTCGGGTACGAGCACAAATCCGGCGACATCATCGGATCCCCAGTGCCAACCAGTATGTGGTTGATTTGCCGCTACTCATCTGCTTGATCTGCCGCAGAGTTGTTGGTTGATTTGTCGCTCGATGCATGGTTGATTCGTCGCGACGAACCCGATGGATTGGCCACCGCGCCTGTCGCTAACCCACCGCGGGGATCATGATGTCGGCCCCGTCCATCAGCTCGGCCCCGTTCACGTGCTGGTTTGTCGGATCGGTGTCAGTGGTCGAACCAGCGCTCCAGTGTGAGCGCGACTCCAGCGTTGGCGACTTCGTCGGTGACCTCGTCGGCGCGGGCTCGGGCGGGAGCTACGGCGTTGCCCATGGCTACCGAATAGCCTGCCCAGGAAAACATTTCGAGGTTGTTGAAGCCGTCGCCGATCGCGAGGGTGGCTTCGCGCGGGATGTTGTGTCGCTGCCGAATCCGCTCCAATGCCCAGCCTTTGGAAACGCCCTGCCTGAAGGCGACGATCCAGGGGCCGTCCTCGCCGCGCACCCATTCCGCGCCGGGCAGGGGATGTTCGATCAGGATGTCGACCATCGCGTCGATACTGCCATCGGGCCAGAATCCGTTGAGCCGCGGTGTCGGTTCGCTGCTCAGCTCATCGGTGTCGACAATGCGGAACTCGCCGTGCGAGGGCGCTCGGGATTCCGGTGCGGTGGACCACAAGCCGACACCGACCTTCTCGACCGAGAGCACCATGCCTGGGAAGGCTGAAATCAGGGTATTCACAACCGGTTTCGGGTCGAAGGTGTGCAGTTCCAGCGGCCGCACGGCATTATGTCTCATTCCCCCATCATGGGTGCGGGCGGGGCGACGAGTCCGGGGGATTGCGGCGGTCTAGATCTGCGAATGGAGTCTGAGGGAAGGACGATTCGTGGGTATTTCGATCGGTTCGCCGTCGAGTCGGCGGTGGGTTTTGGTGTTGGGGGCGGTCGCTTCGTGCATGGCGGCGCTCGACACGCTCGTGGTAGCGACAGCGTTGAGCACGATTCGGCGGGAGCTGGGGGCGGGTGACACCCTCGAATGGGTGGTCAATGCGTACAACCTCAGTTTTGCGGTGCTGTTGATGACGGCCGCGGCGCTGGGGGATCGGTTCGGGCGTAGGCGGGTGTTCGCGCTGGGGCTGGGGGTTTTCACGGTTGCTTCGGCGGGGTGTGGGCTGTCGACGTCGGTGGGGATGTTGATTGCGGCGCGCGTTGTTCAGGGGGCGGGGGCGGCGTTGTTGATGAGTCTGGCGTTGGCGTTGGTGGGCACGGCCTATCCCGGTGAGGGGCGGGGGCGGGCGATGGGGATCGTGCAGGGGGTGACCGGGCTTGCGACGGCGTGTGGGCCGCTGGTGGGTGGGGCGGTTGCGGAAGGGGTGGCGTGGCAGTGGATCTTCTGGCTCAATGTGCCGCTCGGCGTGATTGCGATTCCGTTGGCGCTCAATAGGATTCCGGAGAGTCGCGGGCCGGATGGCGCGCTCGATCTGGCGGGTCTGGGGCTGCTGACCGGCGGGGCGCTCGGGATCGTGTGGGCGCTGGTCCGCGGCGGCAGCAGTGGCTGGGGCAGTGCGGAGATCGTGGGCAGCGTGGTCGCCGGGCTGGTGCTATCGGCGGTTTTCGCCCGGTGGGAGATGCGCAGTCGTGAGCCGATGCTGCCGATGCGGCTGTTCGCGGCCCGCGGGTTCGCGGCGGGTAATGCGGCGATCTTTCTCACCTTCGCGGCGTTGTTCGCCTCGGTGTTCTTCTATGCCCAATTCCTGCAGACGGTGCTGGGCTACGACGCGCTCGGTGCGGGAGTGCGGCTGCTGCCGTGGACCATGGTGTTGTTCTTCTGCGCTCCGGTGGCCGGGGTGCTGGCAGATCGCATCGGGGAGCGGGCGGTGCTGGTGTGCGGGCCTGCGCTGATGGCGATCGGCATGGTGTGGATTGCGGCTGTCGCCGATCCCGCCATGTCGTATGGCGCACTGGTGATTCCGTTGATCGTGTCCGGCGTCGGTACCTCGCTGGCGATTCCGGCGGCGCAGAGCGCGGTCGTCGGCGCGGTCGAACCCGAGTTCATCGGCAAGGCGGCGGGCGCGAACAGCATGACACGTGAGCTGGGAGGGGTATTCGGAATCGCTGTCGCGGCAGCGGTATTCGCCGCATACGGCGATTACGGGTCGGCGGTGGAGTTCACGGCGGGTTTCCGGCGCGCGATCACCGCCGGCGCGGGACTGGCGGCGGCGGGCGCGCTCGTCGCGCTCGCGGTGCCGGGACGGCGCGGGGTGGCGACGCCCGAGCGGCAACCGACGTCCGCGCTCGGTGCCTGAATTCGTTCGGAATTCGTGTGCCCGGCAGCGACGAGTTCGCGGTGCGGCGCGAGTCAAGACGTCGAATCGTTCTCGTCCCACGTTTTGGAGGAAACCATGACCGCGACCATTCCCGTGACCGAAGCAACCCTCGCGGTGCCCGGCGGCAGTATCTACTATGCGGTCCGCGGCGCGGGCCCGCTGCTGATCCTGGCCGGTGCGCCGATGCATTCGGGCCCGTTCACCGCACTGGCCGAGCTGCTCGCGGCCGATCACACCGTCGTCACCACCGATCCGCGCGGTCACCACCGCAGTGTGCTCGCGGACCCTGCCCAGGATTCGACGCCGGACCTGCGGGCCGACGATCTGGTCCGGTTGATCACCCATTTGGACGCCGGTCCCGCGATGGTGTTCGGCTCCAGCGGCGGCGCGGTCACCACGCTGGCGCTGGTGCAGGCGCGCCCGGATCTGGTGAGCGTCGCGGTGCCGCACGAGCCGCCGGTGACGGAGCTGCTGGACGACCGGGTCGAGCAGCGGGCGACCGCCGCGGAGATCTGCGCCACCTATGCGGCGGGCGACCGGCTGTCGGCCTGGCGGAAGTTCAGGCCAACTCCCGGATCTTCCTGCCGGAGCCGGTGTTTCTGCAGATGTTCGGCGGTGAGATGTCCGAGCCGGACCTGGCCAGCGAGGCGTACTGCTTCGGCCACGAGCTGCGGGGAACGATCGGCTTCGAGCCGGATCTGGATGCGCTGCACACAGTTTCGACCCGCATCGTCGTCGGGCTGGGGGAGCAGTCGACCGGCCAGATCTGCGACCGGACCTCGCGGGCGCTCGCCGAGCGGCTCGGTGCGCAGCTCGCGCTGTTCCCGGGCGGGCACACCGGATTCGCGGAAGATCCGTCGGCCTTCGCACCCGTGCTGCGGCGGGTCCTGCACGAAAACTGAACGCCCGCCGCGAGTTGTCGTTCACCGAGCCCGCGCAGGGTCTCGGTGGATCGGCGCCCGATGCTCGAGGCGGACCGGCTCTGTCGGATGCTCGAGGCAGAATCGTCGGCGTGAGCGACATATCCTTCACCGAAGTTCCGGATGAGGTGGCGGTCGCGCGCGCCGGCGATGACGCGGCCTTCACCCGGCTGATCGCGCCGATGCGCCGCGAGTTGCACGCGCACTGTTACCGGATGCTCGGTTCGACCCACGATGCCGAGGACGCGCTGCAGGACGCCTTGCTGCGCGCCTGGCGTGGCTTCGCGGGCTACGAGGGCCGAAGTTCGTTGCGCCGCTGGCTGTATGCCGTGGCCACCAACACCTGCCTGGACCTCATCGCGCGCCGGGCGAAACGGGCGCTGCCGATGGACCTGGGGCCCGCGAGCGAACACGCCGTACTCGACAACGAGCCCCGCATCGAGGTCCCGTGGCTCTCACCCTACCCCGACACCGGCCTGGCCTACGAGCAGCGCGAAGCCGTCGAACTCGCCTTCGTGGCCGCCCTGCAACACCTTCCGGGCAACCAGCGCGCGGCCCTGCTCCTGTTCGACGTGCTCGGCTACACCGCCGCGGAGATCGCCGAGGTCATGGACACCTCCGTCACCTCGGTGAACTCCGCCCTGGCCCGCGCCCGAAAACTGATGGCCGACAAGACCCGCGAACAAACCCAGCAGCAAACCCTGCGCGCACTGGGCGACGCCCGCCTGCGCGAACTGGTCACCGCCTACGCCACCGCCTTCGAACGCCGCGACGCGCCCGCCCTGATCGCCCTGGTCACCGAGGACGTCACCTGGTCGATGCCCCCACTGCCCCACTGGTACCGGGGCCGCGCCGCCGCCCTGGATTTCGCCACCCAGATCCCGATGGGCACCTGCCCCGCCTGGCGCCACCTCCACACCACCGCCAACGGCCAACCGGCAGTGGCCCTCTACCTCTGGCACGCCGCCACTCATACCTACCGCCCCTGGGCCATTTCAGTGCTGACCCTCCGCGGCAACCAGATCGCCGCCATCACCTCCTTCATCGGCCCCACCCTGTTCCCCGATTTCAACCTCCCCGACCACCTCCCCGAGGGCCTCGAACACCCCTAGTACT
>NZ_BJWY01000188.1 GCF_007990715.1 Nocardia seriolae NBRC 15557 | reverse complement strand
GGACACTAGAAGCCTACCTGGCTCGTGTTGGATACCAGGCCGACGTGGCCACGAATCTCACTACGCTGCGGGGTCTACACGCCGCTCACGTCGACGCGATCGCCTTCGAGAACCTCGACGCGGTGCTCGGGCGGACGGCAGTGCCGTTGGACCTGGACAGTGTCCAGGAGAAGATCGTACGACAAGGCCGTGGCGGCTGGTGCCTGGAACAAGTCGTTCTGATAGCCGCCGTGCTGGACCGGATCGGATTCACTTTCTCGGCCCTCGCGGCCAGAACACGGATCCGCACTGGGAGCAAATTCGGTCCCGCCCTCCATCTCGCCCTGTGCGTAGAGCTCGACGACGAACGCTGGCTCTTCGATGTGAGTTTCGGCGGATACGGGCTGCAAGAACCGATTCCCCTCGCCGAGAACTCACGGCTGGACGGCGAGTGGCCCTTTGACCTGCTACAAGAAACGAACGGCGAATACGTACTGCGATTCCTGCGACCTGAGGGCCCGGTGGAGCTCTACGGCTTCACCACCGACGCACGCTACCCCTCGGACTTCGAGCTCCTCAACCACTTCTGCCTGACTCACCCACGCTCACCGTTCAACCACCGGATGATCCTGCAACGCACTCAGACCGAAGTGAGGCGCGTCCTCATCGGCAACACTCTCACAGAAATACGTCCTGGAGAGCCGGCGACCTTTCAGGAACTCGACGAGAACGAGACCCTTTCCGCTCCCGGGGAGATCTTCGGCATCACCTTGGAACCGGGCGATGTACAGACTCTGAGAAAGACCCTGGCCAGCTCATGATACGCACCCTACTGCTCGACAATTACGACTCGTACACGTTCAACCTGTACCAGTTGATCGCCGACATCAACGGCCAGGAGCCGGTCGTCGTGGTCAACGACGATCCAATGTTGCCCAGCCTGAACCTGGAGGACTTCGACAACATCGTCGTCTCACCCGGCCCTGGACATCCGCAAAACCCCGCGACATCGGTCTCGTCGGCGACCTGCTGCGCCGCGCCACGCTGCCAGTGCTGGGCGTCTGCCTGGGCCATCAAATGATCGCGCACATAGCGGGAGCGTCTGTGGTCGCCGCGCCCGAACCGAAGCACGGGCACCTGGCCAGGATTTCCCATGAAGGAGATCCACTGTTCGCCGGAATTCCCTGCGAGTTTGCCGCGGTCCGCTATCACTCTCTATGCGTGCGGGAGCCCTTCCCTGAGGAACTCATCGCCACCGCGTGGGCGGACGACGGTGTGCTCATGGCGTTGCGTCACCGCGATTTACCGCAGTGGGGCGTGCAGTTCCACCCCGAGTCGGTTGCTTCCCAGTTCGGCCGTGAGATCCTGCAGAACTTCGCCGAACTGACCCGCCAGCGTCGGCGACGGTCATCAGCATCCGTGCCCGATATCGTCACTCCCGGCACGGTCGAGGACCTGCGAATCATCAGCACGGTCGTATCGACTGCGGCCGATTCCGAGGCCATCTATCTCGAGCTCTTCGGCGACAATCCATATTGCTTCTGGCTGGACAGCAGTCGGGTCGAGGCGGGACTGTCCCGGTTCTCGTTCCTCGGCGACACGTCGGGTCCGCTCAGCGAGATCCTGACCTACCGCACCGGCAGCGGCGAAGTGGAGGTGCGCGATACCAACGGTGTACGCGCCGTCCCAGGCAGCGTTTTCGACATCCTGGAACAGCGGCTGCGCGAGCGGCGCATCCCCGATCCAGACCTGCCGTTCGACCTAACCGGCGGCTATGTCGGCTACTTCGGCTACGAACTCAAGGCCGAGTGTGGATCCGCGACTCGCTATACCGCCGAAACTCCGGATGCCGCCTGGATATTCGCCGATCGCGTCGTCGCCATCGACCACCAGGAGAAACTCACCTACCTGGTGGCTGTCCACAATGAGAAGACCCGGGGGGACGCAGAGCAATGGGTGGAACAGACATCCTCACTCTTGGTTGGCCTTCATCCTTCCGACGACAAGTCCGCCGGAGAACCGGCAGCCGTCCCGCCCCCACATGCCGAAGAGTGCCTAGGCCGCGACCGGAACCAGTATCTGGCGGACATCGCGGAGTGCCAGCGGCAGCTGCACCTGGGTGAGAGCTACGAAATCTGCCTAACCAATAAACTGCACATGCTGTTCCAAGACGAGGACTCCTTGTTCTATCGGCGGTTGCGCCGGGGCAACCCGGCGCCGTATTCCGCGTTACTGCGTCTCGGCGATGTGACGGTCTTCTGCTCCTCGCCGGAGCGGTTCCTGCGCATCGAGCGGGACCGCACTGTGACCAGCAAGCCGATCAAGGGCACCGCCGCTCGCGACGCCGACCCGGTACGCGACGCCGAAATAGCCGCCGCCCTCGCCTCGAGCGCCAAGACGCAGGCCGAGAACCTGATGATCGTGGATCTTCTGCGCAATGACCTCAGCCGGGTGTGCGAGGTAGGCACCATCAAGGTCGACCCATACCTGGCCGTCGAGAGTTACGAGACCATGCACCAACTGGTGTCCACCATCCGCGGACGGCTCAAGGACGACGTCAGCGCGTTGGACTGTGTCCGGCAATGCTTTCCGGGCGGTTCTATGACCGGGGCACCGAAACTGCGCACTATGGAGATCATCGACGGCCTGGAGATGGAAGCCAGGGGCGTGTACTCAGGCGCCCTCGGTTACTTCGGCCTCTCCGGCGGCACGGACCTGAATATCGTGATCCGCACTGCGGTACGCGCCGGTGACTCGTGGACCATCGGTGCCGGCGGGGCGATCGTGCTCGACTCCGAAGCTGAAGAAGAGTACGAGGAGATGCTGCTCAAAGCGGCGGCGGCGCTGCGCGCCTGGCGTGCGCAGGCGGGATCCGACGTGGGCGGGCGCCAGCGATGAACGCCACGACTGACCAGGACATCCTTCGGTGGTGGGACGTTGATGCGGGCTGGTCGCCGGCAGCTGAGGCCACCGGGACGATACAGGTCATCGACTCCTGGCTCATGGACGAGGGGCGAGTGCGAGGATTCGACCGGCACGCCCAACGCTTCGGCGCGGCCTGCGACCGGTTCTCCGGGCTGGGAATGGAACAGACGAATCGATTCCTACACGCGGTCGCTGAGTCGTTGCCCTCGCGAGGCCGATGGTTTCCTCGGGTCGAACTTGTGGCAACCGGGGGGACCACGCGGTTCCGAATATGGGTGCGCCCCGCCCCTCCACGTACCGGAACCGTTCGGTTGTGGACAGCAGCGGGGCCCGACCATCGACGACTGCCGACCGTCAAGGGTTTCGACCTAGCGCGCCTTACCGCTCTGCGGGCGTCGGCAGTCGAGATGGGAGCCGACGAGGCGCTGCTGGTATCGCCGGAAGGGCACGTGCTTGAAGGGACGTCCACGAGCATCTCTTGGTGGCGTGGCGACACGCTGTGCGCGCCGCCGCCCGGCCCCGGCCTGTTACCCGGGGTTACCCGCGCCCTGCTCGGCGAGCTCGCCAGTGAAGCCGGGCACCCGGTCGTCACCGAGTCAGCCACCGTGTCCGACCTCGCCAAAGTGCCCGTCTGGACACTCAACGCCCTGCATGGCATCCGGCCGGTCACCGAGGGGCTCGGCCGGTTCCTCGAAGCGGACGCATTGGCGGCAGCGCGCTGGCAATCACGTCTGGCGGCGGTTGCCATTCCCATCAGCGCCGCTTCGATCCCACTGGTGAACACGTGAAGGGAGGTCGACCAAATGCCCCATTTCACGAAACGTGAAGTACCCGAGTATGAACGCGACGTGCTGGTTCAGCTGACCCGCCGCTGGGGGCGGCGAGTGGCCGTCAAAAAGGACGAGCTCGACCTGGACGGTCACTTCGCTGCGGAGCTGCCGGACTTTCCCGAATATCTCGTTCCGGTACTGGACCTGCCGGGTGCGGACCGGCTTGACCGGGACGCTCGCCATCGCATTCTGTCCGCAGCATGGATCGCGTACAACGCCAAGACCGCAGCCATCGAATACGAGATAATCCTGCCGGCCTGCTCGGTGATGCTCCAGGAGCGGATCCCGGTCCGCCGCGACGACGCCGCTGTCTCGGCGCTGCACCAGACAATCATCGATGAGCACTACCACATTCTGATGTGTCACAACGCCGTCGGCGTTACCCGCCGACGGCGCGATCTGAGAGAGGTGCGGTTCGCACCGGACGTTTGGTCAGTTGTCAAGGCACTGGGCGCGGCCCGCGCCGGGCTTTCTGGGTTCGACCGCGACATCGTTGACATCGCGTTCTCCCTGGCTGCCGAAACGACAATCAGCGGGTTCCTATCTGTGCTCTCCACAGCCCAGGAAATCCAGCCGATGAACCGGATCACTACCGATCTGCATCGGCGCGACGAGAGCGGCCACGCGGTGGTGTTCCGCGAGTTGTGCGGTTCGCTCTACCGGAGCTTGGGCGGCGCGCAGCAGCAGATGTTCCGGGAAGCGCTCGTCAGCGGCCTGACCGCGTTCCATACCGCGGACCTGGACCCCTGGGGTCTCCGGCGATTCCACCGAAATGACCGCCGCCGACGCCGCCGACGCGGTGATCGAGTACCTCGGCGGACTCATCGAGCGCAAACGCCGCGTGCACACTGGCGACTTACTCTCCGACTTGGTCTCGGCACACGATGTCAACGACCAGCTGACCGAGACCGAACTGATCTCGACAGCCTATCTGTTGTTGATCGCCGGTCACGAGACGACCCTCAACGCCATCGGCAACGGCACGCTCCATTTGATGCGAAACCTGGAACAGTGGGAGGCCCTCCGCAACGACAGTTCACTCATCCCCGACGCGGTCGAGGAGTTCCTGAGGTTGGAGAGTCCGCTGAAGCACGCCATCTTCCGGTGTGCCACCGAGTCTCTGAGCATCGGCGGCATCGAGATCCCGGCCGGCGACTTCGTACTGCTAGCGCTCGCCTCGGCCAACCGTGATCCGCAGCGCTTCGATGATCCGGATGCGCTGGACGTCCGCCGGCCCACCATCGGCCATGTGGCCTTCGGACATGGCATCCATCACTGTTTGGGGGCGCCGTTGGCCAGGATAGAACTGCAGGTGGCATTCAGCGCTCTGCTCGACGCGTTCCCCGCCATGAGGCTTGCGGTCGCCCCTGAGGACCTGCGGTGGCTTACCAGCACAATTATTCGCGGGCTTCGTTCACTGCCGATACGGCTGAACGGCTGAGCGGCCGTTCCACTTGATTCGCAAATACTACTAAATCGAAACGAAAGGTGTGGCTGACCAAATGCTTGTATGCGGGATTAAAGCATCGCACGATGGTGCGGTTGCCGTCATCGAAGATGGGCGCCTTCTATTCAGCGTTGAGATCGAGAAGCTGAAGAACGCGGAGCGCTACAGCACTCTCGGAGACCTGGAACGGGTGACCGAAATCCTCGCCACAGAGGGTCTGTCGCCGGCCGATATAGACCAGTTTGTGGTCGACGGCTGGTATACGAAAGACACCACGGGCGAGCCTGTGATTGACGTAAACGCAAGCGGCCGACCGATACAGCTGCGAGTCGCACCGTATGTTGAGAGCCCCCGAGACGACGGGCCGTTGCAACGCTACAGCTTCAGCGGCCACGACTTCGACTATGCCAGCTATAACCACGTCGCTAATCACCTTCTCGGCGGATACTGTTCGAGCCCGTTCGCCGCCCGGGGAGAGGACGCATTCGTCCTGGTCTGGGACGGCATCATCGCGCCACGCTTGTATCTGGTGCGGGCCGCGACTCATGAGGTGACGATGGCCTCGGAATTGATGCCTGTCTTTGGCGGCAGCTTCGCGGCCTTCTGCGCACGTTTCGAACCGTACCGACGCAATACCGACGGTCTCTCTGCGGACCAGAAAATACGCCATCATCTCTCCATCGCGGGGAAGGCGATGGCGTACGCGGCCAAAGGCCGCGTCGAGACTGATGCCTTTACCGTCTTCGATGACCTCATGGCCGAGTTTCGCGACGCTACGTTCGATGCGATGGGCCTGCTTGGAGACAAGGTTTCCGCGAACCGAGGCGAGTTGATGCCGGGCATGTCCGACGCAGACATCATCGCCACCTATCAGGCATACCTTGGCCGCCGCTTGCTCGAGCGGCTCTCCTCGGTGGTAGAAGGCCGTTTTCCGAAGGGGCGCCGCAACCTGGTGCTCGGCGGCGGCTGCGCGCTCAACATTAAGTGGAACACCGCGATTCGGGCCAGCGGGGTCTTTCAGGAGGTCTTTATCGCACCCTTCCCCAATGACGCGGGGGCGGCGATCGGAACAGCTGCCTGTGAGATGTTCCGGCGAGGAGGGACCTCGCTGGAGTGGGATGTTTACAGCGGACCGAAGATCACCGTCGGCGTACTCCCCAACGGGTGGCGGGCACAGCCCTGCGACGAGCGGCAACTGGCCACGCTCTTGCACGTCGAGGGTGAACCGGTGGTGGTCCTTTCAGGCCGGGCGGAGTTGGGTCCGCGCGCTCTGGGTAACCGGAGCATCCTCGCGCCCGCGACGGACGCCCGGATGAAGGAGCGGCTCAACGCCATCAAGAACCGAGCCGCGTACCGGCCCGTCGCGCCCATCTGTTTAGAGGACCGCGCGCCGGAGGTCTTCGCTCCTGGCACGCCTGACCCCCACATGCTGTTCGAACACACCATGCGGCCGGGTTGGGCAGAACGCGTCCCGGCAGTTGTTCACCTGGACGGTACCGCTCGTCTTCAGACGATCACCTCGACTCAGGACACTGACACCGCTCGTATCCTCGCTGCCTACGCGGAAACCAGCGGAGTACCTGTGCTCTGCAACACCAGCGCGAATCTGGAGGGACGGGGCTTCTTTCCCGACGTCGAGTCAGCGGCTCGTTGGGGCGGGACTCGTTACATCTGGTCGGAGGGGACGCTGTATGCAAGCTACGAAGCAAAGTGATGCTCCCTTGCTGATTTGTGCACTGGACAGATGCCCGGTGCACAAATCAGCGGAGCGTCCGGTCCAAGAATGTGGTCTCAATGGTTAGCGCAGCACTGGGATTGTCCTGGACAAGGGCTGTGATGCGCTATGGTCTCGAGCAGACCACGCTGTCGGAGAGGTGCCCGAGGCTCAGGTCGAGGAGATGTGGCGGATAGTGTCGAATCCCATAGGCAGGACAATGCCACTCCCGTTACTCGCACCAACGCTTCAGCGCACCGTGAATCGCAAAGTACTTTGAATTAGGGAATTGTAATGGAAAATCTCTCAAAATCGGCCCAGTGGAATCGGTGGCCGGTAGCCAAACGGTTATGAGTACTCCACTCCCGATTAACACTGCGCGGGTACGTCAGCTCCTCGAACAGGCCCTCGCGGAACTTCCCGACCGCCCTGATTCAATGACCGCCTCCGCTCTCCGACACCTGCTGCAATGCACCCTCACAGCCGCTCGAGGTATCGATGCCGAAACCGCGGCGGATGTTCATCCGCCGGATATCGTAGGCGCAATCCGCGAAGCACTCACAACCGCGACCATGCTCACCCGCCAGCTCCGCAGCACAGGCCTGTCCAGTTAGAGGTTATGCCCCTACGAATGATATGTAGCGGGCCCACCGGTACGGCAGACTCGCTACTGGTAGCGGCTGGCGGGTGAGCACCGTGCGCTTGCACGCCCTGATCAGCGAACACCTCGACACCGGCTCCGAAGCCGATACCGTGGTGATCGGCATCGAGACAGATCGAGGTCCGTGTGTCGCGGCCCTGGTCGCCGCTGGTTACTCGGTCTATGCGGTCAACCCGTTGCAGGCGGCCCACTATCGCGATCGGCACGCGGTCTCCGGCGCCAACCGATGCGCACGTGCTGGCCGAACATGGTGCGCACCGACTCGCACCAGTCGCGGCGCGTCGCCGCCGACAGCCCGCAGGCCGAGGCGGTGAAAGTCCTTCCCGAGCGCACAAGACGCTGATCTGGGAACGCACACGCACCACCCAACGGCTGCGGCACTCGTTGCGCGCGGGATGGGCATCATTCTCGGCGCCCGGCTGCTCGCCGAATTCGGAGACGCCCGTGGCCGCTACGCCTCGGCCAAGGCCCGCAAGAACTACGTCGGCGCCCGCTCCTACTACGACCGGCTACGCGCCCGCAGCCTGGAACACCGCGCCGCACTACGCCAACTCGCCAACCGGCTCGTCGGCATCCTCCACGGATGCCTCGAGACCCGCACCTCCTACAACGAGACCACCGCATGGCCTGCCGACATCGCCGCTGCGGCCACTCCTGCTTGACAACCCCCTGAAGCACCAGACGAGAGTCCATCTGCGCCGGTCACCGGCGTCCCGGCCGGTTTCACCGGCAGTAGCGGTTCGATTACCGCCCACAACTCGTCATCCACGATCCAGGGTGCTGCCACAGCGAAAAATGCTGCACTCCAACGGAACCCGATGCCACCCGACGGAACCTGTTAGGAGCTCCAAGGCGGGCGGTCCGACCCACACGAGCCGATCTTCTAGCGGTGTTCTAACTCTTTCGAAACCGTTGTTTAGAACTGCGCTCTTAGCGTCGATCACGTCAACTTGTCGAGATCATTTCTGATTCGACACGATCGGAAGGAATAGGACATGTCAGAACGCACTGGACGGTTTCGCTCTCGGGTCGCCGCGCTGGTGATCGGTGGGGCGCTCGGGTGTTCGACGATACTCGGAGCGGCGAGTCTCGCCCACGCCACCGCTCCGGCGGTACCGAGCCCACAGCCCGCATCGGCTTCGGTCAAGGCCCCGGACTTCCATCCGGGTGCGGGTGACGGCGTGACGCTGATCGGTCCGACATATCCGGATCGAGAGCCCGCTCATCCGAGCAGTGACACCGGCCAACTGCCGTGGAACACGACTCCTCGGCCTCTGTCGACAGGCAGCTTCGGTAGCTCCTGATACCTCGGCGATCCGAACGCCGGGTCGAGTCCAAGCCCGTTCGACCCGCGCAGGCATGAGCTGGTATAAGGCGATCAATCCGATCCCGCGGGCCAGCGTTGTCGCTGCGGCGGCGAGTCGGTCGGCCGGTTCGAGGACGAAGATCCGGCCGACCGCTGCCGCCATGTACAGCGCCGTGGCCACCTACGGCAAAACAGCAGGCCCACCGCCGGTGCCCGGCTGCGGACCGAAGTCAGACGAACCGTCGCACTGCAAATAACCGGCGACGAAAGCAACCGCCGCACTGGCGGCGGCCTGGACCCGGTTGCCCGCCGCCACCGCACACGGTGGCGGTGTGCGCGAGCGTCACCACCGGGGCGACCGCACCGGGCAGCGACGGACTCCAAATGCCCGCGATCAGCCCCACTCCGGCCATCGCGATGAGCACCGGCACTCGCCACGCCGGACCCGGCATCGTGCCCTGTGTCGCGCAGGCCGCCGTGAGACCCACGGCGACCAGGATTCCAGCCCGTCGCGCCTTGGCACGACGAAGAACGCGGCGATCGCATCGAGGGTTACGACGGCGACCGTGAATCCCACGTCCACGAACGTCGACGTGCCGACGGTTCAGGCGTTCGGTGATCGCCACGACCGAGAGGACCAGGACCGTCGCCGCGATGATCGGGGACAACCGCAACTCGGTGGGCGCGCGCGGACGTAAGACCCCGCCCGGTGTCGCCGCCGGGCACCCGCATCACCGGCGTGTGCCCGCGCCGGCCCCCAGGCGCGGACCTTGGGAGGGCGGATGCCCTGGCCTGATGCGTCCTCGAAACAGATCCACGCATCGGCCTCGCCCGCAATCCTTTTCCCCGTCTCAGTCCTCACGGGCCCAGGTGGCCCCGGCCTCGTCGTAGCGTTCGGCGGCTCGGTGGACGGGCACCTGCGGGGTGAACCCGAGCCGGTGCAGCAGCAGCGACATGCCCTCGAGGCTGTAGCCGACGCCGAAATGGGCGGCGACCAGCTCGCACGTGCGTGCTAGGGCCCAGCGGGGATCATCGACCCACCCGTGCACAGACGCGCCGTCGTCGAGCAGCCGACCCAGCTGTCGCAATTGTTGATCACTCAGCAGGTACGGCGACGGCGGTCCGATCGACCGAAGTCCCTGGCTGCCTACGGTTTTCCAGCTCGTCCTCCATCGCCACGCCGACATTTTCGTGACCCGTTATTTGCGGGCAACTTCCGATCTACACCCCAACCGCCGACGTCGCACCGGGATTCACCCCGGCTCGACACACCGACAACAAACCGGTCGCCATGACCAAACCCGGTGGCAACTACACGAATTCAAGCTCAGTACGCTCACAGTAGAGACAACTCCTCCCCCGGATCGATCGTGACCAGCGCGGGCACCTAATACTGCAACGGC
>NZ_BJWY01000187.1 GCF_007990715.1 Nocardia seriolae NBRC 15557 | reverse complement strand
GGACACTAGGTAGGATTGAGTGCTCCGCAACAAGACTCGATTTCCGACGCAACGGGGGGCGAGTGACATGACAGATGAGGACGAGACCGCGGCCAAGGGAAGTACGCTGCCGCGTAGACAACTCGGTCGTTTCCTGCGTGCGGCGCGAGAGGGATCCGGACTCACCGTGGATCAGGCCGCCGGACTGATGGAATGGCACAAGTCCACGCTCAGCCGGTTGGAACGGGGATTGGTGGAGCGGGTGCGAACCCGGGACGTCCTGGGGCTCTGCGATATCTACGGTCTCGATGCCGACCGCGCCGCAATTGCCAAGGCATTGGCCGAACAGGCTCCGGCCCAATCTTGGTGGCACGCATATGCCGATCTGATTCCGTCCAAGTCCAATATGCTCGTCGGGCTGGAGGCCGGGGCACGACTCATCAGTATCTTTCAGCCACTGGTGGTCCCTGGGATCATTCAAACGCCCGCCTATGCTCGCATCCTCGATAGACGCTATTTCCCGGACGATTCCGAGACCGAGATCGACCGCCGCTTGGAGCTGAGAGCCCAGCGCCAGCAGGTGATTCGCCGACAGCGGCACCCGGCGGAGGCGGTGATCATTCTCCATGAGGCGGCACTGCGGACCGTGATCGGTGACCGGCATGTGATGGTTGCCCAGCTTCGCCACATCGCCGACCTGAGCACGCACGACAATATCGACGTGCGGGTCCTGCCGTTCCGGGCCGGTCTCCCACTCGGTACGCCGTTGACGCCCTTCATGATCTACCAGTCCGGCCGTGACGTACACGGCAGGCTGACCGAACCCACCGTCGTGGTGGCCGAGAACCTCGTTGGCGCTATGTATTTCGAGCGCAAGACCGAGGTCGTCGCCTACCGTGAGGCATTCGCGACGGTGCGCTGTGCCACCCTGGAAGCGGGACCGAGCCGAGACCTGATCCGTGAATTAGCAAGGGAGTGCGGCAATGACCGCTGATTCGAACGACACCCGGTGGTTCAAGTCGAGTTACAGCTCGGCGGGACAGGAGTGCGTCGAGGTCGCCTTCATACCGGGCGGCAATGTCGGTGTTCGTGACTCCAAGGATCCCACCGGCCCGGCGCTGGTTTTCGCGCCGGGTGAGTGGGATGCCTTTACCGCCGGTGTGGCGGGCGGAGCGTTCGGGAGCTAGCTCTTGGTCAGGATGGTGTACTGGGCGGCGATGCGGCGGAGGACATCCTGTTCGTCGTTGCTCTCGACCAAGCCGACGTATCGGCCGTATGCCACGCCGCAACTGAAGCGGGAATTGGCGTCGTCGGACCAGATGGCGTCCTTTTGCTCGTAGCAGATGGCGGTGGGGAGGCCGGTCGGTGGCTTGATGTCGCGTTTGACGTATTCGGCGGCGTCGGCCTTGCGTGCCGCGGTGAGGAAGGCGCGGGCCGCGCTTTCGTCGCGGGTGCGGAGAACGCCGCCCTCGATGGTGAAGGCGCAGCGGTCGATTCCGGCCTGCTCGAACAAACCGTCCTTGTGTGATTGCGCGTCTTCGCACAGCGACGCGGCGCGGGGGCCGATGCTGCCGTAGGTGGCCGAGATCGGCTGTTCGTCGGTGACCAGGACGCGGCGGATCACCTGGTCCGGGTCGCGGGGGATCACGGTGAGGGCGGCCTCGGCGTAGTCGTCGACCTTGTCCAGCAGCGGTGCCTCGGCCGCGAAGACCTGTCCGGCGCGTTCGGCGAGCATGGCGGGTGTGAAGTTCGGGTTGTCGAGTACCGCGATGACCGAGGTGACGAACGAGTTGTAGGACCATGTCGCACCGATCGACGCATAGCCCGGGCGGTAATGCGCGTGTGCCTGAGGGAATTTGGGGATGTCGACTCGCACGTTGGCGGCGCTGGCGGCGTAGTCGACCGCCTCCATCTCCTTGGCGGCGTTCGCGGCCGAGTCGGAATTGGGGTACGACATGATCACCATGATCAGCGCGTTGCCGTCGGGGGAGTGGATCCAGTCGGAGTAGCGCTTGGTGACCCCGGTGACCGCGTAGGCGCTGACCATGCCGTACTTCTCCATGACCGGCTGGGTCAGGGGCGTGCCGGTGCCCGCGATCGCGGTCGCGGCCATGCCCGGATTCGAGAGCACGTTGCCCAGCCGGTGGTCGAGCGCCTTGTCGATCTGGTACGGGTCGGGCAGGCCCTCCGCGAGCGCCATGGCGGCCATGGCCCGGCCCTCCTCCTTGGTGGTCTGGCCGGTCATCTTCCGCGGCGTGGTCGTGTAGTTGCCCACGTCGAGTGCGTTCACATCGACGCCGTTGCCGCCCGACTTGTAGAAGAAGAGCCGCCAGATGCCCACGCCGACAACCAAACTGACGACCAGGGCGACGATTCCGGCGATCAGCAATATGCGGCCGCGACGCGGTGGGCGCGGTGGTGCGGCGGCAGGGGGCGGGGTGTAGGGGAACGGCGGTGAGGTGAACACAGAGGGTTGCGAGACGACAGGCATGGGTTGCGAGACGCCGGGCATCGGTTGTGAGACGACGGGCATGGGCTGCGAAACCACGGTGGCGGGCATCGGGGCGGCGAGGGGACCGGGCGGGAAGGTCGAGGAGGGCGGTGCGGGCAGGACTCTGGTCGGATCCGATTTCGAGTCCGGGACCAGGGCGGCCTTGGCGGCCGCCGCGAGCATGCCCGCCGTCGGGTACCGGTCGCCCGGGTTCTTCGCCATGCCGCGCATGACCACCTGGTCCAGAGCCGGTGGGAGGCCCGGCCGTAACGCCGACGGCGCGGGCGGGGGAGTGTAGAGGTGGGCGTGCATGAGCTGCGCGGCGGTTTGCGCGTGGAACGGCTCGAGCCCGGTGAGGGTTTCGTGCAGCACGCACGCGAGGGCGTAGATGTCCGCGGCGGGCGTGGTCTGGCTGTCGGCGAATCGTTCCGGGGCCATATAGGAGAACGAGCCGATCGCCTCGCCGATCGTGGTCAGCCGCTCGGCCGTCATGGTGTTGGCGATGCCGAAGTCGACGAGGTACACGAAGTCGTCGCCGGAGACCAGGATGTTGTCGGGTTTCACGTCGCGGTGCACGAGGCTGTCCCGGTGCGCGGCATCGAGCGCGGCGGCGACCTGCTCGATGATCGCGACGGCGCGCTCGGGCCGCAGCGGGCCGTCGTCTTCGACCATGTCGCGCAGGCTCTTTCCCTCGACCAGGCGCATGTCCAGGAACAGCCGTCCCTCGATCTCGCCGTAGTCGTGGATGGGGATGACGTGCGCTTCCTTCAGCCGAGCGGCGACGTGCGCCTCGCGCTGGAACCGCTGCCGGAACCGGGGGTCCTCGGCCAGCCGTTCCGTCAATACTTTCAATGCGACTGACCGGTCCTTGACGGTGTCGTACGCCTCGTACACCTCGCCCATACCGCCGCGACCGATCAATCGGTCCAGACGGTACGGGCCGAACATCGTTCCGGCGCGCCATGATCCATCGATCATGAAATTTCCCCTCCCCGGTCGACGGCAGCCGCTCGTGGGATACGCGGCCAACAACCACGTCTCGGAGAAATTGTCCTACCCTCCGCACCGGCATGATGAGCCATTCGACCGAATCAGCTACCTCATCGTTGAGGAATACGTGCGATTCGCGGGTGTGGTTCACACCGAACACACCCTCACCCTGCCCCCGCCCGGTGTCGCGGAACCCCGTGCCGTGCCACCGGATAACGCCGACGCTGCTGGGAGGGATCTGGGTTACGGTGGGCGGCGAGCATGACGTGGTGGAGGTAGGCGGCTGTGGGGCGGACACTTGCGCAGGGGCAGGTTTTTGCGGGGTACACCGTGGAGCGGCTGCTCGGCGTGGGTGGGATGGGAGAGGTGTATCTCGCCCGGGACCGGGATCTGCCGCGGCCGGTCGCGCTGAAGTTGCTGGCTTCCGGGAAGGCCGATGACGAGGAGGTGCGGGCGCGGTTTCTGCGGGAGGCCGATACCGCGGCGCGGCTGTCGCATCCGAATATCGTCGCGGTGTACGCGCGGGGGAACGACGAGCATCGGCTGTGGATGGCCATGCAGTATGTCGAGGGGACCGATGTAGCGGCGGTGTTGCGGGATGGGGCGATCCGGGCCGATCACACGGTGCGGATCATCGGGGAGACGGCGCGGGCACTGGATCACGCGCACCGGGCCGGAGTGCTGCACCGGGATGTGAAACCGGCCAACATCCTGCTGGAGTGGGGGCCCGAACAGCGGGTCTATCTGGCGGACTTCGGGATCGCGAAGGCGGTGGACCAGACCGGGGCGCTGACGCGGACCGGGGAGATGTACGCCAGCTTCCAGTACGCCGCGCCCGAACAGTTCGAGATGCGGACCGACAACGACCATCGGGCGGATGTGTACGCCCTGGGATGCACGCTGTTCCACATGCTCACCGGTCGGCTGCCGTACCCGGGCGAGACGACGGCGCAGTTGGTGGCCGCGCATCTGGGCGGCGCGATTCCACGGCCGAGCCTGGTGAATCCCGGCGTGCCCGCGGGTTTCGATCAGGTCATCGAGCGTGCGCTGGCCAAGGATCGGGAGCTACGGTTCGGCAGCTGTGGCGAATTGGCGGCCGCGGCCGCGCAGGCGCTCACTACGTCCGCCGGAGCATCGGGGCCGTGGTCCCGGCAGAGCGGGCCCGCCCAGCCGATCAGCGGGCCGCTGCACGCCGGTGGGTCGAGCTCGTACTGGGGGCTGGATCCGAGCAGATTCACCGGCGACACCACCAAACCCAGTGTGCCCACGCAGGTCGCCGGAGGCTCGCCCCGTACCGGCGCGCGGCCGGGATTCACCTCGGCACCGACCGAAATGAATTCCGGGCCGGGCCACTTCGCCGCGCCGCCACTGCGGTACCCGCCGTCGGCCGGGAGCGGCCCGCATTCCGTCGATGCCGCGCCGACTCGGTCGGCGCAGCCCGCTCCGGTCCCGTCGGTTCCGGCTCCGGCGCGGCGCGGGCGTAAAGGGTTGATCGCCGCCTGCGCCCTGGCGCTTGTCACGGTCGCCGGAGTCGGCGTCGGATTCGGCACCGGCGCAATCAATTTCGGCTCCCATTCCAGCGATCGCTCGATCGCCCAGCCGCCGGTTGCGAGCGACGCTTCCCAGGCCGCCGCCATCAAGGCCGCCTGCGATTACGGGCAGCTGATCAACACCTACGACTACAGCAATGGCGACGCCTGGCAGGCCAAGGTGGAGGACGGGGCGACCGGAAGCTGGAAGAGCGAGGCGAAGACGCTGTTGCCGAGCCTGCGGCTATTGCTGGAAGCAGGCACGCCCACGCGCTCCACCGGTGGGAAATGCACCGTCTCTTCCGGCAGCGGCACCCACTACGACCTCAACGGGACCTTCGATCTGGTCGACACCGTGAACGGTAAGGACGCCAATCAGCGCACTCTGAGCATGCCGCTGTCCATGGATTATGTGAACGGTCGCTGGCTGTGCAGCAAGACGCCGGTGTCACTGTTCGGGAACTGAGCGTATCCCCGGCAACCCCCGATGATCTTGTAAGCGAGCCGAATTCGCTGGTCGCGTGCCAATTGATCATCTAGCGCCGGGGACTGGTCGTGCGATAGATTCGCCCCGGACTGCTCGGGCCGCGGCGTCGGAAGGAAATCGAGCGTGGGGAACTCTGGCGCGGGGGACAGTGCCGGGAGAATGCGGGTGCTCGTCGACAACGGCGAATACCGGCTGCACAACCGTGGCGACATCGCCATGATGGTGATGACGGTCGAACGCCTGCGGGCGCAATGGCCGCAGGCCCGCATCGGCATGCTCACCGACGAACCCCGGATTCTGTGCGGCGTCCTGCCGCAGGCCGAACCGGTGGTCGCGCACAGCGGCGGGCACTGGGGCAGAGGCGGTCTCGCGGGCCTGCTGGACGAACAGGCCGGAATCCACCTGCTCGGTCCGGCCGCCGTGCACTGGCGGGCGGGCACCGAAGTGCCCCTGCACCACCTGTGCGGTGTGAAGAACTGGGCGCGCAAGCAGGTGCACCAGCTCATCAGCGGCGAACTCGAACCCACCGGCGTACCGGGCCTGCCACCGGTGCCCGCCGCGCTCGCCGATTCGAACCTGGTCATCGCGCTGGGCGGCGGCTACCTCAGCGATGTCGACCGGCACCGGGCGCACCGCACGCTGAACCTGCTGGAAGCCGCTCGGCGCCACGGTGTTCCGAATGTCATGATCGGCCAGGGCCTGGGCCCCATCCGCGATCCCGAACTGCTGCGCCGCGCCGCCGAGGTGCTCCCGGGCGTGGATCTCATCGCCGTGCGCGAGCGCCTGCGAGGCCCCGAACTGCTGGCCGAACTCGGCGTGCCCGCGGAGCGGATCGTGGTCACCGGTGACGACGCGGTCGAGTTCGCCTACCGGCTGCGGCGGCCCGGCATCGGCACCGATCTCGGTCTGTGCCTGCGCATTTCGGACTCCGCCAAGGTCAGCGACGCAGCCCGGGACGCCATCGGCACCGTGGTGCGCCGCGAGTCCGCGGACCTGAACGCCGCGCTGGCCCCGCTCATCCTCTCCGAATCCGCCGACGAGGACCGCCGCCACACCCTGCCGCTGCTGGCGGGCGCGGACCGGGTCCGCCCGGCCGTCGGCCGCGCGGGCACCGCGCAGGAGGTGGCGCGTCAGGTCTCGCGCTGCCGGGTGCTGGTGACCAGCGCCTACCACCTCGCGGTATTCGCCCTCTCCCAGGGCATTCCGGCCGTGGCCGTAACGGCCTCGCGCTACTACGACGACAAGTTCTACGGGTTGGCCGACATGTTCGACGCCGGCACCGGCGAGGCCGGGCTGCGGATCGTGCATCTCGACGCCGACAACCTCGATGCCGAACTGACACGTGCGGTTCGGCAGTTGTGGGAGTCCGCGCCGGAACTGCGGGATACGCTGCAGCAGCGGGCAGTTGAGCAGATCGATGCCGCACGCGCGGGCCTGGATCGAGTGTACGGGCTGGTGGCGGGAGGTGCGGGCCTGCCCGGTGAACGTGCCGAACCACTTCAGGGGGAACGATGAAGAACCTTTCGGTGTGCGTCCCGGCCCGTGATTGCGAGCGGACCCTGGAGCCCACCCTGCGCTCGATCCTCGCCCAGGACACCGAGGCCGAGGTGATCGTGCTGGACAATGCCAGCACCGACGACACCGCCGCCATCGCGAAATCCTTCGACGACAAGCGGTTGCGCGTGCACCGCAACGTCGAGGCGCTGCCCGTCGGCGAGAACTGGAACAAGGCGGTCTCGCTGGCCATCGGACGCTTCGTCAAACTGGTGTGCGCCGGTGACCTCCTGCTCCCCGGCGCGCTGGACAGGCAGCTGGAAGTCATGGGCGACAACGGCATCGCGCTGTGCGCGGCCAAATTCCAGGTCATCGCCGCCGACGGGGTCGTGCGGGACACCGACCTCGGGCTGCCCGGCCTGCTGGGCCGTCGCGACGCCCGCGCCCTCATGCGCGCCATCGTGCACCAGGGCCCCGCCGACTTCGGCCCGACCGCCGCCGCGCTCTTCCGCCGCCAGGATTTCGAACGTGTCGGCGGCTTCCGTGGCGACCTGGGCACCCCGATGAGCCTGGACCTGTTCGCCCGCGTCAGCGCCTTCGGCGACTTCCACGGCATGCCCGAAACCCTCGCCGCCTGGCGCAGTTCCAGCTTCGACCGGTCCCGCGACCCCGCAACGGTCACCACCCTGACCGAAATGCTGCGCTTCCACCACCGCCTCGGCGCGGAATACCCGCAATACGTCGGCCGCGGCGCGGTGCTGGGCGGCGACTGGCGCCTGGCCCGCGCCGCCGCCGAACGAGTTTGCGCCCGCACCGTAGCCACCGCCCTCCGCCGCGCCGCGCTATAGCACCGAGCGGCGGCTGGGCGCTGGTGTGACGCGGAGACGGTCACTCTCCGGGGGCGTTGCACCGCAACGGTTCTCGCGGAACCCCGGTGACACGGTTCCGGGCGGCCCCGAGGCGCGGGGCCGCCCGGAAACGGGGTTTCAGTTGCGGGCCAGCGGGCCGTAGGCGACGACGGTGTCGCCGCTGCTGCTCACCAGGCGCACGAACGGGCGGATGGTGGTGGTGCCCAGGACGCCGGTGACGGTGCCGTGGAAGCCCGAGATCATGATGCAGCCGTCACTGCCGGACACATCGCCGCCCGCCACGTCGACGGACTGGATGCCGGGGCCGAAGCCGACGTCGAGCTGAATGCCCAGGGTCGGAATCAGGTTGTAGATATCGGCCTTCGGGCCGTCCTTGCCGATCTCGAGCTCCAGGCCCGGGGTCTGGTACTGGAAGGAGATCTTGCCGGACAGGGTGGCCGGGTAGCCGACCTGGTAGCCCATGGTGATGTGCCCGGTCCACGGATCGCCCGCGGGCAGCGTCACCTGGAAGCAGGCCTTGCCGCTGTGGAACCACTCGCGGGTGAGCGGATTGCCGTCCAGGGGTGGAACGAAATCGATTCTGGTGTCGGCGGACATGGCCTCGACCGTGCGGCCCTGCTGATCGACGATCGAGTTGTCGCCGTCGACCGCGGCGATGCCGGTGCCGCCGCTCAGGGCGAGACCGATGGTTCCGGCAACCGCGACCACCGCGGTGCGCGAGAGCGCAGTCGTGTTGTTGCGCATGATATTTCCCATTCCCTCATCAGGTACAGATGCGTAATACCTACGCGTGCTCGATGATTCCCCAATAATGCTGGAACGCGGGTGTCCGTCCCCCGTCCCCCCGTGGCCGAAGACCGACCGCACGCGGAGAGTAACCCAAACGGGTGAACTCCGCTGGCTCTCATGGCGATTCGGGCACGTCGATCACCCACCTTCCGTCCAGCTCGGGCCACCGCGCGGAAACCTCACGTAGCAGATCGGGCAGTGTCAACAGCACCCGATCCGGTTGTGCGGCGACCAGTTCGGCCGGAGCCAGGATCGGGATGTCGGTACCGGGCATGCGGCGGCCCTGTTTGGCGGGCGAGGCGTCGGCGACCCCCGCCAGCAGGCCGCGATGCGCGCCCGCCAGATGCAGCAGCGCCACCGCCCGCGAGGCCGCGCCGTAGGCGTAAACCGTCCTGCCGGACGACTTTTCGGACTCCAGCCAGCGGCGCAGCGCCTGCGCCTGCCGGTCCGCGGCATGCTGGAGCCCGCGCACCACCGCCGGATCGGCGACCGCCGCCTCGCTCGCGCGCAGCGCCGCGATGGACGGATCGGCGTCGGCGGGCGCGTGCACCGCCGCCACCAGCACCGTGCCGCCGTAGAGCGTGAAGGCCCAGGCCCGCACCGCCACCAGACCCGCGCCCCGCAGCAGCTCCTGCAGCGCCGCCGTCGAATAGTAGGCGAAATGCCCGTGCCGCAGGGCATTCCACTGCCCTTGACGCACGATGGTGTGCAGCGAATGGAACTGCAACAGCAGCACCCCGCCCGGCGCGACCGCGGCCGCACGCTGCGCGAACGCCACCCGCTGATGGGGCTCGTGCATGATGCCGAAACAGTCGATCACCACGTCGGCGGGCTGCTCGGTCACGGTGTAGCCGCGCTCGGTCAGCAACGGCAGCCAGCTGCCGCCGTGCGGGGAGCCGAACTCCCGCACCGTGCCGCCGCCGGGCAGCCACCCGGCCGCCGCCACCCGCGACACCGCGTCCTCCGCCTGATCCCGCAGCGCCTGCGGCTCCACGCCGCGCGGCTCCGCGGTGACCGTATCGTCCTCGGCCAGCTGCGCCAGCCCGCACATGGCGCACAGGTCCATGGCCAGCGGATGCGCCGCCTCGACCGCCCCGACCGCCGAGTTCAGCCGCGGAAAGTCATCCGCCGCAGGCATTTTTCCGAGATCCAGCACCCGCACCAGCGGCCCCAGCCCGCAGCCGCGACACCCGTACATCGGCTCCCCGCTCATGGCACGATGACCCGGTGCGCATCGAATCGACCGACCTCGCCGACGTCCTGCTGCTGACCCCGCAGCCGTACCGCGACGACCGCGGCCTGTTCACCCGGACCTTCGACGCCGAGGAGTTCGACGCCCACCTGGGCACCCCGGGCCTGTCGGCGGGATTCGTGCAGGACTCGCAGTCGCGCTCGCACCTCGGAGTGGTGCGCGGCATGCACGGCCGCTCCGGGCGCGGCGAGGCCAAGCTGGTGCGGTGCGCGCACGGCGCGGTCCACGACGTGCTCGTCGACATCCGCCCGGACTCGCCGACCTTCGGCCGACAGCAGGCCTTCCTGCTGGACGACAACGACTTCCGGCACCTCTACGTCCCGCCGGGCTTCCTGCACGGCTTCCAGGCGCTGACCGAGGTGGCCGACGTCTGCTACCGCATCGACCGCCCGCACGATCCGTCCGAGGATCTCGGCGTCGCCTACGACGACCCGGAGCTGGCCATCGCCTGGCCGCAGCCGGTGACCCTGGTGTCGGCGCGCGACGCGGGCGCGGGCTCCTGGCCTAATAC
>NZ_BJWY01000186.1 GCF_007990715.1 Nocardia seriolae NBRC 15557 | reverse complement strand
GATATTCAGTTGTGTCTGGAGTGGTCAGCGGAACAGGGTCAACTGGTTCTGGTGGGCTCTCCGATCACAGTCCTCCCGGTAGAGCTTCGCGAGCTGCTTCACCTTGTTCATCGATAGATCGAAGTCCACGGCGATCGCGGCCCAGCTGGCCCCATGGTCGTACTGTTCCTGGATCTCCCGCCCGAGCCGCAGCTGTGTCCGCTGACTCATTGGTTTGGCGGTTTTGGCCATGATCGGACACCTCAGTTTCCGTAGGCGTCTTCTCGCTGGCACTCGCCGTCCTGGATCTCGCACCCCGCCTCTGCGCAGCCATCGCACAGCGTCAGCGTGCCGACTGTTCCGACCACGGTGTCGAAGCAGTCCCGGCAGCCGCACCACTGGTATCCCGAGCCGCGCACGGCCGGTCCTCCCGCGGGTTGGCCGTCACCAGTCGTGGGGTCCTCGTCGACATCCCACGGTTCGTAGTGACCACACTCGTAGCAGTGCATGAGGTACTCGAACGGTGCATCCGCCGGGCGAGCCGGAATCTTCACCATCGGTTGGCCGCAGCACTTTTCGTCGAGGTACTCGATCATGCCGAGACCTCCGAACGGGCGGACAACATTGTCCACCGGGCCTGGATCGCCGACACGATGTGCTCGTCTGCGACATCGATGTCACCGACGATCACCCCGACCTCACGCAGGTACTCCAGCGCGGTCCCGATCACCGCCGACAGCGCCGTCCGGTCGATGACCTGAATCTCAGCCGTCGCGGTCGGCACTGTCCTGGAAGTGGTGGCCCAGTCGCGAGGCAAGATCCCACCGCGGCGCAGCCACCGATCGAGGTCGGTCACCGATTCGGTCAGGCAGAACAGCAAACCGTTGACCTTGGTGTAGCGGTCGGGCGCGTATTCGCGAAGCTCCACATACCCGTGAACGAGTCTGCGGATCTCACGCAACGTGATGTTGGGGTCCATCACGCCCTCCCCGCGGTGGAGTGCGCCCACTCCCATTCCTTGGGCAGGAAGCCGCCTTGCGACAGCCACTGATCCAACCCATCGAAATGGCCAGTGAGTTCAATCAGGATGTCGACCACGTCCCGCAGGTCGTGAACGTCCCACACCTGAATCTCGCTGTACCGCTTGACCAGTGACCTGATCTCGGACAGAGCGGCATTCGGGTCC
This sequence comes from Nocardia seriolae NBRC 15557, assembly GCF_007990715.1. Taxonomy (GTDB): domain Bacteria; phylum Actinomycetota; class Actinomycetes; order Mycobacteriales; family Mycobacteriaceae; genus Nocardia; species Nocardia seriolae. Next base: position 9,494 of record NZ_BJWY01000186.1, on the reverse strand, counting down.
ATCACGCCCTCCCAGTGACTGGCAGCTGCGGGCAGAGGTCGTGCTGCTGCTGGAGCGCTCCGAGGTCCCATTGCAAGCACTGCACCTGATCGAGCAGTTCCTTGCACTGGTCCTTGAGATCGTCACGCTCCTTGATCAGCTCGGCCACATCCACGGCGCTGACACCACCGTTGAGAACCGAAACCCGTTCGGCCGCAGCGGTACTGCTGCCGTGGTCGGATTCGGGAATCCACTCGCCGTCCGGCGTGTAGTGCCCGACCGTCCACAGCCGCGGTTCGGTGCGCAGGTAGAGGTATCCGCTCATCGCGGCCCCTCCTGCCCATCGGCGGCGTTGCCGATCATCACGGCGTCGCTGATCGCGGCGTCGAGAATGTCACGCAGGCTGACCGCCTGCCACAACGCCAACTCCAACGCCGGACCGTCACCGGTGTGCGCGTCTCGAAATCCGAAGATCACGAGATCGTTGTCGCGTTCGTAATGTGCCGAGAACATCAGGCACACCGGAACCCGAAGCAACGCACCGCGGCCGCCGCGACCGTGCAATCGGTGCAACAGATTGCGGATCATCGCGACACCTCCTCACCATTGGCAGTGGTGGAGAAGTCATCGAATCGGTGCCGACCGGTCCTGACAGCCCCGCGCTGCTCGGCTTCGAGCAACACCTCCGAGATCACGGTCAGCACGCGGCTGGCGAGATCACCGGGAAGGTCGGCGATCATGGAACCATGCGCCTGGCCATGGATATAGGCCAAATGCATGCTGCCGTCGTCCTTCATCGTGGCCGCCATGGCCGCGATTTCCTTGGTGCAGCGGGCCTTGTATGCCGCGTCCATCACGCCACCACCTTCTGCTGAAGGTCCGAAACGTCCTCGGCAGGAACGAATTCCATTGCCGAGAGCCACACTCCGGAACCAGAGCTGACAGCCTGGGCGAGCGCACCGGTCTGCAGCGCCTCGCGCAGCTTCTCGAAGAGTTCCTCCGCGATCGGCAACTCCATGAACAGGTGACCGGAGCCAACCGACACCACGATCACGTCGGTGGCGTTGGAATAGCGGACCTCGAGCTCCTCGTCGCTGTAGGCGCTCCTGGACGAGACCTGCATCCATACCTTGAGGCTCATCGCGACGCCTCCCCCGACTCGGAGATGCCGAGGGCTTCCCGCGGGGACGGATAACCGTTCTCGCGGGCTTCGCTCACCCATTCCGGCACGGTCCCGGTTCCGTCGCCTTTGACGGTCCCGAGGCCAACGACGCCGTTGTCGTCGCCGGTCCGGTAAGCCACCGCACCACCGCGGGCCATGACATGGACGATGGCTTCGTCCAGCATTTGCCGCAGGGCTCGTGCTTCCTCGAGATTCAGATGCGCCTTCACCCCATCGGAAATCTCGGCCCGCCAGCGAATCTCGATATCCCCGAGACTTGAGTCCTCCTCCAGGGGCCGCACCGTCGGCAACGGCATCTGATGCCAGTGCAGTTGCATGTGGCCATGACCGCTGCGGTGTTCGACGGCGGTCGAGCCTTCGGTGATGATGTAGGACATGATCAGATTCCCTTCTGGATGAAGTGGTGAATGGTGTTGTGGCACAAGGGGTTGCTCATCAGAACGGCCCCTGTGCCCAGTCCGGCGGCACCAAGTCGCCGTCGAAATCGCCGCGACGCGTCACGCGGGCCACGAGGAATTTCACGGTGTCGGCGAGCAGTTCGGCTTCCGCAAAGTCGAGAAACACCCGGACCCCCGATTCAGCCGCGGCCATCCAAGCGACTTCGATGCGCGGCCCGACCTCGGTGGACTCAAAGATCACCTTGGTTTCGGCACCATGCCAGCGGACGATGATCGCTGCGTGGCCTTCATTGGTTCCGGTTCGGCTTTCCATGCACGCCATCAGAACGGCACCCCCTCGGACTCGTCTTCCGGCGCGGCCGCGGCATACGGGTCATCGCTGACACCGTGGCCACGCCCGCCCGAACCGGTAGAAGACTGACCGCTGTTCTTGCGGGCCTTGTTCCGGATCGGCCGCGCCACGTGGTACTTCAGTGACGCTCCTACCTCGTCGGCCACCACTTCCATGACCTGGCGCTTGACGCCGTCGCGGTCGGTGTATTCGCGTTGCTGCAACTTGCCGACCACGATGACCCGATCTCCCTTGGACAGGGAATCGCTGACGTTCTGCCCGGCCTCGCGCCACTGGGTGCAGCGCATGAACACCGGGTTGCCGTCCTTCCACTGCTTGGACTTCGAATCGAAGACCCGCGGGGTGGAAGCGACCGTGAAATTGACCACCGCGTCACCCGTGTCGTTCATGAAACGGATGGTCGGGTCGGCGGTCAGGTTGCCGATGATGGTGAGAGTCGTCTCTCCAGACATTTCAGATTCTCCTGAAAGTTGTTGAAATAATTCGGTTTCCGAGACATTGGCTCGGTGAGGTTGTCCAAGCCTCATAGGTGTGATGCCAAGGCATCACGGGCGTTCAGCTGTCGTATTGACTGCTCCTTTCTGTGTTGTTGTTGAAAAATCCATGGGGCACAGTCATTTCGGGTCACGCCTCGGCCTGCATCTGCGCGGCCTCGGCCTCGGGCTTGGCCGACGCCTCGTTCCACGCCTCGGCGATTCGCTCGGCCGCGGTCCGCTGCTCCCCGCTCGGCTGCTCGGACTCGGCCTCAGCCTGTGCGGCAGGGCCGCCCGGCGCTGCGGCTTCGGCCTGCTGGGCTGCGCCGCCGCCCTGGTGGCTTTCGGCCTGCTGTTGGGCCTGCTGGCGGGCCTTGTGGCCGTTGCGGGCCGGACCGTGGCCGTTGGTGGCCTCGGCGTTCGCGGTCTGTTGCGGGATCAGCTTGTTGATGCGCTCTTCGAGGGCGTCCAGGCGTCCGGCGAGATCGTCGAACCGGCGCGTGTTCTCCTGCCGCAGTTTCGTGATCTCCGCATTCACCGGTTCGGCGGTCGCCGTCGTCGTCTGGGTGAGCCGTTCGCGATGCTCGGCCACCTTCTGTTCACTGGCCGCCGCCGTATACCGAGCCTGCACTGCGGCTTTCCCGCTGACGGGTTCGAACACGTTGCGCGCTAGCGGTTTTTCCGGCTCGCTGTCGACGGCATCGATGGCCTGGATGACTTGGCCGCGTTGTTCTGCGGTGAGCACGGTGTCGTGGATGGTGTGCTCGATGCTGGCGCGCAGCCCGGCCAGGTAGGCAGTCGCCTTGGCCTGTTCCTCGGGGGAAGTGCCGGCCACGGCGCGGGCCTTGGCGGCGGCCGATTCGCGTTGGTAGTCCTCGGTGCGGGCCTGATACCACGCCCGGGTGTTGGTGATCTCGTGGTTCAGCGTCTTCTGGGCGTCGCGCAGCTCGGTGACGAATTGCTTGTAGTCGGTGCGGGACAGGCGAATCGATCCATCGGCGCTGGCGTGCTGAATGCGCTGCAACAGTTGCATGATCAGCGCGAAGACTTGCGGCCAATTGCGGGCGGCTTCGTCCACCTCGTTACCGGACATGGGATTTCATTCCTTTCACTGGAATTTCTGGATCAGGCCGTGGCCGCGTCGACGACGGCGCGATCACGGGTGCGAGCGATACGCCAGGCCCGCCAGCGAGCGCGGACTGGGCGGGAACGAGCGAAGTAGAAGCGCGAGGTGGCCTGGAATCCGGCGGTGCCGAGATCGCGGACGGTATGCGCGGAGATGCTCCAGTCCGGGCGGCCCAGGCTGATCCACACGCCGTACCCAACCCAGCCCGCCAGCCACACCAGCACCGGGACCACGGCCGCCTCGGGTGCCCCCGACGCTGCGGTCACCCACATCAGCACGCCCGCGATCACGATCGCGACCATGAAGGCGCGGGCTCCGAGAATTCGGCGGCGGACTCGCACAGTCCATTTCGGGCGGACGAGTTCGGCGAGTTTGATGCCGGAGGACTCCATGAGCATTTGCAGCTCGCCGTCCCAATCGATGCCCTTGCCGTTGTTGTTGGTGCTCATGCCGGAACTCCTTCGTGGTTGTCGTGGTGATTGGTGTCGATGCCGGTCAGCCACTCCGCGGGAAGCGCGCTCCCGGCTTCCGCCAGATCTGAGGTGTCCGCCCGGGTGTCCTCGCCGGTGTCCGCGTGGCCACCGGTGGCCGGATCGGTGTCCGCCCCGGGGGACACGTAGCGGCGGACAGTGCGCTTGCTGACTCCGAGTTCGGCGGCGATGCGGCCATGACTCCAGTTCTGGGCGTGTAACTCCCGCGCTCGCTGGCGACGGGTGTCCGCCTCGTTGTCCTCGGTGCTGTCCACCCCGTTGACCGTGGTGTCCGCCTGTCCGGACACCAGCGCCACACCGTGGGGAGCCGGGAGGACAGGTTCGCCGATCGCTTCGATTTGAGTCGCCAGGGGAATCTCTCGCACCGCAAGGGATTCCGGGCGTACTCGGTGCGCGCTCGATTCGGCTTGGACCTTCGGGGCGTCTGTCTCGGAGGGGGTGAGCGACAGCAGTGCGAACCCGCACACCACCATCAACCCGTCGAGCGTCAGCGGCCCGAACTCAGCGGCCGGATGTCCGTATCCCCAGGCCAACAGCACATCTCGGACGTGGCTGTAGGAGATCACCGCCGACCCGAGTGCCACCGTGCCCGCCCCGCCGAACCGCGCCAGCGCCCACAGCCCGCCACGTCGCCATGCCACACGTGCCAGGACTTCGATGCTGAGCAGCAGCCCGAGCGGCCAGACTGCGGACCCGATGCGGGCCGCGATCACCAGCGCCAGCCCCGACGGCATGTGGACAGTGGGCAGATAGGTGTGCAGGACATTGGTGGCCACCGAGGTCAGCGACCCGAAGACGAATCCGGCCTGGGCCACTCGGTGGCCGCGGGGCTTGTCGGTGTGTTTGGTCATCGTGTCCGCCCCCTGTCCGCCCCGTTGTCCGGGGTGTCCTCGGTGGTGTCCGCCCGCCTGTCCGGGGCGGTCACGCGGTCCGCGCTGGCCTGTCCGAGGTGACCATCACCGGGGCGACGGTGGCCGGTCCGGGTGGCCACGTAGGCGGCCATCGGGCGCAGGTAATCGGTCATGCGACCTCACCGCCCTCACCATCGCCACCGAAATCGGCGCGGCGGGCACGCCCGGAATCCAGATCCCGCACCGCGCGCAGCGGAACCCGCGGCTGCGTGGTGGCCCAGCGCTCCGGGAACGGGTCGGCCGGAAGTTCGGTGATCTCGTCCAACTCGACTGGGACCACGTGCCCCCATTGGGCTTTGAGCGCGTGCACCCACACCACGTCTCCGCGTTTGAATTCGGCGAGCCGGTTCGGGTCGATGAAGAAGGTTTCCCGGTTGCCCAGGGTGCCTTCGTCGCCGACCTTGCCGCCCTTGGAATGCCGCGAGTTCTCGGTAACCGGACGCGTCCCGAAAACCTCCGAGACCTTGCCCGCGCCTTCGAGATTCATCAGCAGAGCACCCGAGGGGCATGCCTCCATCAGACGGCGGCGCTCATCCTGGGTCTGCCCGAGCCCGTATTGGTTCTGGGCGGAGAAGATCCCGATCACGCCCATGCCCAAAAGCCGTTCGGCGATGGTGAATTGGTTGATGCCGCCGGTCTTGTCCGACACCGCCGACATCTCATCGATGATCAAAATGATCTGCCGGTCATGATCACTGCACGCGAACTGCGAGATCAGCGTCGTGATCGCCGCGACCTGCGCACGGGCATACTCCCCGCGGACAGTGCCGGGCACGGTGGCATAGATGACATCGAAGGAATCCAGGGGCCGACCGCCGTCGAAGCCCTCGCCGATCGCGTTGAAGATGTTGCGGAACTTGCCCGCCACATCCCCGATCGCGGGCGGCTTGTTCTGCTGAAGATCTGCGATCTCCGCCAGAATCGCCGGGTTGCCTGCATACGCCTTGGTCAGCCAGTCCACGGTGAGCCGCTGCAGGAAATCGTCTCGACTCTTGGACTTCCCGCCCGGGGCCTTCGTCGCCAACTGCACCACTCGGATGCGGTTCTGCTTGAAGTGCTCCGCGCCCGCGTCAGTGGCCTGCACCGGGTTGATCATCGATTCGAGGGTCGCGGTCTGGTCGTCCTCGTCCATGTCCCAGATGTCGAACCGGCTCGTGATAGGCCACAACGCAATCCGCGAAGGCTGGACCCCAAGGCGGTGTGCGATCTTGACCACCTGGCGGCCCGTCGCCAACCCGGCCTTGCCGCCCTTGCAATCCAGATTGATCAGCAGCGGACGTTTCTCCCCGGTACGCACGTAGCGGTGCCAGTACGCCTCGTACAGGGCGGTGCCGAGCCGGACCTGCATGGTGGTCTTGCCCGCCATCTGCGACTTGCCCAGCACGATCATGTGCCCGAGGTTCTCGATCGGAATCTCCAACTTCGCCGACCGCTTCGACACCAGCTGCGTGATCGTGGTCGGCTGCGTCGCGTCGGTCTTCTCCGACAACGGCCCCAACACCACACGGTTCTTCAACCACCCCGTGGTCAGCGGCGCACCGTACTTCGCAGCCCGGCGCGCGGCCGCGGCCTGCCCGTGCTGCTGGCGACGCAATAGTCGCCGGGTCTTCCACGGCGCGTCCACACCTTCGGTGCCCAGCCGGGACAGGAACCGCGATCGATACACCGCGGCGGCACCCCATGCCAGCGGCAGGCAGCCCGCGGTCATCGCCACCATGGCCCCGGACCCGGGACCCGAGTGCGCGAACACCTGGGTGCCCTGCCACCACAGCGCTGGGGCGGCAAACCAGGAATTCGCGACGGCCATGGCCCCGAGCGGCAGGACCAGTGCACCGAGGGCGTAGTTACGAACCTGGCGGGCATCCCAGCGCCGCCAGTGCGCTACCCACACCATTGCCACCGCCAGGCCGACCAGGAAACCGAGTCCGAGTAGCAGCGTGCCCAGCCAGGCCAGCACATCGGTCACGCTGGAGATGTGCAGCTGCCAGTTCGGGGCATGCCACCCATTGGGCAAGGTGGAGTTCTCAAACTTGTCTGGCGAAGGTGTTTGCGGCGCAACCGAATTCACCACGACATCGGATGTCGGAGGCGGTTCGGGCACCGGGGCGACCGAGGGCGGCGCGACGGGCGTGGTGCCGCAGTCCTGCGGGGTGATCAACGGGACACATTCGGTCATGACTGTCCCTCCTCACCGGAGGACTGCGGCCGATCGAGAAGGGCCTCCAGCGTGGTGCGGATCTCGTCGGCGGGTAGCGCCCAGAGGTTGAGCGGCTTGGCTTTTTCCCAGTTCGCCGGTCCCGTGCGGAACAGGTCCAGCCGCGCGGGGTTGATGGAAATGTTCATGTCAGCGCACCCCCTTGCGCGCCAAAGTGGCATCGAGGTCATGGATTTCGAAGTTCGGAAGGTGATCGAGATTGCGTTGGTGCGCGATCCGGGTGGAGACGCCCTTCACGGCCTTGCGAACGCTGTCCCCGCGGACGAAGTACAGAACGCCGGCCAAGTCGTTGCGCTCGGCGATGTCCAAGGCGGCGGTCATGGTGCGCTGGAGGCGGCCGTCGCCGAACTTGCGCGACAGTTCCACCTCGATCGCCCACACCTTGTCCGGGTCGGTGAAGTCCCGGAACCAGGCATCGTGAATGTGGCCCTCGGGGCGTCCGGTGTCGGTCTTGAGCCAGCGCCGCAACAGCCGCTCACTCGTCCACGCCGCCGGATCGGTCTCCAACCCGGTCAGCGCCAGCCGCAATTCCGTGACCGCGGTCAGATGCGCCGCCGTCGACGGCTTCGGCCGCCAGTCCCCCGGATCAAATTCCAGGTAACCCCAGTTGATTTCACGGGTCAGCGCCAGCCACAGCGGGCCATGCGGGACGGTCCCCGCCTCGTCGAATATCGACGAGTTCCGCCACGGTCCCGGCGACCCGTAGTCGACCCGAGCCACTTCTGCGTGCCCGAGCTTCTTCAACCGTGATGCGAACCGGTAGGCATCCCGCGGCCGCTTGCCGATGGCCTTGATCAGCGTGTCGAACGACAGCCCGTACTGCTGCGCGGTGAACTCCGAGAGCCGGGTCTCCCACGCCTGCAACCGAATCTCCGGGTCAGTCATGGCTCACCGCCTCGCGCGGGCAGTCCTTCGGCCACACCGCCACCTGCTGCGTCCCCGGCGCGGGGCACGTCACCACAGTGGTCGGCGACGCCTCCCGAGTACCGAACAGCAGCACACCCAGATACAGGCCCGACACGAACACCAGAGCCAGCACGAACAACACCGCCGCCGCCATCGGGGAAACCCGCACGGCCGCCCGGTCACGGTCGCGGTAACCGAACATCAAGTAGTCGTTCATCGCCGACCACCCCGCCGACGGCGGTCGAACGGACCCCGGTAGGTCCAGACGATGCCTACGAGACCAAGCAAAAGGATCACGACCAAGAGCAGGATGGCCACCTGGGGCACGAAGATCCCGATCGCCAGAACGGCTGCGAGCAGCAAAAACGAGCCCCGGATCATGCCGCACCGTCCACGGGGGCAATCGGCAGCGGACCGGAAGACAACCGTGTTGCCGCCGGGACTCGGCGGACCAACCCCAAGAGTTCATCGCGATCAATCCGGAGGTGGTTGCTGCCCGCAACCGTGTATCCGGTTAACCACCCCTTGGAAATCCAGCGCCGCAGTGTCTTTGGGTGGTAGTGGACAAGCTCTCCCCCTTCGGAGAGAGGTATCAACACCACCTTTGTCTTCACAGCGCCTGCGCGCTTCCTGGAACTAACCATCCCTCTCGCTCCCTTCGTTGCGTGTCGAGCGAAAACCGCTCGTGTACAAGGACACTCGCGAACATGGGGAGAGCGGCAGGCCAGATCTGGGGGGTATCGGGGCACAAGGGGGGCACACGGCTCGTGCTTGTGTGCCCCCCTTGTCTGGCAAACGGCTAGTAGCCGTCACTGGCCCCCGTACCCGTTGATGAGCGCGATTCCGGAGGAGCAACCGGTAACCTGATGAAATGCCGACCGCGACGCACTTGGACCCCAACACGGCGCATGGCGTGATGGTCGCCGCTTGCCAGCAACTTGGAATTGATCCCGATGCAAGCCAACTGATCCGAATCGGAGAGAACGCGTTATTTCGCCTCAACGCCGAATCTGTTATTGTGCGAATAGGCCGATCCATTAATGAGAGCAAGAAGGAGGTTGCCGTCTCTGTTTGGCTTGCAGAGAATGGTATCTCCGGTACTGAATTAGCCTATCCGGAAGTTGACATTCTGATCATCGATAGCTTTCCGGTGACATTTTGGAAACTAATCGACGAGAGCCCGGTTAAGCCGACCGCATCAGAACTTGGCTGCATAATCCGAAGGCTGCACACACTTCCGCAACCGGCATTGTTTACATTGCCGCATTTTACTGCCATGCCAAAGATTGATGGTCGACTCGCAAAACTCCGTGATAAGTTCAACTTGGCCGACATTGAGTTTATTTACGACCGCAAAACAAAGATAGAAAAGCAGCTTGGCCAGATAGACTCTGCTTTGGGGTGGGGGCCAATACATGGGGATGCCCACATCGGCAATCTTATGCGTGATGCTAGTGTCC
>NZ_BJWY01000185.1 GCF_007990715.1 Nocardia seriolae NBRC 15557 | reverse complement strand
CGACACTAGAGGTCGCAGGGGATTCGATGCCGCCGCGGCCACTCACCGTGGTCGGCCGTGGCCATCTCGGCGGGGGACTCCGCGGCGTTCGAGTGCTGTCATCACCGTGGTGTGGGCGACGTTGAGCCGACTTGCGATGCGGGCGAGGGATTGACCGTCTCGATAGCAGGCGAGGGCATGGTCGATCTCTTGGTCGGTCAGCCGTCGCTGCTGTCGAATGGCGGCACCGCTTGTCCGGAGAATTTTCAGGATGCTGCCCTTGCCGAGCCCGTATTCGCTGGCGAGCCGGTTGGCGCTTGAGCCCGCTTCGTACGCGATGACGATCGCGGCCCGTTGCGCCGCGGTGACGCGTCGTGAAAGGGCCCTGGGCTGTGGCAGGTTCTGTACTGCTTCGAGTTTTCGCCGGTCAGAGGCTTGTTCTCGAATTCGCTTGAGCGTGGAAGTTAGGGTGCCCTGGTTCGAGTAAGCTCGCATTAGGTCCACCAATCGTGTCATTGCACGAACCGACTCCATTGGGGCTGGTATCGCGGAAGCGGTTCCAGCCCCAATGTCGTTTCCGGGTTGGGGGATGCGGAAGGTGGGGACGAGGCGGTCGGGTCCGGTGATGGCGACGTGGGCGACGAGGGTCTCGATCAGTGCCTTGGCCTGGGTGCGGGTGCCATTGGTGATGATGTCGGCGATATGGTCGGCGATGCCGTCGAGCGTTGCGGGTAGGGTCTGTGCGGGTGCTTTTTCCCGGCTGGTGCAGAGGGTGGTGACGGTCAGTTGTTCTGGTGGCAGAGTGTCTATCGGGTTGTCGTCGGGCACCGCGACCACCACCGGAGGGCCCGAGAGGGTGAGCGTGATCTTGCCGGTGGAAATGCCCAGCAGCCGTTCGGCTTCCGGTAGTGGTTTGCCCAGCACATCCTTGAACAGCACCTGGTGGGCGGGCCGGTCGGGGGCTGTTGTCCAGGTCGCCGACGCGCCCGGGGCGGCGGGTTCGGTCGGTTGATTCCACTGAACGGCCAGACCGGCGGTGAGAGTCATCAGTCCGAAGACACCAGCGACGAGGCCGATGGTTCGGGTCGGGCGGCGGTGTGGCGTCCGTGTCTCGGGGAGCTCATCTAGTTGCCACCGTGGGCTTCTCGGCCGGACTCGAGCAGCTTGCCGGTGGTCCGACCTGCGATGGTGAGGCGGTCCCGATACCTCAGAGGCGAATAAGCGGCAATCGAAATAGTGCGGCCAAAGTCTTCATCTTCATGGCAACCCACCCCGATCGGAAACTTCAACAAGCCATTTGGCTGCTTCACTCAAACAGCATCACCCGCGATCGGCAACTGTTTAGCTATCTATAGTGATGGGAGCCACAATACCGCCTTGGGCGACGCGGTCACTGTGGTACTCGACGAGCGCTGTCTCGCCAACGACATGCCGACGTTGGAGGAGAAGGACTTTCGAGCTGTCCGACCCTGGACGCCCGCTTATTCGTCATTCCGGCTTTCGCTCCAAGGTGACCGAACTACCGACAACCGGAGTCGGTCGCCCACTGCCCTGGTCTTGATGTCCGGCCCGTCGACCTGCGGCTCTCTTCTGTCGCACGGCGGTGCGCTTGGTCGGCGATCCCGTTTAGATGGTGGTGAGTGCGGAGTGGATGAACGGTTCGACGATGTTCAGGAACTGTTGTGGCAGTGAGGAGAACGGCATGTGGCCGGTGGGTAGGGTTTCCAGGCGGGCGCCGGGGATCGCTGCGGCGGTGGCTCGGCCGTAGCGGACGGGGACGAGGGGGTCGTGGCTGCCCCAGACGACCATGGTCGGCGCGGTGATGGTGGCGGCGCTGCCGGTCAGGTCGTAGGCGGGGTCGTTGAAGCTGCGCCACAGGGATTGGTAAGTGGCCCTACCGGTTTCGGTGCGTGCGGTGCGGATTGCGCTCGCGATAGTCGTCCGGTCGTGTGTGCTGATCGGTTGCGTGTAGAAGCGCACGACCTGTGGTAGCAGTGACCGGGCGACCAGCGACGAACCGAAGAAGCGGCAATAGGCGCGGGTGAGGACCGACTGTGCGACGAATCCGCCGGTGTTCACCAGAACCAGTCCGGCGACCCGTTGGGGATGATCGATCGCCAGTCGCGCGGCGGCGTATCCCCCGATCGAATTGCCGATGTACACGGCGGGTTCCAGCTCGAGTGCGGTGACGATCTCGGCCAGCGTGTCGGCGACCATGGTCCCGGTGAGTTCCGGATTGGCTTGGGAGGCACCGTGTCCGGGCCAATCGATGGCGATCACCCGGTGCTCGCGCGCCAGCGCCGGAACGATCGGGTCGAAGTCGTGGTGGTCGTGCATGTTCGCGTGCAGTAGCACGATGGGCCGGCCGGTGCCGATGTCCTCGTACGCCACTGTCCCCGCGGTGGTTCGCGCCGTCCGCATGACGCCGTCCCCTTTCTGGTTGCTCGACCGAACGGTCACTCATTGACCACCTGGTCGGTCAATCGCGATGATACGACTACCGCATCCGAGTGACAAGGAGTCCTGTATGCCGGATTCGCCAGTGCCCCAAGGCGATTGCCGATGAACCTGCGTCAGGATTCGGCCGTGCGAACCCGGGCCGCATTGATCGATGGCGGCCTGCGATTGGCCGAGGAGATGGGGTTGGCGGGCGTCAGCGTCAATGTGCTGGTGGCCGAGCTCGGCGTTTCCAAGGGCACGTTCTTCCACCACTTCGGTTCTCGTGCGAACTACCTGCTGGCCCTGCATCGCGAATTCCACGAACGCCTCGAAAAGGTCATGGTCGCCGCGGTCGTCGATCACCCGCCCGGCCGAGATCATCTGCTGGCGGGGACCCACGCCTACCTCGACGCGTGCCTGCGGGATCGGGGCGTGAAGGCGCTACTGCTCGAGGCGCGCGCCGAACCACTCATCATCGGGGAGGTCAGCGCACGCAACGCCCGCAATGCCGGACTGGCCGAACCGGACTTCCGCGCCCTCGGTTGGCGGCACCCCCGCGAGGGCGCGGCGCTGTGGGTCGGGCTCGTCGCCGAGGCCGCACTGCTGGAACTGCACGCGGGTGGCCGTCGGCAGTCCGTGCGAGATGCCTTGCGGCAGTTCATCGAACGTGCGGCTGCCGACGACGACATACCCGGTTAGCCTGTCCTGCAACGGGAGTGCGTGGCTGGTGATTCGTTCGGCGCTACGGGTGCCGCGAGCCTGCCCAACCCCGTTGACGGCCCCGGCGCGGCGGCTCGATACCTGTACGAATAAGGACAAAAGTCACGAGTTGCGTACCACACCGGAAAAGTGCGTTCCAGCGAACCTACGGGACCGTAACCTACGGTACCGTAGCCACCATGGCGATATCGGATGTGAAGGAATACGCCCACCTCGACGCAGCGGATATTGCGGCGATCAGCGCCGAGTTGGATGCGATACAGCGCGAGATTCGCGAATCATTGGGTGAGCGTGATGCGGCCTATATTCGGAAGGTGATCCGACTTCAGCGGAGTCTCGAGATCGGCGGGCGGGCGGTGTTGTTCGCGAGTTTCCTGCCGCCGGCCTGGCTGGCCGGGGTGGCATTGCTGGGCACCGCGAAGATCATCGAGAATATGGAGATCGGCCACAATGTGATGCACGGGCAGTGGGATTGGATGAACGATCCCGAGATCCACTCGACCAAGTGGGAGTGGGACATCGCCGACCCGGCCGAGCACTGGAAGATCACCCACAACTATCTGCACCACAAGTACACCAATGTGCTGGGGATGGACCGCGATATCGGCTACGACGTGCTGCGGGTGACCCGCGACCAGCGGTGGAAGCCGTTCCATCTGGGCCAGCCCGTGTACAACGTGCTGCTGCAACTGCTTTTCGAGTGGGGTGTCGCGACGCAGCATCTGCAACTGGGCCGGATTCTCACCGGACGGCTGCCGAAGAACGGCCCGGAGCGCGAACAATTCGAGCGGGACAGGCGGATGGTGCTGAAGAAGGCGGGCAAGCAGATCGCCAAGGACTACGTGCTCTTCCCGCTGTTGACCGGACCCGCGTTTCTCGGCACACTGACCGCCAATTTTGCCGCGAATATCGTGCGCAATGTGTGGGCCAATACCGTCATCTTCAGCGGTCACTTCCCCGACGGCGCCGAGAAGTTCACCAAATTCGATGCCGACAACGAATCCCAGGGCGAATGGTATCTCCGCCAGATCCTGGGCGGCGCGAATATCAGCGGCGGCCCGATCATGCATTTCATGACCGGAAACCTCTCCTACCACATAGAACACCACCTGTTCCCGGATCTGCCGAGCAATCGATATGCCGAGGCATCGGTGCGGGTTCGGAAACTGTGCGACAAATACGATCTGCCCTACACCACCGGACCGCTGCCGGTGCAGTACGCCAAGGCTTGGCGCACGATCATGAAGCTCTCGCTGCCGAACAAGTTCCTTCGCCGCAGCAGTGACGATGCGCCGGAGACCAGATCCGAGCGCGCCATCGGCGGCCGACCCACCGTCGACCCGATGACGGGCCGCCGCCGCGGACTGCGTACCGCGCTGCGGGAAGGTCCGCGCCGGATCGTCGAGCGCCACCTTGCCGCTGTCCGCTGACCGTCCCGTCCGCCCCGGCTGGGGTTGTGTCGGACCTACTGGTGGGTTTGTCGGGGTGGAATCGAATCGGTCGGTATTCCGGTGGCAGAAATCTTGAATTACATTGCAGGATAATGAAATTCGGTCAATACAGGACTGCTATCGTTGATTCCCTAGTCAATTTCGTACTGGCGCAAGGGAAATGGCAATGGCTACACCGGGTACGGCATGGGGCAACTTTCAGTCGCTGGGTGGGTCGCTGGCGAATGATCCTGCGGTGACCAACTTTCCGGACGGGCGTCTCATTGTGTTCGCGGAAGGCGCGGGCAATACGCTGTGGTACATCTGGCAGAACCGGGATCTGAACTGGAACAACTGGAAACAGATGTCGGGGGCGGTGATCAGTGGGACGCCCGCGGTCATGGCTGGAAAGGACGGACTGGTCCGGGTTTTCTGGCGCTCGCCGAGCAGCGAGTTGTTCACTGCCACACACGACAATGTCTATGGCAGCCTCACCCAGGCCCCGTTGCGGCTGACGACCGGGGCGGCGGGAGATCCTGTCACCGCCATGAACGCCGACGGCCGCATGATGGTCTTCTACCGGGGCAATGACGACAGTGTCTGGTGCATCGCGCAGAAGTCGGTGTCCTACGGCCCGCCGACCTATGAGGGCTGGCTGGTCTCGATTTCGCTGGGCGGGCGGATCAAGGGTGTCCCCGCCGCCGTGCTGTCACCCGACGGCCGGGTGCGGGTTTACGTGCGCGGCAGCGATGACAACCTGTGGGTGGCCCAGCAGCCGCAGCCCGACAGCGCCACCTGGAATACGTTCCAGCAGATCGGAACCGGGATGAGTTCGGATCCCAAGGCCGCCCGGGATGCCGACGGCCGGATCCGGGTGTGCTGGCGCGGAAGCAATGGCGCGGGCTGGGCTCTGGTCCAGCAGGCCGATTACAACACCTACAAGGCTCAGGCCACGCTGAACGGCGGTCTGCTCAGCCCGCCCAACCCGATGCTGGCCATCGACGGCCGGTTGGAGCTGTTCGTCACCGGCACCGACAGTTCCTCCTGGGTCGCCGAACAGACCGCGGTGAACCAGGATTCGTTCGCCGACTGGATCACCCTCAAGGGCGGTATCCTCGGCAGCACCATCCCCGCCCGGAACATGGACGGCCGCCTGTCCGCCTTCGTCCGCGGCACCGACAACGCCATCTGGTACGCACCCCAGAATTGGATCTGACCGCACCCGCCACCCGCCCGGCGAACCACCCGCTCGCACGTCGGTGTCTACAGCACTGCCGACACGCGAAGGAGATCCGGTTGACGATGGCCCGGCGGCGGCGCATGGTGAGCCGATGGGCGAAGACCTGCGGGCCGGTATCAAGTTCTCCAGTCTCGACAGTCCCTTGTTCGACGGGGCCGAGGCCACCAAGGGTGATCTGATCGACTACCTGGAGGCGGTGGGGGAGCGAATGGTGCCGTCACTGCGGGGACGCCCGCTCTCGGTGGTGCGGGTCCGGCCGGGCCAGGAACCCTTCATGCAGAAGAACCTGCCCAAGTACACCCCGGACTGGGTGAAGCGGGTGACCCTGTGGGCGGGTAGCTCGAAACGTGAAGTGTCGTACGCGCTCTGCGACGACGTGCGGACGCTGCTGTGGTTCGGGAATCAGCGGGCGGTGGAGTACCACGTGACCCTGTTGCTCGCCGACGGTCTCGCGGATTACTCGGGCAGCCCGACGCATCTGGTGCTGGATATCGATCCGGCCCCGGATCAGCCTTTCTCCCAGGCAGTTTCGGCCGCGGAACTGATCCGGCAGGCGCTGGCTGACGACGGGCTGGCCGGTGCGGTGAAGACCAGCGGGTCGAAGGGCGTGCACATCTTCGTCCCGGTGCGGCCCGGCACCGATCTCGAGGACGCGGCGGCGGCCACCCGGGCCATCGCCGCCCGCGCCGAACGACTGGATCCGGCGCTGGCCACCACCGCGTTCATTCGAGAAGACCGGGGCGGCAAGGTCTTTCTGGACTCGACGCGGGCCGGCGGTGCGACCGTCGTCTCCGTGTACAGCCCCCGCGTCCGGCCGGGCGCGACCGTATCGTTCCCGGTGAGCTGGGCCGACCTGCCCAGCGTTCACCCGCGCGACTTCACCATCCGCACGGCCGTGAAACTGCTCGCGGATCGTGACTCCTGGGCCGAGTCCATGCCCGAACCGCAGTCTATCCCAGCGGATCTGATCGCCGAAGGCCACACCATCCCGGTGGCCCGGGTGCAGGCCATGCACGAGGGCAAGCGCCGCGCCCGGGCCCGCCGCCCGGACTGAGCGCTACGTGCCGACCGGATCCCGCAGGAACATCCGCTCGTCGGCGTCGTACTCGTACAGCTCCCCGTAGCGCCCCCAGTCCACGGCGACGCGCAGCTGCCGCCGCGCCGCCTCCTCGGTGAAGTTGCGCCGCAACAGATCCAGGAAGAATCCGTCGCGCATGCGCTGGTTGTGCGCCCCGGCCAGGGCGTGGTCGATGGCTCCGACCAACGGCGCCTTGGCGCGCGCCACCCGCGCGAAAATCGCCTTGGCCGTGTCGATGTCGGCGTCGATGAACATCCGGCCGTCGACGGTGAGCTCCAGATCGCCGTCGGCGGCGGTGGCCAGGCCCAGCAGCCGCGCGGCATCGACGAGCGGCATGATGTCGTCGAGCTCGAAACGCAGCCCGCTGGCCCGATCCGGCAGATCCGCGCGCCCGCCGCTCATGGCGACCAGATCCAGCATGCCCGCGATGCCGTCCACACTGGCGTCGGGCAGCGGCCGGTTGGTGGGCGTGGGCGTCACGCTCGCCGGTTCGCCGTCGTAGGGGGAGTCGGTGAGCATGCGGTAGGCGTGGTCCACCAGATTCTGGAAATGCGTGCCGCGGGTGTCGCGCGGATGCGGCAGACCGACCTTGATCTCACCCTTGATACGCCCGGGATTGTTGTCCAGCAACAGGATTCGATCGGCCAGCTGCACGGCCTCCTCGATATTGTGGGTGACCATCAGCATGGTCTTGGTGGGTAAGGCGGCCTCGCCGAAGAGCCGGATCAGCTCGCCGCGCAGATTCTCCGCGGTGAGCACGTCCAGCGCGGAGAACGGCTCGTCCATGAGCAGCACCTCCGGCCGCACCACCAGCGCGCGGGCGAACCCGACGCGCTGGCGCATACCGCCGGAAAGCTCCTTGGGATAGGCGTTCTCGAACCCGTCGAGGCCGATCATGTCGATGGCGTCGGTGACCCGCTCGGCGCGCTCGTAGGCCGCGATGCCCTGGGCGCGCAGGCCGAGCTCGACATTCTGCCGCACGGTCAGCCACGGCAGCAGCGCGAAGGACTGAAACACCATGGCGGTGCTGTCATTCGGCTCGGTGATCTCGGTGTCCCGCAACCGCGCGGTCCCGGCCGAGGGCCGCACCAGCCCGGCGATGATGCGCATGAGCGTGGACTTGCCGGAGCCGGATTTGCCCAGCAGCGCGACGATTTCGCCCTCGCGCAACTCCATGCGGACATCGGACAGGACCGCCAGTTGCTCGCCGGAGGGGTTGGTGAAGTTCTTGGTGACGCGATCGACGGTGATGACAGGGGTGGACATCGCGTGGTCCTCCATTCGTGAAGAGATGTGTAGCAAGAGAATTCGGCTAGATCAGGGCGAAGCGCGTCTCGGCCTTGCGCTGGAGTCGCCGCCACAGCAGCCGGTTGATGGCGACGGTGACCACACTCATGACCAGCGTGCCGAGCAGCACCTTCGCGAACTGGTCGTTGGTGGTGGCCTCGGTGATGTACGCGCCGAGCCCGAACGCCTCGAGATGGGTATTGCCCGAGTCGACGACCTCGCCGACCAGGGTGGCGTTCCACGCGCCGCCGAAGGCGGTGATCGCGCCGACCACGTAGCCGGGCGCGATGGCGGGCAGGATCAACGACTTCCAGCGTTCCCGCCCGTGCACCCGCAGATCGTCCATGGCCTCGCGCAGATCGGTCGGGATCTGCCCGGCCGCGGCGATCACGTTGAACAGGATGTACCACTGCGCGCCCAGCGCCATCAGCACGGTGCCGCCGACATTGAGCGAGATGCCGGTGTAGGTCAGTCCCGCCACCACGAAGATGTAGAGGAACTGGGCCGGGAAACTGGCCATCACCTGCACCACCGGTTGCGCGAACCGGCAGATGCGCGGATTCATGCCGATCCACACGCCCACCGGCACCCACACCACGGTGGACACCACCAGCAGCACCACCACTCGGGTCAGGCTGGCCAGGCCCATCAGCGCGGCGGGCCCGAATTCGGCGAAGCCGACGGTCCTTTCGAAGTACCGGGCCAGCGCCCACGCGCCCCAGCCCAGCGCCGCGAAGAGCGCGGCGAAGAACACCTCGTCCCCCGCGAGGCTGCCGCGCTGCTCGTACGGTGAGCGGTCGGCACGCCCGAAGATCCGCATGCCGCGGTCGATGCCCTCACCGACCGGCCGCAGCCGCGCCGCCACCCGCGCGGGAATAGTGTTGCGCCGCAACAGATCCAGCACCAGGCTGCGCGGCGCCTGCGCGGCCTCGGTGTGCTCCACCCGGAACCGCTCCGACCAGGCGGTGAACGGCCGCCAGAACAGCACGTTCACCAGCACGATGGTGGCGATCATGACGAGCGCGCCGAGCAGCAGCTTGCCGACCGCGGCCTCGGAGGTGGCGGCGGCGATGAAACTGCCCATGCCGGGCAGCGCCTGGTCATTGCCGGAGACGCTGATGATCTCCGAGGAGGCCAGCATGAACCACGCGCCGCCGAAGCTCATCATGCCGTTCCAGATCATGGGGATCATGGCGGCCGGAATCTCGAGCTGGGTCAGCCGCTGCCAGCGGGTGAGCCGCATCATGCGGGTCGTTTCGTCGAGTTCGCGCGGCAGATTGCGCAGCGCTTGGTAGTAGGCGAACGTCATGTTCCAGGCCATCGCGGTGAAGATGGCGAACATGCACGCCGCCTCCGCGCCCAGGTACGAACCCGGGAACATGGCGATGAACGCCGTCACCGTGATCGACACCAGCGCCAGCACCGGCACCGACTGCAGGATGTCGAGCATGGGGATGAGCACCTTCTCCGCGCGCCGGGAGTGCGCGGCCCACTGGCCGACGACCAGGGTGAAGATGACCGACGCCACCAGGCCGACGAACATGCGCAGCGTGGTGC
Organism: Nocardia seriolae NBRC 15557; assembly: GCF_007990715.1. Lineage (GTDB taxonomy): Bacteria > Actinomycetota > Actinomycetes > Mycobacteriales > Mycobacteriaceae > Nocardia > Nocardia seriolae. The sequence goes on along the minus strand of NZ_BJWY01000185.1, from coordinate 1,145 downwards.
GGGCCGCGTAGTAGGGCAGGTTCACCGGATCGGTGGACACCACGCCGGGGCTGTCGCCCGGCACCCACGGCACCGAGATGTCGCGAAAGAGCCTGACCACCAACACCGTCAGCACCACGCCGGCGGTCAGCAGCAGGTCGTCCGCGGGACGGAGCCCGCCGCGCGCCCGGCGGCCATCCGGAGAGGTCTTGGGGCTGTTGGAAATTGTGATTTCAAGAGTCATGGCAGTACCTCGCAGGAGTCGTCGTCGACCTCAGTCGTTGACCGGGGCGGCGTCGACGGCGGGCGGGGCGTTCACGACATTGAAGTAGTGGACGGCCGACCCGATCAGCGCGGGCACGCCGATGATCAGGTTGAAGGCCACCACGCCCATGCCCGCGCCCACGACGGCACCGGCCAGGCAGCCGACGATCGTGCCGAGCGGGCCACCGGCCGCGGTGCCGAGCGCGCCGGTGAACACGTAGCCCAGCGGGCCGCCGACGATCGCACCCAGCAGCGTGCCCACCGCGAGCGCCACCGTGAGCTCGTTGTTGACATTGCCCATGGCGGTGTTGAACCGGTCCTCGGGGCTGTCCGCGTCGGCGATGGGTCGCAGGTCGAAGTTCCGCACGGGTGCGGACGCGGCCTGTGCGGCCGTCCGCTGTTCGTCGGCGGTCAGCGGCCGGGCTTCGTCGCCGCGGGGTGTGAGAGTGGCGGTGGTGCCGTCGATCCGGGCGTCGATCGGGTACGCGGTGCCCGCCTTGGCCATCAACAGCGGCAGCGCGCCGACGACTACGCCGTGCGGGTCGAGGATCTGCAGGTGGTTGTGATCCACCCGCAGCGACCCGGCATCGGTGCGTAGTTCCACCGAGCGGTCGACGATGCGGGCCTGCGCCGACATGGACGAGTCGGCGGCCGGCGGTTCGGCGTTGGCGTTGGCGTGGGTCGTCAGCAGGGCGGCGCTGGTCAGCGTCGCGAGGCAGGCGAGCATGCGAATTCTCATCGGGATTGTGTCCCCTCATTTTTGCGCCGCCCGGCACAGGTATTGCGGGCAGCATCGAATTCCGTCGCGCACGATAGTGCGGACGGGTCGAACAGGAATTGTGAAAGTTCCGAATCGATCCGGAAACTGGCGCGCGAAATTACGCGATGTGCTGCTTAATACT
>NZ_BJWY01000184.1 GCF_007990715.1 Nocardia seriolae NBRC 15557 | reverse complement strand
GGACACTAGTTGCGTTCACCAATGGTGAACGCACAGGGTGCGAAGTTCACAGCGCCCGGCCGTGTGCCTCCGGAGTCGGCATACTGGGGATCGTGACTTCGCAGCTGACGCCTCCCTCCGGTATCGACCTGTCCTTCCGTGACGCGGACGTGCGGGTGCAGGACGACCTGTTCGCGCACGTCAACGGCAAATGGCTGGACACCTATCAGATACCGGCCGACCGGGCGGTCGACGGTGCCTTCCGCACGCTCTACGACCAGGCCGAGCTGGACGTCCAGAAGATCATCCAGGACGCCTCCGCGGCCGCCGCCGCGCCCGGCACCGAAGAGCGCAAGATCGGCGATCTCTACAACAGCTTCATGGCCGCCGAGGCCATCGAGGCCGCGGGGCTGACCCCGATCGCCGAGGAGCTCGCGGCGGTCGCCGCCATTGCCGACCGGTCGGATTTTGCCGCGCTCATCGGCCGCCTCCAGCGCACCGGCGTGGGCGGGGCAGTGGCCTTCTACGTCGACACCGACGACAAGAACTCCGCCCGCTACCTGGTGCACGCCACCCAGTCCGGCATCGGCCTGCCCGACGAGTCGTACTACCACAAGGACGAATACGCGGAGATCCGCGACAAGTACGTCGCCCACATCCGCCGCATGTTCGAGCTGGCCGGGCTGGACTACGACGCGCAGGCGGTCTTCGACCTGGAATCCAAGCTGGCCGCGGGTCATTGGGACGTGGTGCGCCGTCGCGATGCCGAATTGAGCTACAACCTCACCACTTTCGACGCGCTGGTCGCCGACAATCCGGAATTCGACTGGGCCGCCTGGACTTCCGCGCTGGCCGCCGGGCTGGATCGTTCGGGCCCGGAGCTGTTCGCGGAACTGGTGGTGCGCCAGCCCGATTACGTGCGTGCCTGCGCCCAGGCGTGGGCCTCGGAGTCCTTGGACGACTGGAAGGCGTGGGCGGCCTGGCGGGTCGTGAAGGCCCGCGCCCCGTATCTGACCGCCGATCTGGTCGAGGCCAACTTCGACTTCTACGGCCGCACCCTGACCGGCGCGCAGGAGAACCGCGAGCGCTGGAAGCGCGGTGTCTCCCTGGTGCAGGACCTGCTGGGCGAGGCCGTGGGCAAACTGTATGTGGCCCGGCACTTCCCGCCGGAGGCCAAGGCTCGCATGGTCGAGCTGGTGGCGAACCTGCAGGAGGCCTACCGCCGCAATATCGCCGAGCTGGAGTGGATGGGTCCCGACACCCGGCAGGCCGCGCTGGCCAAGCTGGAGAAGTTCACCCCGAAGATCGGCTACCCGGACCGGTGGCGCGACTACTCTGCCGTCACCGTGGATCCGGCCGATGTGGTGGGCAACTACCGCTCCGGCTACGCCGCCGAGCACGACCGGGATCTGGACAAGCTGGGCGGCCCGGTGGATCGCGACGAGTGGTTCATGACCCCGCAGACGGTGAACGCCTACTACAACCCGGGCATGAACGAGATCGTCTTCCCCGCGGCGATTCTCCAGCCGCCGTTCTTCGATATGAACGCCGACGACGCCGCCAACTACGGCGGCATCGGCGCGGTCATCGGCCACGAGATCGGCCACGGCTTCGACGATCAGGGTTCCAAGTACGACGGCGACGGCAATATGGTCGACTGGTGGACCGAGTCGGACCGCACCGAATTCGGCAAGCGCACCAAGGCTTTGATCGCCCAGTACAACGGGTTCTCCCCCAAAGATCTCTCCGACGACCACAAGGTCAATGGCGAGTTCACCATCGGCGAGAACATCGGTGACCTGGGTGGCCTGTCGATCGCCCTGGCGGCGTACAAGATCGCGATGGAGGGCCGGGACTCCCCTGTCCTCGACGAGCTGACCGGTCTACAGCGCGTCTTCTTCGGCTGGGCCCAGGTGTGGCGCACCAAGGCCCGCTCCGAGGAGGCCATCCGCCGCCTGGCCGTGGATCCGCACTCGCCGCCGGAGTTCCGCTGCAACGGCGTCGTCCGCAACCTCGACAGCTTCCACGAAGCCTTCGAGGTCACCCCGGGCGACGCGCTGTACCTGGATCCGGCTGAGCGCGTACGGATCTGGTAACTCCTACCGCAGCCGTTCTTCGGTTTCGGCGTCGAAGAAGAACAGCTCGTCGTGTTTGGGCGCCAGGTACAGCCGGTCGCCCAGCGCGACCTGGAACCGACGGTCCACCCGCGCCACCACCCGGCCGGAGCGGCTGGACCATTCGTCGGCGACACCGTGTGAATAGAGGAAGGATTCCGACCCGAGCTCCTCGAGCAGCTCCACCTCGACCGCGAGCGCATTGCTCGAATCGGTGGTGACCTCCCAGGATTCGGGTCGGCCCCCGACCACCACGTGCTTGCCCTCGATGCCGCGCGGCAGCGGAATCCGCAGCTCGTTCAGCACGGCCTCGCCCTCGCGCACCGGCGCGGTGAGCAGGTTCATGCCCGGGGAGCCGATGAAGCCCGCCACGAAGGTGTTCACGGGGTTGTCGTAAAGCTCACGGGGAGCGGCGATCTGCTGCAGCTTGCCGTCCTTCATGACCGCGACCCGGTGACCCATGGTCATGGCCTCGACCTGGTCGTGGGTCACGTACACGGTGGTGGTGCCCAGCCGCTTCTGCAGCGCCGCGATCTGCGAACGGGTCGAAACCCGCAGCTTGGCATCGAGATTGGACAGCGGCTCGTCCATGCAGAAGACCTGTGGCCGCCGCACGATGGCGCGGCCCATGGCGACACGCTGGCGCTGCCCGCCGGACAGCCGCGCGGGCTTGCGGTCGAGCAGCTCCTCGAGCTCGAGCATGGCCGCCGCCTCCTTGACCCGAACCAGGGTGTCGGCCTTGCTCATTCCCGCATTGCGCAGCGCGAAGCCCATGTTCTCGGCCACGGTCATGTTCGGGTAGAGAGCGTAGCTCTGGAACACCATGGCCACGTCGCGCGAGCGCGGCGGCAGACCGGTCACATCGAGTCCGCCGATGCGAATATTGCCGCCGGTCACGGCTTCGAGACCGGCCAGCATGCGCAGACTGGTGGACTTGCCGCAGCCCGAAGGCCCGACCAGCACCAGGAATTCGCCGTCGGCGATGTCCAGGTTCAGGTCGTCGACCGCGGGCCCCGGCGCACCCGGGTAGGTGAGGGAAACACCCTCGAACTGCACAGTCGCCATGCTGGCGGATCTCCTCGCTCGGTTGGACTACTTGGGCAGCTTCGGCGTGATCTGCCGGTCGATAATGGTCTGCAGCTGGTTGGTGATGTCGCCGAAAGCGGCTGCCACGTCCCGGTTCTGCAGGCCGATCTGCTCGAGACCGGTGCCGATGATCTGGTCGCCACCGGCGATGAACACGCGGGCGTAGTCCTGCGGCTTGGTCAGCGACAGCTGGTCGATGGCGGTCTTGGAGTTCGGGTTCTTGGCCAGGAAGTCCTGCTCGCTGGCATCGTTCAGCGCCGACTTGCGGACCGGCATGTACCCGGTGGCCTGCGAGAAGTACGCGGTATTGGCGGCATTGGTGATGAACTCGATGAACTTGAGCGCGTTCTCCTTGCGGGCGTCGCTGATGCGCGACGGAATCGCCAGACCCGCACCGCCGGTGGTGGCGCCCGCCCCGTTCGGGTGCGGCAGGAAGCCGGTGCCGAACTCGGTCTTGCCAGCCGAGTTGGTCTTGATGCTCTTGAGGTCGCCGGTGGAGCCGATGGCGGAGGCGATGATGCCATTGCCGAAGTCCACCGCGTAGGTGGGCCGAATGCTGGCGTACCTCTTGGTATTGATGGAGTCGCGCAGGTAGTTTCCGGCCTTGATGGTGGCCGGGTCGTTGAACTTGAGCTTCCACTGCTCGGAGTAGTGGCCGCCGAAGGTCCAGCACGGACCCTGGAAGGTCCAGGCCAGGTAGTTCTTGGCGTCGCCCCAGCCGTGCGCCCATTTCTCGCCGCCGCCCATGGCGGCCTGGATCTTCGGGCCCCACTCGTCGAACTCGTCCCAGCTGTTCGGGGTGCGGTCGGGCAGCCCGGCCTTGGACCACAGATCCTTGTTGTAGTAGAAGATCTGCGTCGAGCGCGAGTACGGCAGCGCCCAGGTCTTGCCGTTGAACTTGTAGTCGCCGATGAAAGTGTCCACGTAGTCGGACACGTTCACGCCTGCCGAGGCGAAGTGGCTGTCCAGCGGCTCGATGGTGCCGTTGAGCGCGTAGTTGAACCACCACACGTCGGACAGGATGACCACGTCCGGGAGTTCGCCGCCGGAGAGCGCGGCATTGAACTTGGTCGCGACCTCCTCGTAGTTCTTGCCCGCGTCGACGAGATTGACCTTCAGGTCCGGGTACTTGGCCTGGAACCGGTTGATCAGCTCGGTTTCCTGATCCTTGGAGGTGCCGGGGTGGTTGGACCAGAAGGTGATCGTCTTCGAGTCACCGCCCTGCGTGCCGCCGCCACCGGAACCGGCGCACGCGGTCAGCGCGGCAGCACCCGCGGCCGCACCGGCGAGGCCGAGAAACCCGCGGCGCGACAGCGCGGGAAAACGAGAATCGGACACTGGAATCTCCTTCTGGGACTTAGCCCTTGACCGCACCGGAGGTGAGGCCCTTGATCATCTGGCGCTGGAGAGCCAGAAAGACGATGAGGATGGGAAGCATGGTGAGGATGACCCCGGCCATGACCGGCCCCCAGTTGGTGACGCTGGGGTTCTCGGTGTTCTGCAACAGGGTGAGGCCGACCGGCAGCGTGGCCACGCGCGCGTCATCGGCCATCAAGAACGGCCACAGGTATTCGTTCCACTCGTTCACCAGCGTGACCACCGCGAACGCCACCATGGTCGGCCCCGACATTGGCAGCACCACCCGGGTGAGCAGCCGCCACCAGCCCGCGCCGTCCATGCGCGCGGCCTCGATGACCTCACTCGGCAGCGACAGGAAGTGATTGCGCATCAGGAAGGTGCCGAAGGCGACGCCGCAGAGCGGAATGATGATGCCCTGGAAGGTGTTCCGCCAGCCCAGCTGCGCGATGAGCGCGTAGTTGGAGATGATGGTGATCTGGTTGGGCACCATGAGCGCCGCGATGATCACCAGGAACAGGATGTTCTTGCCCGGGAAGCGCAGGAACACCAGCCCGTAGGCGCTGAGCACGCCGAGCACGAACTTCACCGTCGAGATGACGCCGGTGATGATGATCGAGTTCCGCAGGAACTGCCAGAACGGCAGCGTGGTGGTGGCGTCGCGGTAGTTCGACCCCAGCCAGCGCTCGGGCCAGTAGGTGACCGGCTGGGTGTAGACCTCGGCGTGCGCCATGAACGAGCGGGTCAGGATGTAGTACAGCGGAACGCCGACGATGATCAGCACGCACACCATGGCGGCGTAGCCGAAGAGTTTCGCCCAGAGTTCCCGATTGGCGTTGAGCGCCTTCACTTCTCGTCCCCTCGATCCATCATGCGCACCTGCACGACGGTCACGATCAGCAGCACCAGGAACATGATGGTGGCGACGGCCGCCCCGTATCCGGCGCGCTGGTTGACCCAGGATGCGCGATAGACCTGATAGATCATGGTGGTGGTGCCGGTGCCGATGGGCCCGCCGCGGGTCATCACATTGATCAGGTCGAAGACCTGCAGCGAGTTGAGCAGCACCGTGATCGACAGGAAGTAGGTGGTGGGCCGTAGCTGCGGCAGCAGCACCCGGCTGAAGGTGGTCCAGCGGCTCGCACCGTCGATCTCGGCGGCCTCCATGAGGTCGGCCCGAACCCCTTGCAGCGCGGCCAGATAGATGACGAAGCTGTAGCCCAGGTTCTTCCAGATGTAGGTCACCGTGATCATGAACAGCGCCCAGTGCGGATTCTGCGCGAAGTCGGGCGAGTGAATGCCCAGGCGCTGCAGGAGATCCGGGATCAGGCCGAAGCCCGGGTCGAAGATGAACTGGAAGCCCACGCCGATGGCCGCGCCGGAGATCACGTAGGGCGCGAAGATCGCGGAGCGAACCACATTGCGGCCGAACAGCTTGCGGTCCAGCAACAGCGCGAGCGCCAGGCCCAGCACCATGCTGCCGATGACGGCGGCGAGGGTGAAGACCACGGTATTGCCGACGATCTGCCAGGTGTCGTCGCGCCCGAACCACTCGGTGTAGTTGTCGAAGCCGACCCAGTTCAGGGTGGTCGCGGAAATGTTCCAGTCGGTGAAGGACAGCCTTACGTTGTCGATCAGCGGCCGATAGACGAACAGCCCCAGCAGGATCAGGTTCGGCGCGACGAGGACGACGAAGAGCGCATAGTCTCGCCAGGGTCTGCTTCGCCACCCGCGGCCCGGGGGCTGCGGGAGTACTCGTTCGGGCCAAGTTCGCACCCGCGCAGCTTTGCGACCTTTGGCAAATATCTGGTTAATTGGGGATGCAGGGCCGCTTAACTGTCGGTCGGCACGCGCCACCGACTGTTCACCGGACACACCTCGAAGCGGCGCGGACATGGGGCGAATCGTACGATCGCCCAGTTGCTTTCGAGACCGAAATCACATGAACGGATGACCAACAGACGCGGCGAGGGCCCCGCTCGTATGAGCGGAGCCCTCGAATTCAGCAGATAGGTATCAGTTCCAGTCGCCCCAGCCGTCGCCGGTGCGCAGGGTGCCGATGGAGTTCTTCACGATCACCGGGTCGCCCTTCTTCACGTTCTCCTGGAACCACTTGGCGTCCTCGGTGGAGACGTTCAGGCAGCCGTGCGAGGTGTCCGAAACACCCTGCTGGGCAACGCTCCACGGGGCCGCGTGCACGAAGATGCCGCTGTTGGACATGCGGGTGGCGTACTCGACCTCGAGCTTGTAGCCCTGCGGATCGGTGATCGGCACCCCGTAGGTGGAGGAATCCATGATCATCTTGCGGTTCTTCTCGCTGACGATGTAGGTCCCGTTCGGGGTCTCGTGCCCCTTCTTGCCCATGGAGGTCGGCATGGTCTTCACGACCTCGCCATTGCGGGTGATGGTGATCTGGTGGGTGGCGTCGTCGGCGGTGGCGATGAACTCGTCGCCGATCTCGTAGGCGACCGAGGTGTCGCCGGCCTTGACCGTCACCTTCGACCCGGACGGCCAGAACTCCTCGGGCCGCCAGCGCACCTGCTTGTCGCCCATCCAGTAGAAGTGGCCGTTCACCTTGTTGGTGGAGGTGATGCGAATGGACTTCTCGGCGGTGGCGTGATCGCTCACCGGCTCCTTGAAGTTGATGATGACCGGCATGGCCACGCCGACCACATCCCCGTCACCGGGGCTGATGCTCGGGGCCGCGAAGTTGGCGGGCGGGATCGGCGCCTTGGCATTGGGATCGGTGGGCAGCGAGCCCGGCTCGGGCTGCGGCATGACGGCGGAGGGCACGCCCGGGATATCCGGACCGCCCGGCCATAGCGGGGTCGCTGACGCTGGTGCCGCCACCACTGCTCCGGTCGCCGCGACAGCGGCGAAGGCGATCAGTCCCGTTCTCCGATAGCGGGTAAGGCGCACAGCAAGGTCCTCTCAGATCTTTGTTCACACGCAGATTGCGGGCGCACTTCACCCGCGTAGGTCCCAACCCCGCGTCCATTACTACAGCGATCTGTCGGACAAGCCAATTGCCTTGCGCCAGTTATGCATACCGACTTCCAGGTGTGTGCCGCGTCACACGACTGCTAATGGGCTGCTCGACTGGCGCGAATGCGCCGTTGGCACCGGCGATTCCCCGAAAGTGATACCGCTGCGGCCGGTTGCGGAGTGATTGCTTCCTAAAACCTCACTGTGATCGAAATCACCGACGCCGCTTCAGGGTTGAACATCGAAGGTGATCGCGGTACGCGGACCGACCGCAATCGTGTGCGGCACCGTCAGCGGCGCTCCCCCGCGCGCGAAGCGCGGCGAAAGCCGCAGCCGCACATCGGTCAATACAGTAGCCAGCACAATCCGAAGTTCATAGTCGGCCAGCGCCGCGCCCACGCAACGCCGATGCCCGCCGCCGAAGGGCGCGAACTCGAAGGGCCCGTAGCGCCGTTCCAGGAATCGTTCCGGCCGGAACCGGTGCGGCTGCGGCCACACCGCCGGATCGCTGTGCAGCAGCTGTATCGAGATCCCCATGGTGTCCCCCGCCACCAGCGGCACCCCGCGCAGCGTGAAATCACCGGTGAGCCTGCGCAATACGATCGGCACCGGCGGATGCAGCCGCAGCGTCTCCTGGCAGACCGCATCCAGGTAGGGCAGCTTCACCAGCACGTCCGGATCGGGATCGGTTCCGGCGGAGGACAATTCGTCCAGCAGCCGGGCCAGCGCCGCGGGTTCCCGGTGCAGCCGGTACAGCGCCCACACCAGCGCCGTCGCGGTGGTCTCGTGCCCGGCGACCAGCAGCGTCCGCAATTGCTCGCGCAGATCCGTGGCGGTGATGGCGCTGCCGTCCTCGTAGCGGGTGCCCAGCAGCAGCCCGAGCAGATCCGCGCCGCCGCCCCCGGCCGCCCGCCGCCGCGCCACCTCGGCATCGATGAGCTCGTCGAGCCGATCCCGAGCCGCCTCGAACCGCTCCCAGCCCGACAGTCGCAGCATGTTCCGCCGCAGGACCGGGAGCAGGAACAGCGCGGTACCGAACGATTCCAGGAATTCTGTTGTGAAAGCGGTATATTCGGCCCGTCGCGCCGGTTCGTCGATGCCGAACACGGCCGCCAGGATGACCCGCAGCGTCAGCGCCCGCGCCGCCGCCCGGGCATCGACCCGCAGACCCGGCCGCCACGGGTTCCCGGTGCGCTCACCGTCCAGCTCGGCCCGGGCCGCCGCGCGAATGGCGGTGCCGTAGGCGCTGATCCGATTGCGGTGCAGCGCCGGTGCGAGCAGCGCCCGCTCGCGCCGGTGCCGTCCGTCCCGCGCCAGGATGAGCGAGGCCGCGCCCACCATGGGCTCGATGGGATTGGGCAGCGGCGGTTCCAGCAGTTCGATCGGGGCCCGGAAGATTTCGCGGACCCCCTCCGGGGTGCCGGTGAACAGGACCGAGCCCAGCCCCGGGATGTGCGCCCGGAAGGGGTCGCCGTCCCGTTTGCGCCGCCAGCGGGCGTAGAGCTCCATGAGGTCAGTGGACATACAGCTCCAGGATGTCGCCGCTCGTGAGTCCTTTACACGAAATGATCGGCCACCTCGGTTCGATCTATCCGGTACTCGTCGTGTATGCATGGGCGGGAAGCCAAATCTGTTTGTTTCGAAATATAGGACTCACCCGTGTTGCGTCAGCAGCTTTCCGCCCGGATCGCCCTCCCCGCGATCTCCGCCGCCGCCCTGCTGCTCGCCGGCTGCGGGACCACCGTCACCGGTCACCCGCAGGCCGCCCCCGGCGACACCGTCCTGCCGACCAAGTCGCCGATCACCACCCCGGCCAAACCGACGGGCAAGCCCGGATCCGGCGCGCCGACCACCACCCCGCGCGCGGACCGCGGCGGCCACACCGACTTTCACGCCAATGTCGGCGACTGCGTGAAGCTGGGCGGCACCACCACCGATGCCACCATCGACAAGGCCACCTGCGGCAGCCAGGAATCCAACTACAAGGTGACCGGCAAGGCCCCGCAGAACGCCCAGTGCGGCAAGGGCGCCGACCAGGTCTACTACGAGACCGTCAACGGCGTGGAGACCGGAGCCCTGTGCCTGACCGTCGACTGGGTGGTCGGCGACTGCATGGAGGTCGGCACCGATGTCGCGCACCGCATTCCGTGCTCCACCCGCACCGCCACCGACGGCGTGAAGGTCACCACCATCCTGCAGAACGCCACCAGCGTCGACGATTGCCCCGGCGACAACCAGGGCTACGTCTACGAGGAGCGCAAGGTCGTCGTCTGCGTCGACACCCTCTGAGGCGGCACCCGACAAGAAAAAGGGGCGGTGATTCGCGAATCACCGCCCCTTCTCTCATCTTTCATACCGTCAGATGGGGTAGTACCCCGAGCCGATGCCGCCGCGGCCATTGAGGTCCGCCATGATCGAGCTCATATTGGTGCCGACCTCGGGCCCGAAGCAGGCCACCGCCAGGTAGGCGTTGACCATGCCGACCAGGGTGGTGCCGACGACCACCGGAGCCCCGGAGTCGCCCTCCACCACGCACATCTGGCTCCAGGTCTCGACGCTGGTGGCGAAGACGTCGCCCCAGGAGACGCCGCAGGTATTGCCGGTGGTCCGGCCCTCCTTGCAGACGATCATGGGGAATCCGGGCGGGCCGCCGAGTCCGGTGATCGCGACATTGCCGACCCGGTTGACCGGGACCACGCGGCCCGGATCGAACTGGATGACGGCGTAGTCGAGATCGTGGTTGGAGTAGACGAACTGCCCGATCTGCCCTGCGGCCCGGTTCTTTTCGGCCCAGACCTTGGCCCCCGGATCGCCGCAGTGCCCGGCGGTGAGGCCGACCAGGCGCCCGGCGCCGTCGTGACCGATGGTGGTCACCGTGCACTCGAACTGGTCATCAATGATGATCCCGGAACCACCGCCGATGACGGCGGGCGCGGGATCGGCGACGGCGGCTCCGGTGCCGAAGAACGCGGTGCCCAGGGCGACGGCGAAAGCGCCGGCCGCCCCGGCGAGTTTGTTGATCATGTCCCTCCAGACGTCGGAAGCCGCACGAATCTCAACCTGCGGTTACTCATCCTGTCAGTATTCGAGCCCGGTTGCCTCTTGTACTGCCACATGTTGCCGAGCCGTGTCCTGCCGAGGTTCGTGGCGGATACCTAGTTGGATGGAGATATCGGAACAATGCCCATGTGCTATCGAATTCCGATAAATTTGATCCTACAAATTGTTACCCGGTAGATGTTCATATGTGTCGGTGGATAGTTGAAAACTAGAACAAGTTCTAGATAACTGCCTGGTTCTTTACGCTCGAAACCAACCCTGATGTGGCTGTTCACAGCTGTACGACGAATGTGATCCGGCTCTATGACCGGAACCACAATCGGTGGTGTGTTTTTCCTAACTCCGTAGTAAC
>NZ_BJWY01000183.1 GCF_007990715.1 Nocardia seriolae NBRC 15557 | reverse complement strand
AGGGGAGTCGCATTCCTCAAGGCCGGTATTTTGACCGAAGAGGGCGTGAACCGGGAAAAAACCTGACATATTGTCAAATCCTGTGGATGAGGTTGTTTCAGGCGACTTCTGTTGCGCCTGAATCGATTCCCTTCTTCGGTGGTGTGATGCCGATCGGTCTTTCGAGGAGTTTGCCTTTGTGGAACAGGGCACCGTTGCGAACGAGCGCGACCAGGTGCGGGGCGTGGACCGCGCGCCAGCGGGTCTGGGCGGCCTCGATCAGCTTGTAGGCCATGGCGAGCCCGGCCGCGCGTGAGCCCGGTCCCTTGGTCACCTTGGTGCGCAAACGCACTGTCGCGAAGGTGGATTCGATCGGATTCGTGGTGCGTAGATGGATCCAGTGCTCGGCGGGATACCGGTAGAATTCCAGCAACACGTCGGCGTCAGCGGTGATCTTGGCGACCGCCTTCGGATACTTCGCCCCGTAGTCGATCTCGAACGCCTTGATCGCCAACTGCGCCTTGTCGATATCCTCGGCGTTGTAGATCTCCTTCATCGCCGCTAGCGCTGCCGGATGTGCCGATTTCGGCAGTGCGGCAAGCACATTAGCCTGCTTGTGGAACCAGCAGCGCTGCTCACGGGTGTCGGGGAAGACTTCGCGCACCGCCTTCCAGAACCCGAGCGCGCCGTCACCGACCGCCAGCACCGGCGCTCGCATCCCTCGGCGGCGGCAATCGCGCAGCAGATCCGCCCACGATTCGTGCGATTCGCGGAACCCGTCGGTCAACGCCACCAGTTCCTTGCGGCCGTCCGCCCGGACGCCCAGCATCACCAGCATGCACAATTTCTCCTGCTCGAGGCGTACTTTCAGGTGGATGCCGTCGACCCATAAATAGACGTAGTCCACGCCCGAGAGGTCGCGGGCGGCGAAGCGGTCCAAGCCAGGCACGAACCACGCGCAGAAGGTGGTCTACACCTACCCGTCGAAGAAATCGCTGCACTCGATCGTCGGGAAGATCAGATCCCTCACGAGCAGATCGACAACAGGCATGTCTCTTGAAGAACTGCTCAAACGCCTGAACAGAGTGGTTCGGGGCTGGTGTGCGTACTTCAAGCACGGGTGCTCGAAACGCACATTCAGCTACCCCAGTCACTACATGTGGTTCGAGGTGGCGCACTGGATGAGGATGAAGCACCGCAGGACCGCTTGGAGGAGACTGCGACGTCGCTACGCCGACAAGCGGTTTCCGACCTACCAGCCATCCGAGAACGGGACCGTGCTCTATGACCCCGCAAGCATCGTCATCGAGCGCTATCGATGGCGGGGTCACGCGATCCCGACACCATGGAGCGTTCGGGCGGAACAACTCGAAACACTCTCACAAGCATGACAGTCATGGAGAGCCGGATGCGGCGAGAACCGCACGTCCGGTTCGGCGGGCGGCCACGGGAAACGGACCCGCGGGCAACCCGGGCACCGCGCCCGTGGCCGACCCAACTGCCACAGCGGGAAGCCGACCGGAAGCGACGCGAGTCTCCATCTGGCGGCGATAGGTATCGAGTTCACGGCTCGGATCGAGCTCGACACCCGGCGGGAACGACGCCAGGAGATCTCCACCGGGATCCTCGGCCAGTACCGCACGAAGCCGGTCGACCTTCACGGCAATCTCCCCGACCCGGGAATTACCATCAATATCCATGTGCCGCAAACTAACACCACACCCGACCAAGATCCGGCGCAGAACATCGTCGCTCGGTGACCGGTGGTGATCGACCAGTCCACCCCGGACCCGAAGACGCCACCGGCGAAAACGAACTCGGTCGCCACCAGCACTCGACGATCGAGTGGGGTGGTGGGCGGGGGAAGAATCCTGTCGATGCGAGAACAAGAGCGGGACCAGACGCCGCACGAACATGGGGTTGCTGTCGCCAGTCGCCGATGCCGCTGCTGTGACCGGCGGCTCGACAGACAATGCGGCTATGGCCCAGTTACTGACAGGCCGTTGGCCGACTCCCGAGAAGTGCTCCCCAGTGGTACTCGGCCCGCACCGAATTCCATCACTGGGACTCCGCGGCGCGGGTAGGCGCGTTCGATGCCGCACTGGCACAACGATTCCCCACCTACGCAGACGCATGAGCGACAATCATCGACTTCAGCTGCAAGACATCGATGTCGAGTGGCTGGACGGGGAACTGGCGGCGTTGAACATCGACGCCGCACGGCCCGAATCCCTCACCGGTCGGTGGCATCACCCCAGCGTCTGGCGTAGGAAGTCGAGGGCGTCCTGTCCGGAGGTCGGGACGATGGTGTTGTGGGTTGCTGTGGGGTAGATCCGTAGGTCTGGTGGCGTGGCTGCCTTGGTGAGTTGCTGTTGGAGCAGTAGGGCGGCGGGGAGGGGCATGATGTCGTCGAGGGCGCCCTGGGCTATGCGGATCGGTACGCGGTAGCCGGTCGACGGGACGGTGATGTAGTCGCGGAACGCGGCGGTGAAGACGGGGTCTGCCAACGGTTTTGCCAGTAGCTCGCCGGGTGGTCGGCCGCGGACGAGGCGTTGGACGGGCAGCAGGGTGCGGTCGGGGCTGGTTTCGGCGAGCTGGACGGCGGTGCGGCCCTTGTCGGTGAGGAAGTCGGCGATCGGCAGATCGGGGCGGGCGTGCGCGAGACCGGCGATGGCCAGCACGCCGTTGACCATGATGGCGTTGACCAGCGGGATGACCGGGGTGTTCGGGCCCATCAGGCCGAGTAGGATCTCGACGTTCGAGGCAGGGGAAAAGGCGAGCACGCCACGTAGATTCAGTTCCGGTGCGTATTCGGCCGCCAGCGACGCGGCGAACAGTGTCCTTCGGCTCGCCCGGCAAGGTACTCGTGGTATCCCGGCGCTCCGAGACCGATGTAATCGCTTGCGGCGACGGCATATCCGGCGGCGAGGAACCGTGACAGGTCGGGTGCCTGGTCCTCGGTCCCGTCGATGACGTTGCCGGTCCGGCTCGGCGCGCAGCCCTCGGTCATCCCGGAAGTTCCGTGCCCCCAGGAGACAACCGGCCAACCGCCTTCCGGCTCCTTCCCCTCGGGCACATAAACCACGCCCCCGCTGACTTCCGGCTCCCCACTCTGCCCGACGGTTCGATAGACGATCCGAAACCCGCTGCCCGCGTAGGGAATCAACTCCTCGCCACGCAACGGCGTCGAATCAACCACGGTCCCCTGCTCCGACAACGGTTGGGCCACCGCGGAATTGGATCCTCCAACGCCAGCACTGCCGCCGCGACCGCGGCGAGGAGAATGCGCACACCATGACCCTAGGCGGTGGTCGGCACCCGGCCGAGGTAGAAGCGGAATCCTTCTGCTTCCGAGGCGGGCAGGGCCGCACCGATGAATTCCGTATCGATGTGTCGTCGGTACGTCTGGATGCACCGATAGTGGTGAGTCGGGACAGGAACAGATAATCCGGGCAGTGATCCGGCGGGCGAACGGGAGGCGCAGTGAGCGGAGTCAAGGTATTGGTGGCGGGGGCGAGTATTGCGGGGCCTGCGGTGGCGCACTGGTTGCGGCGGTATGGGGCCGAGGTGACCGTGGTGGAGCGGGCTCCGGAGTTGAGGGCGGGTGGGCAGGCGGTGGACGCGCGCGGGGTGGCCAAGGAGGTTATTCGGCGGATGGGGCTGGACGCGGAGGTGCGGGCGGCTTGTACCGATACCGCGGGGGCTTACACCGTGGATGTGGACGGGAAGGTGCTGGAGACCTTTCGGGCCGAGGATGACGGTGGGGACGGGTACATCTCGGATATCGAGATTCTGCGGGGGGATCTGTCGCGGGTGTTGTATGAGGACACACGGGATGGGGTCGAGTACATCTTCGGGGATCGGATCGCCGAGTTGACCCAGGATGCGGATGGGGTCGATGTGGTGTTCGAGGGTGGGGATCGGCGGCGGTTCGAGCTGGTGGTCGGGGCGGATGGGTTGCATTCGGCGTTGCGCGCCATGGTGTTCGGGCCGCGCGAGCAGTACATTCGGCACCTCGGGCAGGTGATGTCGTTCTACAGCGTGCCCAACGCGTTCGGGCTGGACCGGTGGCTGATGGACTATCACGCGGCCGGGCGCACGGCGGGGCTGCGGCCCATCCAGGACGCCACCCGCGCGATGGCCATGTTCTCCTTCGCCGCGGATGACTTCGACGTGGATTACCGGGATATCGACGCTCAGAAAGACCTGCTGCGCGAACGCATGACCGGCATGGGCTGGCTCGCCCCGCAAATCCTCGCGCACCTCGACGACACCCCGGACTTCTACCTCGACCAGGTCGCCCAGGTGGTCATGGACCGCTGGTCCCACGGCCGGGTGGCACTGCTCGGCGACGCCGCGTTCAGCTCGTCACCGCTGTCCGGCCAGGGCACCGGACTCGCCTTGGTCGGCGCGTACCTGCTGGCCGGCGAACTGGCCACCGCCGGATGGGACCCGGCAGCCGGATTCGCCGCCTACGAGAAGCGAATGCGCGCCTTCGTCGAGGCCAACCAGGAGATCGGCCGCCTGCACGCGCACAGCCTCGCCGCCCCCGCGCCGGACGCCGCCCCCGACGCACAACCCGAATGGGACATGGACCTGATCAACCGAGCCATCAACGGCGTCGACCTCCCCGACTACTGACCCACTCGACGGCTATCGCGGCTTGGTGGGGACGAGGCCGTGCTGGTGGGCGTAGACGACGGCTTGGATGCGGTCTCGGACAGCCAGTTTGGCAAGGATTCGGGAGACGTGGGTCTTGATGGTTTCCTCGCCTATGCCGAGCGCGGTGGCGATCTCGCTGTTGCTGCGGGCATCGGCCAGTAGTAAGAGCACCTCGCGCTCACGGGCGGTGAGGTGGGCCAGTTCCGGGGGCTCGGCGGGTGGCGCGATGCCGGTGGCGAGACGGGTGGCGAGGCGGCGGGTCATCGAGGGGTCGATGACGGCGTCGCCGCGCACCGCAACCCGGATGGCAGCCACGAGTTCTTCGGGCGGAAGGCTTTTCAACAGGAAGCCGCTGGCTCCGGCGGACAGGGCACGGTGCAGGTTGGCCTCGTTGTCGTAGGTGGTGAGGACCAGGACTCGGGTACCGCCCACTGCCACAATGGCTTCCGTGGCGGCCAGGCCGTCGAGCTTTGGCATGCGGACATCGAGGATCGCGACGTCCGGGTGGGTGCGGGCGGCGGCTTCGATGGCCGCGCGGCCGTCGCCGACCTCGGCCACGCACTCCAGGTCGGGGTGGGCGTCGATGACGGCGCGCAGGCCGGAGCGGAAGACGGTGTGGTCGTCGGCGATCAGAACGGTGATGGTCATGGGACTCCGATCGGCTACGCGGTGCCAATGGGCACGGAAACCCCGATTTCCCAGCGGGTTCCGGCAGGATCGGCTCCGTAGGTGACGGAGCCGTCGAACAATTCGATGCGGCGGCGAATACCGTCCAGGCCGCGGTGACCGATCTCGGTGACGACAGCCGTCCCGATGGGGTTGGACTCCCGGATCTCGACT
This sequence comes from Nocardia seriolae NBRC 15557, assembly GCF_007990715.1. Classification (GTDB taxonomy): domain Bacteria; phylum Actinomycetota; class Actinomycetes; order Mycobacteriales; family Mycobacteriaceae; genus Nocardia; species Nocardia seriolae. The sequence goes on along the minus strand of NZ_BJWY01000183.1, from coordinate 5,512 downwards.
CGCCCGGGCCGATAGCCGATTTCGAGGTCCGCCGAATCCCGGCCGTGGCGCAGCGCATTGGTCAGCAGTTCCTGCACGACGCGGTAGAGCATGACGTCCAGCGATCCCGGCAGCACCGGCGGTTCACCCGAAACAGTCACGCGCACAGTCAATCCGGCGTCGCGTACCCGCTGCACCAGATCCTCGATATCGGCCAGTCCGGGCTGACGCTGCCCGTCGTCGTCACGCCCGTGCAGCAGATCCAACTGCCGACGCAGATCGACCATCGCCGCGCGGCTGCTCGACTCCACCGCCGTCACCGACCGCCCGGCCGCCTCGGTATCGGTGCGCGACAATGCCATTCGCGCCACCCCCGCATGAATTCCGATGGCGCTCACATGATGCGAGATGACATCGTGCAGATCGCGGGCGATGGCCTCGCGCTCGTCGGCCAGCGCACGATCCAGTGCCGCACGCTGTTCCTGCTGCCGAAGCCGTTCCCGCTGTTCCAGTTCCGCGATATAGGCCCCGCGCGCCGCCGTGTACCGGCCCACCAGCCACGGCACCAGCCCCGCGCCCAGTGCGACGATCACCAACCGCACCGGCGGATGCGTGCCCGCCACCAGATTCACCGCTACCGAACCCCCGACCAGCCACAGCAAGGTCGCCATCGCGACCGTCCCACCCAGCCACGCCCCGGCCTGGTACCCGGCCACCAGGTAGCCGACATCGAAAACCCGTGCGGTGATCGCGTAGTGGTGCGCGAACGCGGCCACCGACACCTTCACCAGCACCTGTACGACCGCCACCACCGCCGCCGTCGAGGCGGGCGCGGCCAATGCGAGATCCGCGCCGACCGTGGCCACCAGCAGGATCGTGGCGAGTACCGGAGCCAGCCCGAACGCCCCGCACATCACCATCTGCGAACCGTCCAGCACCGCCGCCACGGCGGCCACCAGCAGCGACTGCCTGGCCAGCGACCGGGTCACATCCATGGCCGCACGCTACCCCGGGGACCCCTCATCCCCCGTGTGAGGGACACAGAATCCCTCGTCGGCGCGACGATTCGGGCCGATCGCCGAACTAGCGTCGGAGACATGCCAGCAACCCCGCCGTCACCCCCGGGAGCCCGGATATGAACGCCGATCTGTTCATCTACGCCCTGCCGGCCTTCGCACTGCTCATGGTGATCGAGTGGATCGACAACCGGCGCGACCCCAACCGCCCCGCCAATGGCGTCGACCGCCGCGACACCACCTCCAATATCGCCACCTTCGCGCTCGGCCGGATCGCCAAACCGATACTGGCACAGGTGATCCCGTTCTCGGGCGTAGTGATCGCGGCACATTTCACGCCCTTGCACCTGTCACCCGGGCACTGGTGGGTATGGGTGGCGGGCCTGATCGTCACCGATTTCTGCTACTACTGGGCGCACCGCGCCGACCACCGCATCCGGCTGCTGTGGACCTCGCACAGCGTCCATCACTCCAGCCGTTTCTTCAATTTCTCCACCGCCATCCGCCTGCCGTGGGCGCACCCGGCCGCCAATATCCTGCGTGGACTGTGCTGGGTGCCCGCGGCGCTGCTGGGCTTCCCGGCATGGATGATCTTCGTGCTGCAGTCCATCGGCCTGCTCTACCAGTTCCCGATCCACACCCAGCGCGTGCGAACACTGTGGCGGCCCATCGAATTCGCGTTCAACACCCCGGCCCATCACCGCGGGCACCACGGCTCCAACCAGCCGTATCTGGACAGGAACTACGGCGGCATCCTGATCATCTGGGATCGCATGTTCGGCAGCTTCGCGGCGGAAACCGAGCCGATTCGCTACGGCTTGACCAAGGACATCGCCACCGACAATCCGATCAAGGTCAATTACACCGAGCTGGTGGATCTCGTGCGCGACGTCCGCTCCGCCCGCACCTGGCGCGGCCGCCTCGGATATGTCTTCGGCCCGCCCGGCTGGACCGAGGACGCCGCCATCCCGGACCTCGAAAAGGCACCGGCCGCGGCCTGATCAGCGAACGAAAAGGGGCGCTTCGTCATCGACGAAGCGCCCCTTTCCCGATTCGGCGAGTGACTACGCGACACCCTCGGCGCGGGCGGCGTTGCCGACGGCCTCGGCGACGGCCGGGGCCACGCGCGGGTCCAGCGGGCTCGGGATGATCTTGTCCACGGACAGCTCACCCGCGACCACGTTGAAGATCGCCTCGGCGGCGGCCACCTTCATGCCCTCGGTGATGCGACGCGCGCCCGCGTCCAGCGCACCCTTGAACACGCCCGGGAAGGCCAGCACATTGTTGAGCTGGTTCGGGAAGTCGCTGCGACCGGTCGCCACGATGGCCGCGTACTTCTTGGCCACCTCGGGGTGGATCTCCGGGTTCGGGTTCGACATGGCGAACACGATGGACTCCGGAGCCATGGACGCGATGAACTCCTCGGCGATGGTGCCCGCCGACAGACCCAGGAACACGTCCGCGCCCGCCAGCGCCTCGGCCGGGCCGCCGGTCACGTTGCGCGGGTTGGTGCGCTCGGCCAGCGCGGTCTTGTACTCGTTCAGGTCGCCGCGGCCCCGGCTCACGATGCCCTTGGAGTCGAGCACGACGATGTCGGAAATGCCTGCGGCCAGCAGGATGTCGGTGCATGCGACACCGGCCGCGCCCGCACCCGACACCACGACCTTCAGGCTGGACATGTCACGGCCCTGGACCGCGACCGCGCCCTTCAGACCGGCCAGCACCACGATGGCGGTGCCGTGCTGGTCGTCGTGCATGACCGGGCAGTCCAGCGCCTCGATGACGCGCTTCTCGATCTCGAAGCAGCGCGGCGCGGAGATGTCCTCCAGGTTGACCGCGCCGAAGCTCGGGCGCAGCCGGATCAGGGTCTCGACGATGGCGTCGGGGTCCTTGGTGTCGAGCACCAGCGGGATGGAGTCCAGCCCGGCGAACTTCTTGAACAGCGCCGCCTTGCCCTCCATCACCGGCAGCGAGGCGCGGGCGCCGATGTCGCCCAGGCCCAGCACGGCGGTGCCGTCGGAGACGACCACGACCAGGCGCTCGGCCCAGGTGTAGGTCTTGGCGAGGGACTCGTCCTCGGCAATGCCCAGGCAGACCTGGGCGACACCGGGGGTGTAGGCGATGGAGAGGTCGCGCTGGGTCTCCAGCGGAGCGGTGAGTTCGACCGACAGCTTGCCGCCAAGGTGCCCGGCGAAGATGTCTTCCGTGGTGATGTCGGCCAGGCTCGCGCCATTGGACGCGGGGGCCACGCCGTCATTCGCGGGGGTCGCGGTGGCATTCACTGCTTCAGTCACGGGTGACACGATTTCACTCCTGATCGGTTCGGACTCAACCGTTTGACGGTTACCGTTCGGTAATAGCTGAATTTATGGTTTCGGTGCTCATATATCTTTTGCCGCAGTCGCGTTCAGCGACGTCGACACCACTTCCGAGCCACTTCGCAGAAACCCGTGCCACCTCATCGTGGCAACGAACACAAAGTATTACGGCATTGCGGGAAGTGTGTCGCGGCAGCGCAGATCGTCGAGCGAGAACCGGAGGGGTGTGTCCGGGCGAACAGCCGGGGTGACCTCGTGTGAACCCGCGAGTCGGGGTTCGTGAATCACCGAGTGTCCCGGGCCGGGCGGTGGCGACGGCCAGGATCGGATCATTCTGCCAGTCGCTGCGACGGCCTGCCAAATCGCCCCCGGGTCCGTCGCGTCGCCTCACCATCGTTGAAGGGTAAGGCAGCCGAATCACACCGGGGTGAACGAAAACTCGCTGGTCGGAACCTGAAGTTGGAGAACTGTCACAACGCGGTCTCCGGGGCGGCGGTGAGCTGTCAAGCCGGGCGGGCATCGGCGACGGTGAGGTCCGGCCGCACCCAGACATTGTCGAGACCACCCGAGAGCAACCGTACCCGCCAGTCACTTCCGGCGCCCGGGTGATCGGTGCGCCGATGCATGCCCCGGGTCTCGGTCCGGGCCAGCGCCGAGTACTTGGTCCAGCGGGCCACCGCCAGCAACGCGGCGGCCTGCCGGGCGCGCAGCCGATCCGGCCCCTTGCCGCCGAGCGCGAATTCGACCCCGGGCCACATGCCGTCCAGTTCGGCGATGCTGTCGCGCAGGCTGCCGTCGCTGCGCCAGTAGCTGCGCCGCAGCGGCAGCGTGTGCTCCTGGACCAGGCCGACCACCGCGCGCGGATCCAGCCGCGCCTTGTCCCCGAGCCCCGCGCCGGGCACCGGCCGCGCCTTGCCGAGCTTGTGCCGGGCCGCCGCGAAACCGGCCGCGCCCGCCCCCGCCCACACCCCCGAGGAGATGGCCCACGCCCCGTTCTGCCCGCCGAAACCGCTGACCGCGCCGGTGATCGGCTCGCGGGTGGCGACATCGCCCGCGCCGTAGAGCCCCGGAACCGTGGTGGCGCAATCGGATCCGGCCAGCCGCAGCCCGCCGGTGCCGCGCACCGTGCCCTCCAGCACCGCGCACAGCGGCACCTGCCCGGACACGCCGGGCTCGAGCCGAGCCACTTCCGCACGCACCGATTCGGGCAGCTCGTCCAGGGCGGCGTAGACCCGGCGGCCGTCGGCGATGGCGGCGAAAGCCTGTGCTCGCGAACCGCATCCCTGCCCCCACAGCACCGCCCGCGACTCGTCGTAGAGCGTCGCGAAATGCATGACCTGGTCGGACGCGAAGATCGCGGCCACCGGTCGGCCGCCCAGCAGCGGCGAATCGACAACGGGGGCCAGCGAATACGCGTTGGAGAACTCCATGCCCGACAGTTCCGCCCCCGCCTCCGCGCCCATCAGCAGCCCGTCGCCGGTGTCCACGTCGGTGCCCGCGCCGCCGGAGAGGAAGGCGCAGCCGCCGGTGGCCAGCACCACCGCGCGGGCCCGGATGGTCCAGCCGCGGAACTCGCCGCGCAGCGCCACCCCCGACGCGCCGGACACCGTGCCATCACGATCGGTAATCAACTGCAGCGCCGGATGGTGGTCGAGAATCCGCACCCCGGCGACCACCAGGCTGCGCCGCATCCGTCCCAGATATTTCGCGCCGTCGAGATAGACCCGCGCCGGGCGCTCCGCGTGTTCACCCCGGAACCGGAAGCCGCCCTGCACCAATTGCCCGACCCGCCGATGGGTCTCGTCCAGCACCCGGTACATCCACTCCGGATCACCCAGCCCGCCGCCGTGCGCGAGGGTCTGCCGCACCGCCTGCTCGCGCGCTTCGCCCGCCGGAATGTTCCACAGCGTGACCCCGCCCCGCGCCGTCGGGCCGCTGCTGCCGCAGCGGGCCTTGTCGACGACCAATACCCGCGCACCCACGGCGGCCGCGGCAAGGGCGGCCCAGGCTCCGGCCGGGCCACCTCCCAGCACCAGCACATCGGCGTCGAATTCGGTCATATCGACAAACGTTCGACGACAGTTCAACTACTCGCAACCGTTATGCGTATTTCAATTCCACCACTGCGCCCAGAGCAGATATCCGGCTATCCCGAAAACGACCATGCATCCGAAAAAAGCCGCGAAACCTTGACGCTCG
>NZ_BJWY01000182.1 GCF_007990715.1 Nocardia seriolae NBRC 15557 | reverse complement strand
AGTACTAGGCGGCACGCGTTCCGCGGGCCACTCAGTCCGCGGACTGGGCTCGCCAGCGTTCGGCCGAGCGCACCATGTCCAGGCTCACCCGCTCCAGGTATTCGCTCATGCCGAGCAGCCGCATCCCGGCGGGAGTGCCCGCGCCCAGCGCGTCCGCGCCGTCGCGCGCCTTGGCGGCCAGCCGCCCGTTCGCCCGCGCCCCCGCGAGAGTGGCTCGGTACCAGGCGGATTCGTCGATGAAGTAGCGATCGCGGCGGCTGCCCGGATCCCGGTCCCGCCGGATCAGCGCCTGCTCCTCCAGATAGCCGACCGCCGCCGACACCGTCGCGGGACTCACCCGCAGAAGCGCCACCAGCTCGGCGGCGGTGAGGCTGCCCGAATCCGCGGCATACAGCCGGGCCAGCACCGCCGAGGCCATCTTCGGCATCCCGCTCTGCGCGAACAGCATCGCGAAATCGGCGCTGAATTCCGCCAGCAGGGCCGGACTGCGACCGTATTCATCGGTCCCGGAAGGCTTTTCAGCCAGTCTGGGCCGGAGCGTGCGGCGGCGCGAGCGCACCGCGGTGGCCGCCTGCGCCACCTCGGCGCGATAGCGGCCCGGCCCGCCATTGCGGGTCACCTCCCGGCTCACGGTGGAGGTGGGCCGGTTGAGCTGACGGGCGATATCGGCGTAGCCGAGCCCGCGGGACAGCCCCGCGGCGATGAGACGGCGATCCTCCGGGCCGAGTCTTCCTCCGGGCATCGCGGCGACTCCTTCATCAAGTTGCCGCCGAAGCGGCACGGCTCCAAACCTATTGCAACATACGACCTGCGTGATTGCATTAGGATGCCGCGGTGCAGCTGCGCGAATTCCCATGTCTCGCAGGCGTTATCCTCTTCTCCACGGCATTCGTTCATTGTTCATCTTGTGAACGCAACGTAGCGTTCGCCCGAAACGGATCGGCCGCGGGTCGTTCCCGGTACGGAGCGGTACATGGGAAGGTGGACGGCAGTACCGTTTCCGGCCTGCATCGGATCTTCGGCGCGGCCCTATAGTGACCCCGGTGAACAGTCCTGACGCGCGCGAGCTCATGCTGCTCGCCGGTGAGCGCACCATCGCCGAACGCGGGCCGGATGTGGCCCTGCGCGATATCGCGGTGGCGGCGGGACAGCGCAACAACTCCGCGGTGCACTACCACTTCGGATCCCGGGACGGGCTCATCACCGCCATCATCGAGCGGCATCAGCCCGCGCTGGAGTCCCGGCGCACCGAACTGCTGGCCGACCACGAGGCGTCCGGGGCACCGGACAGCGTGGCCGCGCTGGTCGCCATCCTGGTGCGACCCATGTTCGACGTGCCCTATGCCGAGGGGTCCACCCACTACGCGCGGTTCCTGGAACAGGCGCGCTCGCATCCGGCGGTGAGCGGACCGGACCTGAACGAGAAGCGCTGGCACGCCACGCGCGTCATCGTGAACCGGATCTACAAGGCGATGCCCGACCTCGGCCCGGCGCAGCGGACCTATCGGCTGCGGGCCATGCGCACCGTCATGTTCGCCCTGCTCGCCGACTACGAACGGCAGGATCTGCCGACCGCCGCCGAGCGAAAAGACGTGCAGGGCAACATCATCGCCATGATCGTCGGGTTGCTGACCGAACCCGTCGTCCGTCAGGGCGCGGCGGTGCGGGCGTCCGGGTCGAAGCCGCCGGGGATCTCGTAGACCACGCCGGTGAAGGTGATGCCGAACAGCCGTCCGGCGGAGAAGCCCTGGCCGCCACGGCCGTACTGCACCTCGCTGGTCAACTGCGGTCCGAAGCCGAGCACGCAGTACTGGCCGGGCGCGTCGATGCGGACCACCTGACCGGACGGGTTGAACGGCAGCACCGGGCGCTCGCGCGAATCCAGGGTCAGGCCGTCGGGGGCGGCGAAGAAGTCACCGCCGGACAGGTCCAGCAGCGACTGCGGGGCCCACGGGGCATTGGTGGGAATCCGGCTGACGCCCGGATTCACGAAGGTGCGCGAGACGTAGAGGAACGAGTTGTCCGCGTTGAGCACCGCGCCATTGGCGCTGGGGAAGCTCGCCCAATCCGCCTGCACCGCGCCGTTCGGGTACACCCGGCCCACGAGGGAGCCGAAATCGTTTGTGGCGTACACGATTCCGTCGTGCGAGACATCCATGCCATTGGCGGCCGAGAGCCCGGACGCGAAGGGGGCCACGGCCCCGGTGTCGGGATCGACGGTCACGATCCCGGCCCCGCGGACGCTGTCGCCGACCGCGGCCCGCGCGTCCGCCCCGTAGCCGACCAGCAGACGGCCGTCCGGAAGCCAGGCCAGCCCGCCCGCGCCGCCGCTGGGGACCCGGGCGATCGGGATCGCGGGTGCGCCGGGGGCGTCGATGCGGAAGACCTGACCGCTGACCAGATCGGTGACGAAGGCCCGCCCGGCCGGGTCGACGGTAATGCCCTCGAGCGCGGCGCCCGGCAGCGAGGCGACCACGAAGGTCGGCTGAACCGCACCGGCACAGACCGGAGCGGCCGAAGCCGGAGCGGCGGCGAACAGCGACAGCGCGGCGAAGGTGAGCGTCGCGAGCGCGACCGCCGCCGATTTCCTGGACCCCATGGCGCACCTCGACATTTCGACGGGATGAATATGTGTAGGTTAGACGTTTTCGAGGGTTGACGGGTTCAATTGTCGCCGTGCACGGAAATTCGATCGGCCGCGGCCGCCATGGCCGCCGGATCGCGGTCCGGCTCTCGATTCTGACCGCCTCGGCGATTGTCCACCTACCGACCTCGTAGGCCAATCCTGTTGTGGCACAACAACTTCCAGCTACAGCGTCCAGCATCGAACATTGGACACCGGAAACGGGTAATACAGGATTCACCCTGCGCGCCGATTCCCGCATTGTCGCTGCGGGTGCATACCGGAAAACCGCACAGCTGCTCGCCAGCGACCTCGACCGGGCCGGAAAGCCGATTTCCGCCGTCACCGACCGTGATCTGCCGGGCGATATAGTGCTGCGCCACGGCGGAACCGACACACCGGAGTCGTATCGAATAGACACATCCGACCGGTTGACGATCACCGCCGAGGATCGGCCGGACCACACCGAACGCGACCTCATGCTCGACACCGGCCGCGAGTTCTTCCCCGTCGACTGGGTGAAAGCGCGCATCCGCGACGCCGCATACCTGCGGATGAACCCGGTGCAGCTGCACCTTTCGGACTCGCAGGGCTTCCGGCTGGACAGCACCCGCCACCCGGAGATCACCTCACCCGAGCACTACAGCGCCGAAGACCTGCGCGAGATCCTCGATTACGCCGACTCCTACGGCATCGAGATCGTGCCCGAGATCGATATGCCCAGCCACATGAACGCGATTCTGGCCGGGCATCCGGACCGGGCTTTTCATCAACGGGCACCGGCTGCCCGAATCCGATCGGTCCCTGCTGCGTGGCTCCATGGTCTTCCTCTGGTGCGACGACCCGACGGCACCGACTCCCGCACAGATCGTCTCTCCGTTGCGAACTCGCCTGGCGGTCATGGCCCAGCAGTTGTGGGCGGGCACCGGCGGGATCGGGTATCCGGACTTCGTCGCCCGCACGGGGTACGGTCCGCCCGCACGGGGTACGGTCGGCTGGCCCTGATCAGAAACGCCGGGCTCCGGTCACGTACATGGTGTCCAGCGGCGAGATCTTCACGCCGGAGCCGTAATCGCTGGCGTGGATGATCTTCCCGTCGCCGAGGTACAGCGCCGAGTGGCCGCCACCGTAGTACGAGACCAGATCGCCCGGCTGCAATTCGTCCAGCGGCACCGGGGTCCCGGCGGCCAGTTGCGAATAGCTGGTGCGCGGCAACTCGACTCCGGCCTCCCGATAGGACCACTGCACGAAGCCGGAGCAGTCGAAGGAGTCGGGGCCGTTGCCGCCCGCGCGGTAGTAGGCGCCGAGCTTGCTGCGCGCCGCTTCGATGGCGCGCTGGCCCGCCGTGATCTTCGGCATGGCCGCGGGCATGGGTGCCGGCACGGCGCCGGTGCTGCCCGCGACGGCGGCGTCGGTCACGCCCGGAATGCCGACCAGCGGGGGCAGTCCGGCGGGAACCTGGAAGCTGCCCAGTCCGGCCACGACCACCGAGCGGACCTCCGGAGCGGGGGCCGGGGTGGCGGGACGCAATGGCTCGGGCGCGAGGGCCTGCACCGGAACCGAATCCGTCTGCGGGTCGGCCGGGGTGATGGTGACCCGTTCCGGGATCGCGACCATGCGTGAAGCGTCGGCCTCACCCACGCCCGGAATCCGGTCATCGGCACCGGGATTCGTCACGGGACGGAAATCTTCGGCTTCCCCAGCCGTGGATTCCGGTGCCGGAACATTGATTCCGAGGTGTGCCGCGAGCTCATTGGGGATCTCGATCTCCCCGACGCCCGGGACCGTCACCGGCGCCGCATGCGCCTCGCCCGCCGTGAACAGCAGGGCCGCTCCGATGGCCGCCGCACCGAGGACTCCTGTCACCAGGGTCCGCAGGCTCAGCCGCGGAAGCAGTCGAACCTTCTGTCTATCACCGATCGTTTCCATGAGCGGTCGTCCTCCGATCAAGCCGTGAAAGCTATTCGGTTTCCGTCCATCACACGCGAATTTTCGGTACTGCCAGCAGATCCGAGATTGCATATTTCGCCGGAAATGCATGCCGTGCAACGAATGACATGCATGTTATTCGTAACGAAACAGTAACCATTGACACCTGTGTCCAATTGGACACAGCGGATTTCGACCCAATTCCACACCCCTACGCGCGCCCTCACGGGCGCGGGCACGCGCGCGTGTGAGACTGATTCGCGAAAAACCAGCCCTCCCCATCATCAGGAGGATGATCGATGAACGAATCCGGTGTCCTACCGAATCTTCCCCAGCCACTCGTGGTGACGCTCGGGAATCTCAAAGGCGGCGTGGGCAAGACGACCTCCGCCTTCTTCCTGGCCTCGTATTTCGCCACCGTGCACGAGCTTCGAGTGCTCGTGATCGATGCCGACCCGCTCAGCCAGACCGGCTATTCCTGGTATCGGCGGCTACAGAAGGCCGAGGTGGAGATTCCCTTCGAACTGCTCGCCTTCCCGTCCCGGCACGTGAACGACTGCATCACCGACAATTCCGAGAACTACGACGTGATCATTGTCGACGCGGGCGGTGAATCCGCGGACATCTTCAAGGCCGCGGTGCCGGTGAGCGACGAACTCGTTCTGGTCACCAGCGTCAGCCCCTCGGAGGTCAAACGCGTGCCGAGTACCTATCGGGCCGCCGAAGAAGCCGCGGCGGAGAACGATCGCGCCATTCGCGTCCGGGTGCTCATGACCAAGGTGCCGGTCACCATGAAGAACGGCGTGAACGTGTCCACCGAATACCGCACCCCGCGCGGCAATCTGGAGGATGCCGGTTACGACGTGTTCGACGCCTGTGTGAGCGCGTGGAAATGGTATCGCGAGGCCGCCGACGGCGAAGTCGGCGACGGGGCGGAGAATCCGATCGAGGATCGCGGCGAATACCACGCCGTCGGCGAGGAACTGGTGCGGCCGTATCTGGAAGCCGCCGCGGCGGCACGTATTCCGGCGGAGGTGTCCGCCTGATGCCGCCGCAGCGACGCAAGGGCTCCATCGGCGGCGGGGGCGGCCTGGGCCGCAACCCGCTCTCCGACGAGGCCGAGCACACTCCCCCGGTATCGCCGCTGCGCGACGCCAAATGGCCGCGCACGCCACAACTGTCGAAGGCGGCCACCGCGGTGCTGCTGTCCCCGGCCAAACCCGCTGCCGCCGAGTCGAAATCCGATATCCCCGCCGAACCAAGGATCATTTCCACCGCACCGAAAACGACCGCCCCCGCCGCGCCGATCCGGGCGGCGGTCGCGGTGGTTCCGGTGGAACCCGCTCCCGCAGCGGCGGATCCGGCCCCCTCGGTGCTGGAGCTGCCGCTGCCCGCCACCGGTGGCGAGGGACCGCTGAGCCGCTCGGAGAGCGAACAGCTCGAAGTCTGCGAATCCTCCATCGACGCGCTGCGGGTGGCCTTCTGGACCGCCGGGCGCGCGCTGCAGATCGTCCGCGACGGCCGGCTCTACCGGGCCGACCACGCCACCTTCGACGAGTACGTGGAGAAGCGGTGGGACATGCAGCGGTCCTACGCGCACAAGCTGATCCGGGCCTGGCCGCTGGCGGCGCGACTGCACCCGGTCGCGCCGTCCATCAACGAGGGACAGATCCGCGAGCTGCTGCCGGTGGTCGCGGCACACGGCGAGGAGGCGGCCGTCACCGTCTACACCACGCTGGCCGCCGATGTGAAGGTCACCGCGGGCAAGCTCCGCGAGGCGGTCGCGGTGCTGCCCTCCGCCTACGACGAGGGCGAAGTGGTGCAGCGGCTGCAAGCCTGGCTGCGCGGTGATCTGCTCGAGGAGCAACCGGACGCGCCGGATGTGTTCAGCTCCGTCGAGACGCGGCTGGCCGCGCTCACCCAGAAGGTGGTGAAGGGGTCCACGGATCATCCCGCCGAGGCTCGCGAATTCGCCGCCAAGCTACGCACTCTCGCCGAACTCATCGAACGGCAGATCCCGGCGAGCGGGTAGGCGGCAGGTTCACCGGACACACGAGAGGGGCCCCGATTCGATCGGGGCCCCTCTCGTTGTGCTTCGGACTTGCGTTGTGCTTTCCGCTTATTCGCCTACCGCGCGGCGCTCGCGGGCACCGGTGGCGCGCTGGCGGGTGGCGCGGGCGGCGGCCGCGTCGAAGAGCTCCAGGTGCTCGAAGAGCGGGTCCTCGTCGTCGGGTTCGACGAGCACGGCGCGGCGGAGCTGGGTGCGGGTCTGTTCGCGGTCCGGGCGCGGGCGCTCCCGGGCGGGCGGTTCCTCGTCGGCCACCTCGGTACGCTTACGTACCGAGCGGTTGGCCCGGCGGCGGCGAATATCCGCCTCGATGCGGACCTGTCTGCGTAGGTAGGCCAGATAGGCCACCAGCACGGTGCCGGACAGGGCGCACAGCCACCACAGCACCGCCGAGATGGCGAAACCCGCGGCGGCGAGGATCAGGGTGGAGAGCACCAGGCCCAGGACGGCGCGCTGGCGAAAGGTGTAGCGGGCCGCGCGGGCGGCGGCGTCGGCCTCCGGATCGAAGCCGCCGCGGCCCCGGCGGGAAGGCACGAAATCCTCGTCGGCGGCCTCGGCGGCATCCGATTCGCGGCACGCTGCGGTCGGCTCCGCCTCCGGCTCGGGATCGGGTTCGCGCAGGGCCGGGGTGCGGGCGCGCTGGGGCTTCGGGGCCTCGGGCTCGGGTTCCGGCTCGGCGGCGCGTTCGGGTTCTGGTTCGGATTCGGGCTCGTCCGTGGCGGTTTCGGAGCCCGCCTCGGATTTCTCTGTCCCGGTCTCGGTTTCGGCGGCGGTGGCCTCGACGGTGATCTCCGCCGGGGTGGTGTCGACCGAATCCGCTGCGGGCTCGGGTGTTTCGGCGGCTCCCCCGGCCTCGGCACCCGGCACCTCGGTGTCGACTTCCTTCTCGTCCGATGCAGCGCGGCTATCGTCCGATCTGGTCATCCGATCCTCCGGATCCTCGCTCGGGTGAAGCTTTCTGCGAACCGGCACGTAGTCCGGGTCGGTGTCATGTCCGGTCGCCGGACCTTTCCTGGTGCGTCGCTTGGCACCACCGCGATGCAACACGCGCGTCGAGAGGGCGGCGTCGGTGTGCTGGCGAATGCGCGGATGCCGGTTGGCGAGCATGGGGAACAGCACGAAGACCCAGAGCACCACCAAACCGATCCACAAGATCGAATTCGGCATTGCCGTCACACCTCCGTCCCGCCCAGATTGCTGTCCCTTCGACGTGCACCGCAGCGCCTACCGATTGGTAGACGGACGCACCACCGACGTCCGTAGGGTAATTCCACACCGCCGGGATTCCCCACAGGCGCGCCGACCACACCCGCAACACTAGTAACAACTACCCCGTAAGGAAGAAACACACAGCCACTTATCAGACTCGAGCGGCGCGCCCCGCGCGAATCAGCCTGTCCACCACCGTGCCCGAGACCTCTTCCACGGTCATGCCCACCAGCAGATGGTCGCGCCAGGCCCCGTCGACATCCAGGTAGCGCTGCAGCAACCCCTCCTCGCGGAAGCCGACATTGCGCAGAACCGCCTGGCTGGCAAGGTTTTCCGGGCGCACCGTGGCCTCCACCCGATGCAGGCCGACCTCGGTGAAGCAGTGGTCCAGACCCAGCGCCAGCGCCGCGGTGGCCACACCCTGACCGGCCAGCTCGCTCGACACCCAGTAGCCGATCCACGCCGAACGCAGCGCGCCGCGCACGATATTGCCGACCGTGAGCTGACCGCCGAACTGCCCGTCCACCTCGATGACGAACGGGATCATCCCGCCGCGCCGGGCCTCGGCCTTGAGCGAGGACCACAGGGCGGGCCAGTTACTGGAGTGGTTGCGCGCCTCCCACGGGCCGCGCCCGGTCGGCTCCCACTTCTCCAGATAGTCCTTGTCGCGAATGCGAATCCGGCTCCACGCCGAGGCATCCCGCAAACGGATCGGCCGCAGCGACACCACGCCCGCGCCGACCCGCACCGGGCCGAGGTGAGCGGGCCACCCCGGATGCTGGGCGGACCGAAAGACGTTCATGCCGTACCCATCTGCCATGCTCGGGCGCCCTCCATGGTTACGCACGCTGCCGCCTCCGGGCGCCGACCGTTCATGGCGGGCCTCACCCTCGCTGTGCGAGAAAAGCGACCCGGACCTCGTCACCGGTGCGCACCTCGGTGACATCCGGATCGATCACGATCAGGCTGTTGGCCTCGGCCATAGTGGCCAGCAGATGCGAGGACGCCCCGTTCGGGCCGCCCAGCGGCTGCACCAGGTAGTCGCCGGTCTGCTCGTCGCGCATGAGCTGCGCGCGCAGATAGCCGCGCCGCCCCGGAATCGAGGCGATGGGCAGGATGGTGCGGGCCCGCACCACCCGCCGCATGGGATGGCGGCGGCCCAGCGCGATCCGGATCAGCGGCCGCACCATGACCTCGAAAACCACCAGCGCGCCAACCGGATTCGAGGGCAGCAGGAAGGTCGGCACCTCGTCGCGGCCGAGCAGACCGAAGCCCTGCACCGAACCCGGATGCATGGCCACCCGGGTGATCTCCAGCTCGCCCAGGCCCTCCAGCGCCTCGCGCACCTGCTCCGACGCCCAGCCGCCGACCGCGCCCGCGATCACGACCACCTCCGAGCGCACCAGCTGGCCCTCGACCACATCGCGCAGCCGCTTGGGATCGGTGCTGACGATGCCGACCCGGTTCACGTCCGCGCCCGCGTCGCGCGCGGCGGCGGCCAGCGAGTAGGAGTTCACGTCGTAGACCTGACCCGGTCCGGGCGTGCGGTCGATGTCGACCAGCTCGCCGCCCACCGACAGCACCGACAAGCGCGGGCGCGGATGCACCAGCACCTTGTCCTTGCCCACCGCGGCCAGCAGCCCCACCTGGGCCGGGCCGATGATGGTGCCCGCGCGCACGGCCAGATCGCCGGGCTGCACATCGTCGCCGATGCGGCGCACGTAATCGCCGGAACGCACCGGCTCGTAGACCTTCACCCGAGCACGGCCGCCGTCGGTGTTCTCCAGCGGCAGTACGGCATCGGCGAGGGTGGGCAGCGGCGCGCCGGTGTCCACCCGCACGGTCTGGCGCGGCTGTAGCCGGATGGGCTGGCGCGAACCGGCCGCCACCTCGCCCACCACCGGCAGGCTCAGGTCCACCGAATTGCCGTCCTCGTCGCGGATATTCGCGCCCGCGCCCGCGACATCCACACTGCGCACGGCGTATCCGTCGATGGCGGCCTGATCGAACCCGGGTAGCGGACGTTCGGTCACCACGTCCTCGGCACACAGCAGTCCCTGGGCCTCGCTGATCGCGACCCGAACCGGCCGCGGGGCCACAGCCGCAGCGGTCACCTTGATCTGCTGATCCTCAACCGAGCGCATGCCGCCCTTCCGTCGTCTCGCCCGCCGCGTCCCGCTCGCCCGCGGGATCGCGGCGCCTGTCCATCACTGCCGCCGTGGTTGTCGCAGCGGTCTATTCGTGCGAGGTCAGCCGGGGATTCCAGTCCGGGCCGAGCCGCTGCTCGAGCCACTCACGCAGGGCGGGCCCGTATTCCTCGCGTTCCAAAGCGAAATCGACCGCTGCACGAAGATAACCGCCCGGGTTCCCCAGATCGTGTCGCGACCCACGATGGACCACCACGTGGACCGGGTGACCCTCCGCGATGAGCAGTGCGATGGCGTCGGTCAGCTGCAGTTCGCCGCCCGCGCCCGGGTTGATGCGGCGCAGCGCGTCGAAGATGGCGCGGTCCAACAGGTATCGACCGGCGGCGGTGAAGGTGGACGGCGCGTCCTCGACGGCCGGCTTCTCCACCATGCCGTTGACCTTGAGCACGTCCTCGGGCGCGCCCGGCAGTTCCTCGACGTCGAACACGCCGTAGGCGCTGACCTGGTCCTTCGGCACATCGATGGCGCACAGCACCGAGCCGCCGTGGGTGGCGCGCACCCGGGCCATCAGCTCCAGCACGCCCGAGGGCAGCACCAGGTCGTCGGGCAGCAGCACCGCGATGGCGGTCTCGTCGTCGTCGAGCACCGATTCCGCCTGCGCCACCGCGTGACCCAGGCCCAGCGGCTCCTCCTGCACCACCGAGGTCACGTCCAGCAGCGCGGGAGCCTTGCGCACCTTCTCCAGCAGATGGAACTTGCCGCGCTCGGCGAGCGTGCTCTCCAGCACCAGGTCCTCGACGAAATGCGCGACCACGCCGTCTTTTCCGGGCGAGGTCACGATCACCAGCCGATTGGCGCCGGATTCCGCGGCCTCGGCGGCGACCAATTCGATGCCCGGGGTGTCGACCACCGGGAGCAGCTCCTTGGGGACCGTCTTGGTCGCGGGCAGGAACCTGGTGCCGAGCCCCGCCGCGGGAACCACCGCGGTCCGGAAGCACGCCTCGGCTCCGCCGCCATTAGCTGTCATGAATTCACCCTATCCATCCGTCACATGCGCGAAGCGGCTCGTGGCCGCCCCGATATCCCCGAGAGCCTAATAC
>NZ_BJWY01000181.1 GCF_007990715.1 Nocardia seriolae NBRC 15557 | reverse complement strand
TTGACAGGAGAAATTCTCTATGTCTCTGACTCGTAAGGCCGCCTTCGGCATGGTGGCCTCCACCACCGCCGCCCTGTCCATCGGCGGCATGGGCACCGCGCACGCCGCCGGTGACCTCTACGGCGCCATGGCCGTCGGCGATGACGGCCGGTCCTACAGCATCGGCACCACCTGGAACTACCCCGATCAGGGTGCCGCCGATGTCGCCGCTCTGGACCAGTGCGGGCTGTCCAACTGCTACGTGAAGGTGCGCTGGGTCAACGGCTGCGCCGCCCTGGCCAATCGCGACGGCAACCTGTTCGCCGGTTACGGCCGGACCCTGGCCCAGGCCGAGGCCGCCGCCATCGCCGCCAGTGGCCCGAACCCGAACCCGATCATGGTGAGTCTGGGCAGCGCCGAGCCGAGCAGCGTCCACATCAGCGACTCGCAGTGCACCGGCAACGCCGGCTGATCTGACTGCCAACGCCGGCTGATCTGACTGCCAACGCCGGCTGATCTGACTGCCAACGCCGGCTGATCTGACGGCCAACGTCGGCTGATACGAGCTGCCGACGCGGGCCGATCCGTCCGCATCGAGCCGGATCGGTGGGTATCCGCCCCGCGCGGATACCCACCCTCGCACCGGGCTCCCTGCCACCCGCCGCCATGGGTAGGCTGCGATGTCGTGAGCCTGCCTGCACCCACCGCCGACAATCGTGGCGTCGTCACCGGAGCTTCTTCCGGGATCGGCGTCGCCCTCGCCGAAGAGCTTGCCTCGCGGGGCTACTCGCTGATCCTCGTCGCCCGCCGCGGCGATCTGCTGGCCGACCTGGCGCAGCGGCTGACCGAGCGCTACGGCATCACCGCCGAGGTGCGCGCGGTGGACCTGTCCGACCGCGATCAGCGCGCCCCGCTGGCCAAGGAACTGGCCGCCCGCGATATCGCGATTCTCTGCAACAACGCCGGTGTCGCCACCTTCGGTCCGCTCGCCAAGCTGGATCTGGACTACGAGCGCGACATCATGGAACTGAATGCCGTTGCCGTGCACGACCTCACGCTGGCCGTGCTGCCGGGCATGCTGGAGCGCCGCGCGGGCGGCATCATGATCACCGGGTCCGCGGCGGGCAATATGCCGATTCCGCACAACACCACCTATTCGGCGAGCAAGGCGTTCGTGAACACCTTCTCCGAGTCGCTGCGCGGGGAGCTCAAAGGCACCGGCGTGCACGTCACGCTGCTGGCCCCCGGGCCGGTGCGCACCGACAATCCGGACCAGGAGGAAATGGGCAGCAAGATCCCGGAGTTCATCTGGGTCACCGCCGCTCACACCGCCAAGATCACCATCGACGCGCTCGCCCGCAACAAGATGCGCGTGGTTCCGGGCCTGATCAGCAAGGGTATGAGCCTGGCCGGGCAGTTCGGGCCGCGCTCGATCACCTCGGTGGTGGCGGGTGCCGCGTACAAGAAACTGGGCGAGTGACCGCCTTCAAGGTCAACATCGCGTACGGATCGGCCCGACCCTCGTCAAGGCCGCGTAGCCGGACCTGCACCGGCTACCGGCAGCGGCGTAGTCCTGAGTTGGCCCCGCATAAGAGAAAGCGGGGACGCCCACAGGAGACGCCTTGACGCTGCGCGAGATCTTTCCGTCGCTGCGCGACGGGGGCATGGTGCCCCGGCTCGACCCCGCGATCTGGCCGCGGGAGACCCACTACGACGGCGAGGGACGCATTACCGTCGGCGGGGTCGCACTCGCCGAAATAGCCGATCAATACGGCACCCCGACCTACATCATGGACGAGGGCGAGGTGCGCGGGCGCTGCCAGGCCTACCGCAAGCGCTTCCCCGACGCCGAGATCATCTACGCCGGCAAGGCGCTACTGACCCGGGCGGTGGCCGAATGGGTCACCGAGGAGGGCCTGTCGCTGGACGTGTGCTCGGCCGGGGAACTGGCGGTGGCGCTGTCCTCCTGGGCCGATCCGGCGCGAATCGTGCTGCACGGCAACGGGAAACCGTTCGCCGAACTGGAGACGGCGATCAACTGCGGGGTCGGGCGCATCGTCGTGGATTCCCAGACCGAGATCACGTGCCTGTCGGCGCTCGCGAACCGGCCGCAGCGGGTGCTGGTGCGGGTCACCCCCGATATCGACGTGCACGGGCATCCGGCCGTCCGCACCGGGGTCACCGATCAGAAGTTCGGCTTCCCGATCGGCGGGCAGGCGGTCCTGGAGGTGGTGGATCGCATTGTGCGGCAGCCGAATCTGGAGCTCGTCGGCCTGCACTGCCATATCGGCTCGCAGATCTACGACACCTTCCCCTACGGCGAGGCCGTGCGCCGGATGATCGCCGAAATGGACCGCATCCGTGACGAATTCGGTGTCACCCTGACCGATCTCGATCTGGGCGGCGGCCACGCGGTCGCCTACCGCAGCGGGGACGCGGAAATGAACCTGGCCGAGCTGGCCGACATCATCGAGGACTCCCTGGACGCCGCCTGCGCCCGGCACGGATTCCCGCGGCCCCGCATCGCCCTGGAGCCCGGCCGCGCCATCGTCGCCCGGGCGGGCGTCACCCTGTACCGGGTGCTGTCGGTCAAGCACGTCGAGGACGGCCACACCTACGTGACCGTGGACGGCGGCATGAGCGACAACCCGCGCGTGGCCCTCTACGGCGCGCGCTACGAGGCCGTCGTGGTCAACCGGCACCCCACCGGCCCGCAGATGACCGCGAACATCGCCGGTCGCTACTGCGAGGCCGGTGACATCCTCGCCCACGATGTGCGGCTCCCAGCGGATCTGCGCCCCGGTGAGGTCATCGCCATGCCCTGCACCGGGGCGTATCACCACAGCCTGGCCTCGTCCTACAACGGCGTCGGCCGCCCGCCCATCGTCGCGGTCCGCGACGGCCGGACCCGGGAACTGGTCCGCCGCGAAACCATCGAGGATCTGCTGGTCCGGGATATCGGGGTGTGAGTCCTACCGTCGCCGGGTGCCGAAGATGCTGCGGCTGATCTCGCGCCCGGCGACGGTGGCCGCCGAGCGGAGCAGGTTCTTGAAGGCCGGGTTGTTGACGATCTTCTCGGCCATGGACTCCGGCTCGGGTGCGGGCTTGGACGAGCGCGAGGACTTGGCCGGGGCCTCCTCCGCCGCCTGCTGCTGTGCGGTCGCCAGCTTCTCGGCCAGGATCTCGTAGGCCGAATCCGCGTCGATCGTGGTGCCGTACTTCGCGTAGAGCGTGGATTGCTTTGCGCGAGCGGTGATCTGGTCGTCACCGATGGTGTCCATGAGCGAGCGCGGCGGCTGCATACGGGCCCAGGCGACCGGGGTGGGCGCGCCCTTCTCCGACAGCACCGTCACGATGGCCTCGCCGATGCCCAGTGAGGTGAGCGCCTTTTCCAGGTCGTAGGTCGCCGTCTTGGGATAGGTGCGGACCGTCTTCGACAGTGCCGCTTGATCTTCCGGCGTGAACGCGCGCAGGGCGTGCTGCACGCGCGCGCCCAGCTGCGACAGCACCGAGTTGGGGATGTCGGTGGGCAGCTGCGTGCAGAAGAAGACGCCGACGCCCTTGGAGCGGATCAGCTTGACGGTCTGCTCGACCTGGTTCAGGAACGCCTTTGACGCGCCGTTGAACAGCAGGTGCGCCTCGTCGAAGATGAACACCAGCTTGGGTTTGTCCATGTCGCCGACCTCGGGCAGGGTCTGGAACAGATCGGCCAGCACCCACATCAGGAAGGTAGAGAACATCTGCGGGCGCGCGGCCTGCGCACCCAGCTCGAACAGGGTGATGACGCCCAGCCCGCCCGCGGTGCGCATGAGATCGGCCGGATCCAGTTCGGGCTCACCGAAGAACGTGTCGCCGCCGTCGGCCTCCAAGTTCACCAGTGCCCGCAGGATCACGCCCGCGGTCTGGGCCGAGACGCCACCGATGCCCTTGAGGTCCTCCTTGCCCTCGGGGCTGGTGAGGAACTGGATGACCGCGCGCAGGTCCTTCAGGTCCAGCAGCGGGAAGCCGTTCTGATCCGACCAGGGGAAGATCAGACCCAGGGTGGATTCCTGGGTTTCGTTGAGCCCCAACGCCTTACTGAGCAGGATCGGGCCGAACGAGGTGATGGTGGCGCGAATCGGGATGCCGATGCCCTCGGTGCCGAGCGACACGAACTCACACGGGAACCCCTGCGGCTTCCAATCCGGATCGCCGGTCTCCTGGGCACGCGCGAGCAGCTTCTCATTGGACTGCCCCTGCTGCGCGAGCCCCGACAGGTCCCCCTTGATATCGGCCAGCACCACCGGCACCCCCGCCGCCGACAGCTGCTCGGCGATCCCCTGCACGGTCTTGGTCTTACCGGTACCGGTCGCTCCCGCGACCAGGCCGTGCCGGTTCATGGTCTTCATCGGAATCCGCACTCGCGCATCGGGATGCACGGTGCCGCCCGTGATCACGGCGCCGAGTTCGAGAGCCAGCCCCTCCATGGCGTACCCCGCCGCGATCTCCTGCGCGGCCGCCGCGTCCTTGTCGGACGAATCAGCCGGTGCAGCAGTGCCTTTCGTCTTCGCCGCGACCTTGGCTCCCGAATCTGCGGCGGCGGCTTGCGCGGCCGCTTTCTGCGCCGCGTCCTGATCGGCCGCCTCTTTCTCCGCGGCCTCGGCGGCGGCCGCCGCTTCGGCCGCGATCCGCGCCGCCTCCTCCGCCGCCTTCCGTGCCGCCGCTGCCTTCTCCTGCGGGGTGGTCATCGCGCTTTCCTCCGTCTGCTCTGCCAACTGCGACTGCCCTGCGAACCGATTGCTCTGCGAACTGCCCAACCAACATGCCGACCGCTCGTTATGCGCGGATGCCATGACGATACTGCCCGCCCAGCCGGGTGCCCGGCCCCGACGCGGCCGGGTACCCGGGTCGGAACCCGCGGAAGGGCTAGTGTTTGGCGCGTGTCCGATAAATACGTGGTGTGGATGGATTGTGAGATGACGGGCCTACGGCTCGACAGCGACAAGCTGATCGAGGTGGCCGCGCTCGTGACCGACAGTGACCTCAATATCCTCGGTGAGGGCGTGGACATCGTGATCCACGCCGACGACGCCGCGCTGGCCGCCATGCCGCCGGTCGTGACCGAGATGCACGCCCGCTCCGGGCTCACCGAAGAGGTCCGCCGCTCCACCGTGTCGCTCGCCGAGGCCGAGCAGCAGATCCTCGACTACATCAAGCAGTACGTCCCCACCCCGCGCACGGTCCCCCTCGCAGGAAACTCCATCGCCACCGACCGCGGCTTCATCGCCCGCGACATGCCCACCCTGGACGCCCACCTGCACTACCGCATGATCGACGTCAGCTCCATCAAGGAACTGGCCCGCCGCTGGTACCCCCGCATCTACTTCGGCCAGCCCGAAAAGGGCCTCGCCCACCGCGCCCTCGCCGACATCCAGGAATCCATCCGCGAACTCCAGTACTACCGCCGCACCGCCTTCGTCGCGCCCCCCGGCCCCTCCACCGCCGAAATCGCCGCCGTCGCCGCCGAACTCTCCACCCCGGCCGCAACCACCCCCGACCCCGCCTAAACCCCACCTGAACAGCCGATTAGGAACTCACGGCGCGGACACGGTAATCTCTACCGCGCCGGAAGTTACCGGCAATGGTGGCTGTAGTTCAGCTGGTAGAGCACCAGGTTGTGATCCTGGGTGTCGCGGGTTCGAGTCCCGTCAGCCACCCCTAAAGGCCCAGGCCGGAGAGATTTCTCCCGCCTGGGCCTACTGCTTATTTGACGTCTTACCAACTTCTCACCAACTTCTGAGCGCATTTCTTCCAACTCCTCAGGCGATGTAGGCGTTGCGCACGTCACGGTTGTCCGGGACATCTCTGGGCTTCTCCACGTAGTGCTCGGCGGTCACTCGCGAGCCCAGAACGTGGTTGAGCTGGAGCCCCGCGGCGTCGATGCCCTTCTCCTCGGCCGTCGCGGTCGCTACCCGCTTTCGGTAGGAGCGCAGGTTGATGTGCGCGTACTCGGTTCCACGAGCCGCCCGAAACGTCCGGTTGAAGTTGTTCGGGTTCTTGACCTTTCCGTTCCGGTTCACGAAGACCAGGCCCTCGCTCGGTCGCGCGGCCTCCTCCCAGCGACGGCGCAGGATCTGCACCATGTACCAAGGCACCCGCACCCGGTAGGGCTTCTTGCCCACCTTCAGCCACTCCTGCCGGAAGCAGCCCTGCCCCTTCACCGTAACGACCGTCCCTGAGATCGTGAGCCACACCTCCGGGCAGCTGTCCGGTCCGATGGTCGGCCACTCCTGCTCATCGAAGTCGATGCCTTCGACCTCGTCCCACAGGAACGCGAACACCTCGTGCGGGCGGACACCACCGGCACCGGCCGTGCAGTCGCACACGTCCAGGATCTCCTGGGAGTCTCGACGCGGGCCGTGCTTGTAGGCGGGAGTACCCGGGATCTCCTCGCCGCGGCCCCACTTGTCGACCGTCTCGCGCATGGCCTGCAAGGTGGTCCACGCCTCGGCTTTGACGGACTTCTTCCTACTGCGCATCGTGCGCTTGGAGACTCCGCTCATGGGATTGGTACCCGTGAGCGCGCCGTGGCGGATGCACAGGTCCAGCGTCTCGCGCAGGATCGTGGCCTGCCACCGCGCCTTCCGCTTGTGCCCCAGCTTGCTGATCGACTTCAGGTAGTTGTCCACGACGGCAGTGTCGATCTCGCGAATCCGGTAGTTCCCCAGTGAAGGACGGATCTTGATCGCATCGGGATCGGCCCGCTTGTCATCGGACTTGTCGATCTGCCGCTCGTACCCGTCGAGGGTCTGCTGCGCCATGGTCTCATCGAGCTTCAGCTCATCCAGCCACATATCCAGTGCAGTGCTGAAGCGCGTGTTCGGTGTCAGCAGACCCTCTTTCGCGGCCTTCGCAGGCGCCTGCCGGGCTTCCAGGATGTCCTTGAGCTTCGCCCGCGCCTTAGGTTCGGTTGTGTCCCAGCAGTCCACAGGACGACTGACCCCATCGGTATCCCGGTACTTGGTCCAGGCCCGACACTTCTTCGGCCCGGCCCTGTCCGAGTACTTCTTACTGCTGATCGTGCCCCACTGGCCGATCTTGAGCTCAACACTCGGCACGGCTATCTCCTTCACTGCTGAAGTAGCGCCCGCTCCCACTCGTCGTAATCGGCAACCGGGTAGCGCGTACATCCACCGATATGAATGCACCGCGGGCCTCTCGGCGGCTTTTCCGCCGCCCAATTTCGAAGAGTCTTCTCCGACAACTGAAGTCGGGTTGCGACTTGCAGCCGGGTCAGGTACGCGATTTCGGTGGACATGATGAATCTCCTGGTGAGGGCGGATTGAGGCAAGGGACTGAAGGTTCGCCAAGCGATAACTGACTGTGTCAGGGATCGGTTTGCGTCCGCTCCCACGCGAAGTAGTCCTCACTCGGATACCGGACTCGCCCGCCCACGATCCGAATACACTTCGGCCCCTTGCCAATCGACGCCCAGTTGGCGAGCGTCTTCGGGGCCAGCTTCAACCGGTGCGCCACCTGCGCCCGCGTCAGGTAGGTCTCTGTGGTGGACATGGCCGAACCTCCTTGTCGACGACCTCAAGTTCAAGAGCACCAGCGTTGCCCAGCGAGAGCCGAGTTGAGCTGGGATCAGAGTCGTCTCGCCTGCTCGCGGAGGCACAGATCTTCTGGAATACGCGAAGTCCGCGTCATCAGGGCTGCCATCACAGACCCCGGCTATCAGTTCGACGACATCCGACCAAGCGGATCACATCGAGTAGAGCCCAGAGTATTCCGCCGTCCGAATTCGGGCAATACACCATGCTGATCTTCGACGAATGTTGTACTCGCCCGTAATTCGCGACCGGAGAATCGCCATCCGGTCGGCATTCAAGGCCCCCGGCTCAGACCGAGGGCCTCGAATCAGGACAGACCGCAGCCGCGCACGGGCTGCGCGGTCCGTCCGTCCTGCTGCGTGCCGTACTCGACGTCAACGACCGACAGCGGCTCGACGTCGATGATCTCGGTGACGAATCCGGCAGCCTCCAGCGCATCGAGATCCTGCCGAGCCACCGCGAGGAGATCCTCGACGGTGATCGACGGCCCGACCCACCCGTCCTCGGCGACCGGCGCCCACGAGCCATCCTCGTATTGCAGCCAGGCAACCGGCCGCTCGCCGTTCAGGATCGCCAGCACCCCTTGAATGGACATCGCCCGCCCTCAGCTCGGCTGCCGAGTCCGAGCCGTCGTGCTACCGGGCGACACCGTGATCACGGTCGCAACCGCAAGTAGATCGGCTGGTATGTCGTGACCGTCGAAATGCGCAGTGCTGGGCACGATTACCGCATCGACGCCCAGCCGGTCGATCGCAACACGCAAACGGTGCGCCCGGTCTTCGGTGCGGTCGCTGAATACGAGCGTCTTGCGCAAGTCGTAGCCGGTCCGTTTGGCAGCTCGCATGATCTGCAGTTCGTCGCGGGGCTGGTTCAAGCCGGAGACATCACTGCGCAGGAACCCGACAGCGGAAGGGAGCAGGCCCATCGTCACCACCCCGGCTGATCGGAACGTAGTTGTGGGCTGGCTCGGCGGCAAGCCGTTGCTGTATGTCGTGAACCGTCGGCCGTCGGTGTTCGTCGTGACGTTCCGAGCCGGGCAACGCGATTCGCGCGGTGCACAGGAGTACTAGCGCGGCGAGGGTGA
Organism: Nocardia seriolae NBRC 15557; assembly: GCF_007990715.1. Lineage (GTDB taxonomy): Bacteria > Actinomycetota > Actinomycetes > Mycobacteriales > Mycobacteriaceae > Nocardia > Nocardia seriolae. The sequence continues at coordinate 2,765 of NZ_BJWY01000181.1, read as the reverse complement.
GAGCAACGATGATTTCCATGTCGGGTGTTCTCCATGTCCGTGCAAGGTGTTGGAGGGCACCCGACGCCGAGACCTCGGCGAGCGTCCCGACGTCGTGTGCAACTTCAACGTTCCTGCTCAGGAGCCCTCGAAAGAAGTGACCGACTGGGTACTGCGCGGGTACTCTCGGTGCACTTACCGGCACAAGGGAACCGATGTGAGCATTTGCCCGCGGTGGACAGGCGCCGAAACGAAGGCTTTCCGTGACGCGCTGCGCATGACTAAAGAGGAGTTCGCGGCCTATCTCGGCGTCTCGTATGACGCCGTGAAGAAGTGGGAACGCAGGCTCGAGGACATCACGCTCAGGCCCAACTACGCCGAGCGCCTGGACCAGAAGCTCGGCGCTGCGGATGTTGCTGCAGTCCAGCGGTTCTGGGCGATTCTAAATACGCCTGCCCCTGTCGAATCCGAAGTGCCGCAGACTCCCAGCGAGGGGGCAGGATCCGGTGTCGACGACGATTGCGTGATCGTGTCGGCCCGTACGCTCACGGGGGAGGTGGCACTGGTGGCCGTGTCACGCCGCAGTCTCGTCCTCGGAATCGGTGCCGGGGTGATCGGATCCGCAGCGACCTCAACACTCGCCATCGGCCGAAACGCCTCCGGCAGCAGGGCCTTGGCCTCGATGTTCGCAAACACCTCGATCGATCATCTCGCGCATTTCGACACGATGCGGATGTCGCTGATCGAATCGGACAACCTCTACGGCGCGGCCCGGACCTTGCCGCATGTCCTCGACAGTCTGGCCCTGCTCGGTGAGCTGAGACGAGGCAAGGTCGGCGACGCTCGCGGTCTCCTACGGATGCAGGCCATGTTCGCCGAAACCGCTGCGTGGCAATACCAAGACCAGCGCGACTTTCCGAACGCGCAGCATTGGGCCGCGAAGGCTCTGCAGTGGTCCCACCAGCTCGCGGACGACTACTACATCGGATTGTCGCTGGTTCGCATGAGCCAGCTCGCCTGCGACCAGGGCGATGCTAGCGAGGCAGAGGAGCTGGCCGACGCCGCACACCGCAGCGCGCCCCACGACTCGCTGTTTTCCGCCGCTGCACTGACATTCCGGGCTCATGCTCTGGCATTGGCCGGAGATTCACCGGAAAGTGCTCGCACGTATGACACCGCGCGGACGGGGCTGCACCGCCGCGTCGAAGACGGACCCGACTACGAGCATCTGCTCGACGTGGTCGCCGCCTCCCACACCGCGGACCTCGACAGCCGCACGTTCATCACCGAGATCAACCAAGCCAGTCACCCGCCCCTGACCCGCGCCACCGCAGCGTCCAGCGTGCTCGCCGCCCGCGGGCAAGCCATCCTCGACCAGCATCAGCACGCCCGCACCGAAATCCTGCACACCGAGCCAATCCCGCTGCCGCCCAACCACCCCGGCAGCGACCACGATCTCGCCGCCCACGCCATCCAACTCCGCGAACAGCTCCACGCCCTCGAAGACCTGCAACTCGACACCGAACACCAAGCCGACCCACTGCGCGCCCTCGACAACCGCGACCTCAACGCCCGCATCCGCGCCCTGCGCGCCACCCTCAACCGGCCCAACCCCGCACCGGTCACTGCGCCCGGCGAGGCGCTGGCAGCGGTCGAAGCCGAGCACGTCCTACTGCACACGCAAGCCGATCTCGTGCGTGCTGCCCTGATCGCTCGAAGTGCAGCCGACACCGCCGACACGAAACTCGCCACCGCGACAACAGCTCTCAGCGACGCTCAGCGCAGGCTCTATGCGCTGCCCGCCTACCGGATCGGTGCCCGCCGCGCGACCGAAGCAGAACGCGACAACGCCCAGCACGCGCAGGTCACCGTGCAGATGGCCGCCCAGCAGGCCCACCGACACGCCGAAGCCGCCCGCGCTGACGCCGTTGCTGCCGGCGCAGCCCCCGATCGTTGGCAGGCCATCCTCGATCGCGATGCCGACTCCACCGGCAAACACGGCGAACTCGCCGCTGCCCGCCGCACTGACACCCGCGCCGCCGACCTGCACGCACGGCAAGCCAAAGCGCGCGCCACGACCACCGCGCGACTGGAAAAGGCGCTGGCCGAACGTGACCGCCGCCGTAGCCTCTCCCCCGTCCGCGCCGCCGCCGAACAACGCCTGCGCGACCAACGCGCCGCGGTCCAGGCCGCCGAGTACGAAGCCGGACGTCGCCCGTACGGATCCGAAGCAGACATCGCCGCCGAACATGATCTCGGGGCCGAGGCGTGAATCAGTGTGCAACTACCGATCTGCCATACACCGCACGCGCCTCGCAGCCGCACTACTATCCCCCGAATTCAGCCCATTCGGGTTGTTTGCCTTTCAGTAGGCCAAGATTCGAGGTTGCACCTCTGGGTATTGAGCCAACAGGACACCGTCCAGGACATGCCGTCATATTCCGACACGTCCTGTCTGTACAGGTCAGAAGGGTTTCAACAATCCAGGATGTCTGCGTGATCCCATACCATCTACCAGGTCCCGCCCCGTTGTGAAGCCACTTTTGATGCGAAATCGGCTAATCTGACCTGCGACTTCGGTACTGCCGACTCGATCGGTGAACCACGACGTTGATTGGGGCACCGACGTTCGCTGGGCGTGGCCGTGGCTCGGAAACACTTTCGGCACCCAGATCTGCGACAAACGGCCCTTTAGTACTCCAGCATCACTTCGTGATGTAGTGCCTGTCTTCGCTGGTAGTGGGCTTGTTTTGCCTGGTGTTGATGTCTTCGTCGCCATTTCGACC
>NZ_BJWY01000180.1 GCF_007990715.1 Nocardia seriolae NBRC 15557 | reverse complement strand
CGACACTAGGGTGTAATCGATTGAATCCGGCCCGCTCACACCGTTGTTCGCTGTACCCGAGTGACTGTAATGACATGAGCCCGCGCGCGGCCAATGATTTTCCGGGCGCGGGTTCGGGTGTCGGGAGCGGGTCAGCGGCCGCCGACCGGCTGGGGTGGGACCGGGGTGGCCGAGATCTGGTTCTTGGGTTCGCCCTGGAGGGCGGAGAGGGACTTCCAGGTTTCCCAGTCGATGGTCCAGTCGTAGATGTCGCCGTCGGCGGCGGAGAGCTGGATGCGGGTGCCGGTGATCTCGACGGGGTCGCCGTAGAGGGCGGTCGGGAAGTAGGCCTGGGCGTCGGCGGTGCTGAGGTTGATGCAGCCGTTGGTGACGTTCGAATTGCCCTGGGCGCCCGCGGATTCGGGGTTGGCGTGGATGAATTCGCCATTGTTGGAGATGCGCACGGCCCAGCGCTCGCGGACATTGGTGTAGAACGGCGGGTTCGACATCAGGAAGTCCTCGTACTTCTCCGACACCACGTGGATGCCCGAGCGGGTGACATTGCGGTCCTGGTTGCCTTCGCCGTAGCTGCACGGGAAGTCGAAGACGGTCTGCCCGTCGCGGATCACCTGGACCCGGTGGGTGGGCGCGTTACCGCGCACGATCTGTGAGCGGCCGATCTTGAAATCGGAGGTGAGATCGGAGTCGCCGTACAGACCCGAGCCCATGTCCAGGCCGTACAGCTTGGCGGTGACGTGCACCGTGGTGCCGGGCTGCCAGTACTCGCGCGGTCTCCAGTGCACCCGCGACCCGCCGTTGTCGTCCTGCAGCCAGGCCCAGGAACCCTCGGTGGCCGGGGTCGCGGTGACGGTGAGCGCCTTCTCGACGGCCGCCTTGTTCGCGACATGGCCCTTGAACTGCAACATGATCGGCGCGGCGATGCCGACCTCCTGGCCGTCACCGATATTGACGGTGGCGGGGGCGGTGTTCTTGGGACTGATGGTGGTGAACTTGCCGTCGATGGCGACCGGCTTGTTGTCGGTGCCGGTGGCGGTGCCCGCCCAGGTGTAGGTGGCCCCGTAGCCGAGCGCCTCGTTCACCGTGAACTTGCTGCGAGCGGCATCGAAGGTGCCGGTTACCTGCTTGCCGTTGGCATTGGTCAGGGTCAGCTGGTCGATGCGGCCATTGCTGACCGTGGCGGTCACCGCCGCGGTCGGGCTGACGTTCTCGCTGCCGTTGCCGGGCTCCAGTTTGACGGTCGCGACCGGTTCGGCGGGCTTCGCGGAACCGCCGCCGCCACCATTGTTCGACGACGAACACGCCGCCGCGATCACCGCCGTCGACGCCACCAGTGCCGCCCGAATGGCAACACGGCGGGACAGTCCTCGATTGCTCACTTGCTCGACCCTACCCCCGCAAACCGTGTATCCCGGACGCTGTAATGGTGGCCGAAGCCACTCGCTACAGGCTCACACCCACGGTCACGGGTTCCGGTTCCAGCCGAATGCCGAAGCGCTCAGCAACACCGTCGCGAACCGTGCGGGCGAGGGTGACCAGATCGGTCGCGGTGGCCGCGCCCCGATTGGTCAGCGCCAGCGTGTGTTTGGTCGACAAACGTGCCGGAGACCCGTCGCCCGGAAAGCCCTTGGCGAAACCGGCGCGTTCGATGAGCCAGCCCGCGGAGAACTTTACCCCGCCCGCCGCGGGAAACGTGGGCACGGCCACGTCCGCGCCCACACGTGAGGAGATCGCCGCCCGCACCGCCGCCACCTGCGCGTCCGGAATGACCGGATTGGTGAAAAACGAGCCGGCACTCCAGGTGTCGTGATCGTCCGGATCGAGGACCATGCCCTTACCCGCCCGCAAACGCAGCACGGCCGCCCGTACCAGCGCGGCCGGACGCGACTCCCCCTCGGCCGCACCCAGCGCATTGGCCAGCTCCCGATAGCCGAGCGGGGCACTGGAACCATCCGCGCGCAGCGCGAATTCGACCGCCAGCACCACCGCGGCGGCACTGTGCTTGAGAACCGAAGTGCGGTAACCGAATCCGAGCTCGCCCGGCTCGACCCAGCGAATCTCGCCGGTGGCCCGGTCCAGCAAACGCACCCGGCGCAGCAAACTCGCCACCTCGACCCCGTACGCGCCGACGTTCTGGACCGGTGTGGCGCCCGCGGAACCCGGAATGCCGGACAGGCATTCGAGGCCGCCGAAACCCGCCTCGACACTCGCGGCCACCACCGCGTCCCAGTTCGCGCCCGCCTCGGCGATCACCGAGTCGGCGGTGAACTCCACGGCCCGGGTCGCGATCCGTACCACCACGCCGTCGAAGCCGTCATCGCCGATGAGCAGGTTGGAGCCACCGGCGATGAGCAGCACCGGAATTCCGGCCGCGTCCAGTTCGCGCACGGTCGCCACCAGCGCGTCCGTGCTCGCGCACTCGGCGACCGTGGCCGGGCCGCCGACCCGCAGGGTCGTCAGCTCCGCCAGCCGGACGTCGGCACGCAGCCGCGCCCCGGTCTCCGCCAGCCGGTCCCGCAGGTCGTCGAACGACACCACCCGAGAAGTACGCACAGGCACAGACGGTAGCCTGTCCGACCATGGCGACACCTCTGGCCTTCACTGCGCACTCGACACACCCCATGGCCGCCGTGCGCGCGGCGTTCGCCGACGAGCAGTACTGGAAGGACCGCATCGAGTCGGTCGGCGGGCCCAATGCCCGCATCGAGAACCTCGTCATCGACGGCGAGATCGTGCGCGTCGACATGGTGCAGACCATCCCGGCCGAGGAGCTGCCCGCGCAGATCACCGCGATCAAGCCGAACGGCCTGGTCATTCCGCGCACCGAGATCTGGCACGGCAGCGGCGGCACCGTCGAGGCGCGCGTGGACGGCGCGCCCGCGAACGTGAACGGCACGCTGACCGTCACCGACGACGGGTCCGGCTCGACCTTCGTGGTGGACGCGTCCATCGACGTGAAGATCCCGTTGTTCGGCAAGAAGATCGAGGCCGCCATCCAGGAGCACCTCTCCGCGCTGCTGGAGCGCGAGGCCGAGTTCACCGACAATTGGCTGAGTTCGCACTGACCGGGGTCGCCCGGCAGTAACCTGAGCGATCGTGGCACGCCGACTCGACTACTCCGCGCGGTATCCGTTGCACACCACCCATGAGGTGTACGCGGCGATGATGAACCGTGAGCACTGGGATGCCCGCATCGAGGAACTGCGCAAGCATTCCCCGAACGACATCGTGAGCCTCACCTCCGACGACGACGGCATCACCGTCGAACTGCGACACGTACTGCCCCGCGACACGCTGCCCGATATGGCGCAGATGGTCGTGCACAAGGACATGGTGATCACCCGCCGGGAGACCTACGGCCCCTTCGGAACCGAGGTCACCGGTGAATACACCGCCGAAATCCCCAGTGCCCCCGGCACTCTCGGCGGCACCATGCGCCTGTTCCCCACCGACACCGGCTGTACCCTGCGCACCTCCTCGCACGCGCAGGTGAACCTGCCGTTCTTCGGACGCCGTCTGGAGCAGCTCATGCTGGTGAATCTGGTGGACCTGTTCCGCGCCGAGGCCGAGGTGACGAAGAACTGGCTGGATCAGCACTACCCCGTCGGGTGAACAAACCGATCGGGACGATTACCCGCGGCACCACCGGCATCAACAGACTGCGCCGCAGCGACCGGTGGCTCATGCACGACCCCTTGGTCGCCCAGCGTTTGCTGGACGCCGCCGACCCGCTCATCGTCGATCTCGGCTACGGCGCGAGTCCGGTCACCACGCTGGAAATGGCGGCCCGGCTGCGCACGGTCCGCCCCGACCTGCGCGTGGTCGGCCTGGAGATCGATCCGGAGCGCGTCGTCCCGGCCCGGGACGGCGTCAGCTTCGCCCGCGGCGGCTTCGAACTCGCCGGACTGCGCCCCACCCTGGTCCGCGCCTTCAACGTGCTGCGCCAATACCCGGAATCCGCCGTCCCCGAAGCCTGGTCGACCATCCAGTCCGGCCTGGCCCCCGACGGGCTCCTCCTCGACGGCACCTGCGACGAACTCGGCCGCCGCTGCGCCTGGATCCTGCTCGACCGCACCTCCCCCCTCTCCCTCACCCTGGCCTGGGACCCCTTCACCGTCGAAACCCCGTCCGACATAGCCGAACGCCTCCCCAAGGCCCTCATCCACCGCAATAGCCCCGGCGAACCCATCCACACCCTGCTCACCGCGGCCGACCGCGCCTGGGCCGTCGCCGCGCCCCTCGCCCCCTACGGCCCGCGAGTCCGCTGGCGGCACGCGGCGGATCTGCTACGCATGCAGGGATTTCCACTCCGCCCTTATCGTCGCCGCCTGCGCGACAACGTGCTGACCGTCCCCTGGTCGGCGGTCGCGCCCCTCCCCTGAGCAGGTCTCCCGAGTCACGCTGTCCCCCTACGGTCCCCGCACCCCGGCCCCTGCGCGGGGCTCAACCGGCCGACCGCAGGCTGCAATGATTCGCGCGGAACCGCGCGGATCATTGGAGCTTGTGGAGCAGCTCCTGCACGGTGCCGGAGACGGCGGCGGGGGCGAGCAGGGAACGCGGGGCGAAGGGCTGACGCCACAGGCCGCCGTGGGCCGCGCCGGTGGCGAAGAGGGCCTCCGGGTTCGACATCGGCGATTCGTCCTCGGCGTGTAGATCGGCGACCAGCTTGGCGGCGAGCAGGGTGCGGGCGGTGGCCGGGTCGAAGACCTCGATGCCGAAACGGGACGATGCGCGGTATGCGGCGGAGCGCCAGCCGGTTTCGCGGGTGATGCTGCGAGTCCAGGCGGGCGGTGCGACGGTGAAGGAGACGGTGTGACCCGCGTTCCGGGCCAGCACGGCGCGCCAGCGGGGCAGGCGCTGGGCCAGGGCGTAGTCCGGGCCGGACAGGGCGGGGAGGTTGTCGAACAGGCCCCACGCGCCGCCGTCGGCGTCGAAGATCGGGCGGGTGTAGTTGAGGCGGTACAGGGAGTGCGGTGCGACCTTGTGCAGCAGATCCTGGGCGCTCCCGCGGAAACCGCGCAGCGTCAATTGATCTCGGGCCGCGGCCACCACGGAGGCTGGAACCGCGTAGGTGTCGGTCGGGGAGCCGAGCAGGGCGAGAGCGGCGTCGGGATGGCGGCGCAGCAGGGTTTCGGCGAGGACGTCGGAGGCGGCGGCCAGGCGCATGCCGGCGGCGCCGGGGAGTCCGGCGTACAGGCCGAGCACCGGTCGGACGTCGCTGTTGGCGGTGATCCAATGGGCAAGGGCCGGAAAGCTTCTGGAGATGTCGACGCCGGGTTCGCCGTCCGCGAGGGGGAAACGCAGCACGCCCGCACCGGATTTCGCGACCGCGCGCAGCTTCTCCCAGCGCGCCCGGCCCGGCCGATCCACCGCGAGCACATCCGCGCCCCAGGCCAGCAGCGGCCGCAGCGGTCCGAGTTCCGCGCCCGCGCCGGTCACTGTCACCCGGAAATCGGTCAGCGCCAACCATTCCGGATGCTCGATGACCCGCTCGATCGCGGCCACGAAGTCGGCCTCCAGAATCCCGCGGGTCTGCCATTCGGCCAGCCGCAGGCGCAGGGATTCCTCGGACAGCAGCAGACCGTGCCACGGCACCTCGAGCCGTTTCACCGCCGCGGCCTCGCCCACCACTTCGGCCGTTTCCAGTACCGCGGCATCGGCCTCCGCGTCCACGTCGACGGTCTCCAGTGCGGCGACCGTGTGCCCGACGGTGAACCGCAGCATGTGCCGCACCGAATCCAGGCCCGCCCCGGCCATGCCGAGCGAGACCTCCCGCGAGCCGATGGCCAGCGCCGTCATCCCGCGGAAGACCCGGTGGTAGCCGCGCCGCCAGTCGCGGCAGGTCTCCACCGATTGCGCCAGGTCGGCGTCGTAGGAGCGGACGGCGTCGGCGACCACGGCCGCGGAGAACATGTCCGCGATCAGTTCGGGCGGCCCCGGCGGAAACACCAGATCCCACACGCCAGCACCGACCTTCGCCATGAACAGTCACACTGCCACGAATCCGGCCCCCGCAAAACTCGAACCCCGCGCGGTGCAAGCCGTCAGCGCGGGCCTTACCGGGTGTGGGTCAGGGCCCGATGCAGCCGGGACGCCGTGGCCGGATCCAGTGCGGCACTGGCGGAACGGATTTCGGCCCGCGCGCACCGGTGGATGGCGACCGCGTCGGCCACCACCTCGTCCAGCGCGGCCTGCCCGATACCCGCCTCGGCCAGGTCGAGCACGGTCCGCAGCGGCGTGGTCACCAGGAACGCGCCCGCGCTCTCCACGTCCTTGCGGGCGAAGCCGCGCCGCAGCACCACCAGCCGCGGCGAGAGCGGGAACCGCCCGACCCGCGCCGACAGGTGCACGAACCGCGGGCGCAGGCGGCCCAGCCCGTGCAGTTCGGCGGCGCTGTGATGGGAGACCGCGGCCGCGCCGTCGAACCAGGCCGACCACATGGCGTATTCGTCGAGCGGGCCGTCCGGCCAGTCGGCCAGCCGCAGCAGCCCCACCCCCGAGCGCAGAACGCTGCCCTCGCGCAACCCGTCCCGGATCCGGACCTCGCAGCCGGTGCGCAGCACCTGACGGGTGGTGAAGTACCCGGCGTGGCGCGCGGCCAGTTCCCGCAACGCCAGCCATCCGTGTTCCGGTTCGGGCTCCGGTGCCGCGTTCCCAGCCATGACATTCAGAATAAGCCGGACCTTGTGTGTTATGTCACAATCCGCCCCTCTGAGCCGACACCTCACGGGAAGCTCAGAGCTCGCACAGAAAGCTCGGGAAGAATCGCCCCATGAGTTCGAACCCCACCTCGGACGACGCGACCACCCGTGACGCCACCCCCGCGCAGTCGGCCGATTCCGCCGCGCAGCCGGTGGACCTCGGCGAACCGGACAGCACGCCCACCGAAAGCCTAGGCGCGCAGCAGGACTCGCATGCCGGGGTGGCGGAGGGCCGCACCGAGGTGCTCGATGCACAAACCGAGGTGCTCGACGGACACACCGAGGTGCTCAACGGGTCCGAGTCGACCGGGACCGCGGCCACCGAATGGTGGACCGATCCGGCCGCCCGGATCGACGAACAGCACACCGCGGTGCTCGGCGAACACCCGACCCAGGCCCTGCATCCCGGCGAGGCCGCCTATGCGGCCGCGGGCGCGCCGACGAGTGGCGGTTACCCGCTCACCGATCAGCCCGGCTACCAGACCGGCGGCCACCAGCTGCCGCCCGGCACCCCACCACCCCCGATGCATGTCGGTGGCGGACAGGGCGGCTCACCCGGCAAACCCCGAAACAGCAGGAAGACCTTGCTGGTCGTCGGCCTGGTGGTGGCACTGCTGGTGGCGGGCGGCCTGGCCGGCGGCGAGGCCTACGCCCGGCACAAGGTGGAGTCCTGCATCAGCTCTCAGGTCCAGGCCCAGATGGGCTCCAAGATCGACGTGTCCTTCGGCTGGAAACCGCTGCTGCTCACCATGTTCGACAACAAGGTCTCCTCGGTGACGGTGGACAGCGACGACACCAAGTTCGGCCCCGCGCAGGGCATGGTCGTGCACGCCACCTTCAATGACGTCGAGGTCAAGGACAGCGGCAAGCAGGGCGGCACCATCGGCAGCTCCACCGCCGAGGTCACCTGGAGCAACGAGGGCATCACCAAGACCCTGGGCGGCCTGGTCTCCGGCACCACCTCCGACCCGAACTCGGGCACGCTCAGCTTCGCGGTGCTGGGCGGTCTGGCCCAGCTGCAGGTGAAGCCGAAGATCGTCGGCGACAAGATCGAGGTCGACACCCTGCAGGCCACCCTGCTCGGCTTCGGCCTGCCCACCGATCTGGTCTCGGGCATCGTGGAGGTCATGTCGGAGAGCCTGCAGAGCTACCCGATGGGCCTGCAGCCCACCAAGGTCGAGGTCACCAAGGACGGTCTGCACGTGTCCCTGCGGGGTGGCCGCACCGAACTGCAGGCGAGCACCGATCAGAACCAGCAGCAGCCGATCAACTGCTAGCCCGGAAACCCTTCCAGCACTTCGCGAGACCGTGACAGTCCCAGCCGCGTAGCGCCGGCGGCGATCATCTCCGCCGCCTGCGCCGCGGTGCGGATGCCGCCGCTGGCCTTCACCCCCAGCCGCCCGCCGACGGTATCGGCCATCAGCCGCACCGCGTGCGCGCTCGCCCCGCCCGCCGGATGGAAACCGGTGGAGGTCTTCACGAAATCCGCACCGGCCTTCTCGGCGGCCCGGCAGCATTCGACGATCGCCTCATCGCTCAGCGCCGCCGATTCGAGGATGACCTTGAGCAGCGCCCGGTCCCCGACGGCCTCCCGCACCGCGATGATGTCCGCCAGCACCGCGTTGTAGTCCCCGGCCCGCGCCGCGCCCACATCGATGACCATGTCCACCTCGGCCGCACCCTGATCCACCGCCAGCCGGGCCTCGGCCCCCTTCACCAGCGAATGATGTTTGCCGGACGGGAAACCCGCGACGGTGGCCACCACCACCCCGGGCGCGCGCACCGGCAGCATGGACGGCGACACGCAGATCGCGAATACGCCCAGTTCGCGCGCCTCCTCGATGAGCGCCGCCACATCGGCGGGGGTGGCCTCGGGGGCCAGCAGGGTGTGATCGATCATCGCCGCCACGTCACGGCGGGAAATCTGTGCCATGAGCACCGAGTTTGGCATATGCCCGGCGAATTTCGTTGCGGGCCGCCGCCGCCGTCACGCATGCTTGTAGGCGTGCTGATCCGTCGTGAACGTACCGGCGACGCCGCCGCGATCGACGCGGTGCACCGCAGCGCCTTCCAAGGCGCCGCGGCTGCCGAAGGCGATATCCCCTCCCCCGAGCCGGTCGGCGACCCCGTCGAAGTCGGTCTCGTGCATCGTTTGCGCGATGACGGCTCGGCCTGGATCCCCACCCTGTCCCTGGTGGCGGAATTCCAGGATCAGATCGTCGGGCACGTCTGCCTCACCCGCGCCGGGGTCGGCCCGTTCCCGGTGCTGGCCCTCGGCCCGCTCGGCGTCCGCGCCGACCAGCAGGGCAAGCGCATCGGCTCCGCCCTCATGCACGCCGCCCTCGGCGCGGCCGACGCCCTCGACGAACCGCTCGTCGGCCTGCTCGGCAGTCTCGAGTTCTACCCTCGCTTCGGCTTCGTCCCGGGCGCTCGCCTGGGCATCCTCCCCGACGTCGCGGACTGGACCTCCCACTTCCAGGTCCGCCCGCTGACCGCCTACGAACTCGAGATCAAGGGCGACTTCCACTACGCCGACGCCTTCTATGCCTTATGACCTCACGTATGCCACGCGACAACTGATTTCGCGCCGATGGGGGTAACTCGTCGGGCACGTCCAAAATTGGTTCGACACCCGACCGCCGGCACGCATGCATGATCGGCAACGGCACCCGGCCGGGCGCTGAAGTTCCGGGGAGGCGGATACTGTCCGGATGAGTTCTACCCCGGACGACCGTCGCTTCGTGCTCACCCTGGGCTGCCCGGACCGTCCCGGCATCATCGCCCGCATCACCTCGTTCATCGCCGATTTCGGCGGCTCGATCGTGGAGGCGGGTTACCACTCGGATCTGGACACCGGGTGGTTCTTCACCCGGCAGGCCATCAAGGCCGCGACCGTGCCCTTCGAGCTGACCGAGCTGCGCGACCGGTTCGCCGCCGTCGCCGCCGAACTCGGCCCGGAGACCGACTGGCAGCTGCACGACACCGGGGAACGCCGCCGCGCGGTGCTGCTGGTCTCCAAGGACGGCCACTGCCTGCACGATCTGCTCGGCCGGGCCACCAGCGGTGAGCTGCCGGCCACCATCGAGGCGGTCATCGGCAATCACCCGGACCTGGCCGGGATGACCGAGGCGCACGGCATCAAGTTCCACTACGTGCCCTTCCCCAAGGACCCGGCCGAGCGCGGACCGGCCTTCGAGCAGGTCCGCGAACTGGTCGACGTCCACGACCCGCACGCGGTGGTGCTGGCCCGCTTCATGCAGGTGCTGCCCGCGCAGCTGTGCGAGCACTGGGTGGGCAAGGCCATCAATATCCACCACAGCTTCCTGCCGTCCTTCGTCGGCGCGCGCCCCTACCACCAGGCGTTCGCGCGCGGCGTCAAGCTGATCGGCGCGACCTGCCACTACGTCACCGCCGAGCTGGACGCGGGCCCGATCATCGAGCAGGACGTCACCCGCATCGACCACTCCGACACCGTGCACGACATGGTCCGGCAGGGGCGCGATATCGAGCGCGTGGTGCTGGCCCGCGGGCTGCGCTGGCATCTCGAGGGCCGGGTGCTGGTGCACGGCCGCCGCACCGTGGTTTTCGAGTAGGCACGCCGAAAAACCGACGCCCGCCCGCGCTTTCGCGTGGACGGGCGTCGCTGTTCTCGCGGATCAGCCCGCGACGGCCACCGGATTGCGGCGCGCCGCCCGGATGACCCGGTGCAGTTCGATATTGAAGGCGTGCCGGGCCTCGATGTTCACCAGGTGACCGGTCGGCAGCACGGTGTAGCGGTCCAGATATCCCGCGTCGGCCAGGGTGTCGGCGATCTCGCGCGAGTGCACCTCGGGCAGCAGCTTGTCGTGCGAGCCCGCGATGACGGTGGTCGGCACGGTCAGATTGGCGGCCGCACCGTGCAGGTCGAGCTTCACCAGGCCCCGGGCCACGGCCGCGCGCACCGACGGACGGCAGGAGCGGACGATGGAGACGCCGAAGTCGACCTCGTCGCGGGTGGCGCCCGGATTGGTCAGCCGGTGCTTGGCGATCAGGTTGACGGCTGCGCCGCCGGGCAGCGGAACCGGGGTGCCGAAGAGCGCCACGGCCAGCCAGTCCGGGCCCGGGATCACGTCATTGAGGAGCGGAATCACGGTGGCGCGGTTGGGGATCTGGCGGGCGGCGGTGGTGGCCAGCAGCACCGCGGAGGCCCGGCGCTGGACCTGCTCGGGGTACTTGGCCGCCCACGCCTGAATGGTCATGCCGCCCATGCTGTGTCCGACCAGCACCGCCCGCTGGCCCGGGTGCAGCACCGCGTCGAGCAGGTCGGAGAAGTCGTCGGCGAGCTGGTCCGGGCTGAAAGGCCGCGTGCCGCTGTCGCTTTCGCCGTGTCCGCGCTGATCGAAGGCGACCACCCGGTGCTCACCGGCGAAGGCGTTGATCTGGGGGTTCCAGTATTCGATGGCGCAGGACCAGCCGTGGGCCAGCACGATGACCTCGCCGTCGGCGGGACCGTAGGCGTGCACGCGCAGCTTGGCGCCGTCACGGGTGGTTACGGGGATGACATCGGCGGGACGCGGGGTGTTGAAGGCAGCCGTCCGGTAGCGACGGGACCGCAGTCCGGGGCGAAATGGGGCGGTCAGCGCATCGACGACGCCCGCCTCAGGCAGTTTCACCAACATGAGCACTCCTTTGTGTTCCAGACCACAGTAGCGCGCTAGCCAGGGTGCTTGCTAGTGCAAGCGGGATATATCTTCTGCTTCATTTCATC
>NZ_BJWY01000179.1 GCF_007990715.1 Nocardia seriolae NBRC 15557 | reverse complement strand
TCGAAACCCTCGCCGCCTACTGCCAACGAATCAACGACTCACGACACTAGGCCCGAATACGGGCCTGGACAATCCCTTTACGAAATAGTTGCGAAGGGCTGGTTACCATCGGAAACGATGCATGCTGACCTGATGCTCGACGCGCTGAACGGACTGTCCGTGGGGGACGCGGTGGGGGCGGAATTCCCCGTGCTGCGCCGGCCCCTCGGGGAATTGGCGACCGGCGAGCTCCCGCCCGGGCGGTGGGAGTGGACCGATGACACCGAAATGGCCTGCAGCGTGGTCGCGGAACTGCTCGAACACGGTGAGATCGACCAGGATCGGCTGGTGGCCGCCTTCGCCGAGCGGATCGATCAGCGCCGCGACTACGGCTTCATGACCGTCGACACGCTCGGGCGGATCCGCCAGGGCGCGCCGTGGCGCACGGTGACCGCGGCCGCGTTCGGCGGGCAGGGGTCGTGCGGCAATGGCGCGGCCATGCGGGTCGCGCCGCTGGGCGCGTTCTACGCCGGGGATACGGAAAGGGCCGCGGCCCAGGCGATCCGGTCCGCGGAGGTGACGCACGGGCATCGGGAAGGAATCACCGGCGCGCTGGCGGTGGCCTTCGCGGCGGGCGATGCCGCGCGGGCCCGGCTGGCCGGAATCCGACCCACGCCGGAGCAATTCCTCACCACGGTCCTCGACCGGCTCGACCGTGGCGAGACGGCCCGGCTGATCCACCGCGCCCGCGCGCTGCTCGGCGCACCGTTCGAACGGGCCGCCGCCGAACTCGGCACCGGGGTGCGGGTGACCGCACAGGACACGGTGCCCTTCGCACTGTGGGTCGCGGCAACGCATCTCGGTGACCACCGGGCGGCGGTCGCCACCTGCATTGCCGCGGGCGGGGACACCGACACCACCTCCGCGATCGTGGGCGGGATAGTCGCGACCCACGTCGGCGGCCCGCCGCCGAGTTGGCTGGCGGCGCGAGAACCATTGCCCGCCTGGGTCGAACAGGCGCGGGCCCGGAAACCCGCCGCGGCGGGCAGGTTTCGACGCTGGTGGCCGGGCCGCTGAGACCCGGGGTGCCCGGCCGGGACTCAGTGTTCCTGGCCGCGGCCGTATTTGGTCAGCGCGACGGCATTGACCACGATCAAGCCGATCAAGGTGGCGGCGCGCAGCCGGGTCACGGTGGCGGCGGAATTGGTGACCCCCGGCGCACCGGAATCCTGTAGTGCCTGGCCCTGGGAGTAGAGGAACAGGCAGATGGACAGACCACCCAGCGCCCAGCCCACCGTGAGCGCCCGGAAGATCCTGTCCGGCCGCAGAAATGAGGTGAGGCCCGGAAGCGCGGCCAGGGCGGCGGTCCACGGGATCAGCCAGGAGTAATCGTCGCGCAGGAAATGCCAGACGTCCTGATCCGGCAGCCGGATCGAGAGCACCAGCGCACAGCCGGTGATCGACAGCAACAGGGTGGCGATCGACGAGGCGTCACGCGGTAGTCGCGGACCGACGCGCAGCGAATCGCCGAGCATGAGCGCCACCGCCGCGAGCAGGCCCGCGGCCACCAACGACACGGTGCCGAGCACGGCCAGCCGCTCCCCCGACGCGCCGCGAATCGTGTCGCCCACCGCGGCGTCACTCCGGCTCGCCCACAAGCCGTTCAGGCGCGAGAGCACCACCATGCTCCAGCTCCCGGCCAATGCCACCCCGATGATCAGCGGGTTGCAGATCTCCCGGGGTAATTCCGGAATCGACGTCCGCAGCCCGGCGATGCTGCCCGCCACGAGTCCGGCCGCCGCCAGGCACACGATGTAGTACCGGCCCTCGTAGAGCACGGAATCCACGGATCGATCGACCTCGTTGTAGCGGACGAACGGGGCCAGGAGTCCGGCGGACAGCAGGACCGCGCCGATGATCGACAGCAATCCGGCCAGCAGCGTGATGAAATCCATGACGCGCCCGCGGAATCCGCCGAACCGGTCCCCGGCCCGCGGCGGAGTCACCGCGAGCGGCGGCTCGGCGCTGGACAGCGAGCGAATCGTGTCCTCGGAGTGGATATTCCGAGACGCACTCGGCCGGGACGAGTGTTCCGAGCCGTCCAGCGCGAGCAGCGCGGCCCGCGCGAAACTCGCGCAATCGCCTTCGACCTGAAGGTGGACAGCTCCGTCAGCTCGCTGCTGACCGTCGTATTGTTCGGCGTCGGAACCGATTACATCCTGTTCCTGATGTTCCGCTACCGGGAGCGCCTGCGCGCCGGTGAGGATCCCAAGACCGCCATGATCAGCGCGGTCACCCGGGTCGGCGAGGCCATCGCCTCCGCGGCGGGCGCGGTCATCATCGCCTTCATGGCGCTGACGCTGTCCACCCTGGGCATGTTCCGGGCCCTGGGTCCGGCGCTGGCCATTGCCGTCGCGGTCACCGCGCTGGCCGGGCTGACCCTGGTCCCGGCCATCGTCTCCAAGCTGGGCACCAAGGTGTTCTGGCCCTCCAAGGCCTGGCAGCGCGAACCCAAGAGCCTGCTGTTCGCGGCGCTCGGCCGTGGCCTCGGGCGGCGGCCCGGCGTGGTCGCCCTGGCCTCCGGCGCGGTGCTGGCGGCGCTGAACGTCGCCGCGCTCGGCTTCAATCCCACCTTCGACATGAGCTCCGGCTCCACCGCCGACACCTCCGAATCCACCGTCTACAGCAAGGAATTGCTCGAGGGCATGCCCGCGGGGGCCACCCAGCCGTCGCTGGTCTACCTGCGCTCGGACGCCCCGCTGGGCACCGCGCTGCTGGACGCCTACCGCACCGCGCTGTCCGGCGTGCCGGGTGTGGGTCAGGTCGGTCAACCGCGTCTGTCCACCGGTGGCGAGGTCGCCGAATTCCAGGTCACCCTCACCGATCAGCCCGAATCCGACGCGGCCCTGGCCACCGTGCGCGGTCCGCTGCGCGATCGGGCGCACGCCGCCGCCCCGCCCGGCACCGTCGCCTACGTCGGCGGCCTGACCTCGGTCTTCGTCGACTTCAAGGCCGCGATGAACCACGACTACAAGGTGGTCTTCCCGGTGGCCGCCCTGCTCATCGCCCTGGTGCTGGCGCTGCTGCTGCGCAGCGTGGTCGCGCCCTGGTACCTGATGGCGTCGGCGGGCCTCGGCTTCGCCGCCACCCTGGGCGCGGCGGTGCTGGTCTTCCAGCACTTCCAGCACAATTCGGGCCTGATCTTCACCCTGCCGATCATCATGTACATGTTCGTCGTGGCCCTGGGCACCGACTACAACATCCTCATGGTCGCCCGGTTGCGTGAGGAATCCCAGCAGGGCCACGACCCGCGCACCGCGGCGGCGCGGAGCCTGCGCCACACCGGGCCCACCATCGCGGCCGCCGGTGTCATCCTGGCCGGCACCTTCACCTCGATGATGCTGGCGGGCAACACGGTCATGTCCCAGATGGGATTCGCCATCTCGGTCGGCATCGCGATCTCGGCGTTCGTCATGGCCATGTTCTTCACCCCGGCCCTGACCGCCCTGCTGGGCCGTCGCGCCTGGTGGCCGGGCCGCATCGGCCGCACTGATTCCCGCTACGCCGAGTGGTACGACGAATCCACCTGGCCGACAACCGAACACACCTACACCCGCTGACAGATCGACCACCCGGCCGCGGCGAGGATGCCGCGCCCGGGTTCGTCATGTCCCGTCCATCCGGGCGCTCGGTGATCCGGCCGACGCCGCGTAGAGAATGATTGGCACATGCTCTCCACCGACCACCTCGAGCGCGCAGACCGCCGCCCGGCCCGCATCGACACGCCGCTGGGCATTGTCGGGTTCTCGGTCACGCTCGGCGCGGACCCGCTGCCCGCCGCACCGGATACCGTGTGGCGCTTGCCCAATGACGCGCGGCTGCACCGCTGGCGGCACCGCACCGCGACGGTCGATCTACTCATCGGGAGCATCGAGATTCCGGCCTGGGACGGCGGCGCGCCGGTCCCGATGTGGGCCGGAATCTGGCAGGTGTCGGCGAATGCGGCGGTGCCGGGCCTGGTGGTCGCGGCCGAGGTGACCGACCTGCCCGCCGACGCGCACGGCGGCCCGGACACCGGGGAATGTCTTGCCGCCGTGAGCATCGAGAACGAGCATTTCAGCGTGTCGATCGGCGGCGCCGACTCCGAACTGCTGGCCATGCAGGCCGCCGACGGCCGGCTGCTGCCCGCCGACTGGGCGGACCTGCTGCCCGCCGACGGCAACGACGAACTCGGCGAATACGGTGTGCGCTACCGGGATCCGGCCGGCATCGCCTGGCACCTGCCCGGCCTGGCCACCCGGGAGGTGGCCCGCCTGTGCGTCGCCACCGCCTGGTGCCCGCGCGATGACGACCGCCCCGCCGCCTGGTTCGCCGTCGACATCCCGCTCGACACGGCGTACCTGCACCTGACCGCCGACCGGTAGCCCCTCCGACGCGCCGGGTCCTTTCCGCGCGCCGGATACGCCGGTGCGAGACAGCGAACCGGGGCGCTGAGTATGGTTCGACCACGACATTCCGTCACGGGCGGCACCATGCGCATCCGCCACGTCAAACTGCCGGTCAGCGATCTGGCGCGCAGTGTCGCCTGGTACTGCGATCTGCTGGATCTGCGGCTCGCCGGGGAATTCCGGGAGCAGGGCGAACTGCGGGGCGCGCAACTCATGCATCCGACCGGATTCGGGATCGCGCTGCGGGAACGCGAATACTGCGCCGGGCAACCGGATCTCGCGGGCTTCGACGTATTCGCCCTGGAAGTGGACTCGGTCGACGAACTGCACGCCTTCGCCGCCCGCGCCGACGAACTGGAGTACACCCGCGGCGAGGTCTTCGACCGCGGCGAATACGGCGCGGCCCTCGACCTGGTCGACCCGGACAACACCGTGGTCCGGCTGCTGGCCCACAACCCCTTCCGCGCCGACCGGTTCCTCGGCGTGGAGGCCGACGGCAAGGGCGACTTCACCCTCTACGACACCCCGACGCTCGGCTGAGCGCCGGTGCCTGCGCTCGCGGCCGTCAGGCCAGATGCTTGCGTGGTACAGACCGCGATTGTTCCTGGAACTCACCCGCAGACGACACGACCCCGGCCCATCGGACCGGGGTCGTGAAAAGTCGTGCGGATCAGGCGTTCCCGTTGGCGGCTTCGGGCTTGGCCTCGTCCGCCGCCTCGACGTCCTGCGCCGCGATGCCGTGCTCGGTGCCCTCGTCGGCCTCCTGATCCGGTTCCGGATGTTCCGGGGAGAACTCGGCGGGCAGGTTCTTGATGTGCTTGTTCATATTGCGGATGAGCAGGATCGTGCCCGCCAGCAGCACCAGCACGATGACCAGGCCCAGCGGTGAGGCCTTGCCGAATTCGGGTCCGGTGGGCGAATTGGTGCCCTGGGCCAGCAGCATGAGCGTCATCGGTCGGCGTCCTCGGTATCTACGTCGTCGATCCCGACGAACAGGTCGGTCTCCGGAATCGCGGTCCGCACCCGGGTCTTGGCCAGCTCGAACTCCTCGGTCGGCCACAGCCGCTGCTGCATCTCCAGCGGCACCGCGAAGAACGCGCCATTGGGGTCGATCTGGGTGGCGTGGGCGCGCAGGGCGTCGTCACGCTGCGCGAAGTACTTGGCGCACTCGACCTGGGTGGTGACCCGCGCCATGATGTCGCCGCGTTCGGCGGCGTACTTGCGCATGCGGTCCATCCACTCCTGCATGGGGAAGGGCTGGCCGATGCGCTCGTACTCGTCGGCGAAGATCTCGAGGCGGGTGAGGCTGAAACCGTGGTTGTAGTACAGCTTCAGCGGCGTCCAGGGTTCGCCCGCGTCGGGGAACCTCTCCGGATCGCCCGCGGCCTCGAAGGCCGCGACCGAAACCTGGTGGCACATGATGTGGTCCGGGTGCGGGTAGCCGCCGATCTCGTCATAGGTGGTCATGACGTGCGGCCGGAACTCGCGCACCAGGCGCACCAGCGCCTCGGTGGCCTCTTCGAGGGGCACCAGCGCGAAGCTGCCCTCGGGTAGCGGCGGCAGCGGATCCCCCTCGGGCAGACCGGAATCCACGAAACCGAGCCAGGTCTGGCGCACGCCCAGCGCCTCGGCGGCGGCGGCCATCTCCTCGCGGCGCACCTCGGCGATGCGGTCCTTGATGCCGGGGGTGTCCATGGCGGGATTCAGGATGTCGCCGCGTTCCCCGCCGGTGAGGGTGACGACCAGCACGTCATTGCCTTCGGCGGCGTAGCGCGCGGTGGTCGCCGCGCCCTTGCTGGATTCGTCGTCGGGATGGGCGTGCACCGCCATGAGGCGAAGACCACTCACTTCTCGTTCACCTCACCGATCACGTTTTTCACCTCGTAGCTAATGAGCCGAGTCCAGGCACGGGCGTCAGGAATGCATTCCCTATAGTTCCATCCGACCGTTGTTTGTTCCGACCTACCCCCCGGGAGCGTCCCCGACATGAGCGAAAGACCGGCCGACCGGTACGGGATCAAGCCGCGGAAGCAGCGCCGCTGGCTGCCCTGGGCCCTCGGGGCGGTCGTCCTCATCGCCGGTCTCGGGGTCTCCTATCTGGGTTATCGCACCTACGGCCCGCAGGCCATCGAGCCCGATCGGATCGGTTACGAGGTCGTCGACGACGCCACCGTGAACGTGGATTTCAAAGTGACACGCAAGGATCCGGGCAAAGCGGTCGTCTGCTTCGTGCGCGCCATGGACGGCGACACCGACGAGGTCGGCCGCCGCGAGGTCCTGGTGCCCGGCTCCGATTCCGGTACCGTCCGCATCGTCACCACCATCAAAACCAGCCGCCGGGCCGGCGCGGGCAATGTCTACGGCTGCACCGACCATGTGCCGGCCTATCTGCGCGCCGGGTGAAAAGTCCGGTAAGCGACCCGCTTTGATGCTTCTACCTGCGCCTTTCCGAATCGTGCTAAAATGACGCGATACACGGTTCCGGAGTTCGGAGCCGTGTTTGCTGCATTGACGGCCGGCGCTGTCGGGACTCTCCCCAGGGATCGCTCTGGCTGTCCACTGCTGTCGTGCCCGTCTTCGGATGGCCACGGTAGCGGGCATCAGGGAATCCCGGCTTGCCGGGGACAACTACTAGGGAGTGATCGAGATGACTGAGACCGTGACTTGGCTGACCCCGGAGTCGCACGAGAGGCTCACGAGCGAACTCGGCGCGCTCATCGCCAACCGTCCCGTCATCGCGGCCGAAATCAACGAGCGCCGTGAAGAGGGTGACCTCAAGGAGAACGGTGGTTACCACGCGGCGCGTGAGGAGCAGGGCCAGCAGGAGGCGCGCATCCGCCAGCTGCAGGAACTGCTGAACAACGCCAAGGTCGGCGTCGCGCCCACCAAGTCCGGCGTGGCCCTGCCCGGGTCGGTCGTCAAGGTCTATTACGACGGCGACGAGTCCGACACCGAGACCTTCCTCATCGCCACCCGCGAAGAGGGCCTGGGCAGCACCGACCTGGAGACCTACTCCCCCAACTCCCCGTTGGGTGGCGCGCTCATCAACGCCAAGGTCGGCGAGACCCGCGAATACACCCTGCCCAACGGCAACACCATGAAGGTGACGCTGGTCTCCGCGGAGCCGTACCACAGCTAGGTACCGCCCGCCGACATATTTCGGCCGAAATGCAGCGAAGCGCCGCACCGGATCCCGGTGCGGCGCTTCGCTGTTGTCATGGGTCAAGCCAGGGCTTGCTCGATGTCGCCGAGCAGGTCGCTGATGTCCTCGATGCCCACCGAGAGGCGGACCAGGTCGGCCGGGACCTCGAGGGCGGAGCCCGCGGTGGAGGCGTGCGTCATGGCGCCCGGGTGCTCGATGAGCGATTCCACGCCGCCGAGGGATTCGGCCAGGGTGAAGATCTTGGTCTTGGCGCAGAAGTCGAGGGCCGCTTGCTTGCCCCCGTGCACGCGCACCGAGATCATGCCGCCGAAGCGCCGCATCTGCTTCTGGGCGACGGTGTGGCCCGGGTGCTCGGGCAGGCCCGGGTAGATGACCTCGGAGATCTTCGGGTGGTTGGTGAGGAACTCGGCGATGGTCTCCGCGTTGTCGCAGTGCCGGTCCATGCGCAGGGCCAGGGTCTTGATGCCGCGCATGGTGAGGAAGGCGTCCATCGGGCCGGGCACCGCGCCCGCGCCGTTCTGCAGGAACGCGAACTTGGTGTCCAGCTCCTGGTCATTGGTGATGAGCGCGCCGCCCACCACATCGGAGTGCCCGCCCAGGTACTTGGTGGTCGAGTGCAGCACGATGTCCGCGCCCAGCTGCAGCGGCTGCTGCAGGTACGGCGAGGCGAAGGTGTTGTCCACCACCAGCTTCGCGCCACCGGCGTGCGCGACCTGCGCCAGCGCCGCGATATCACCGATGTTCAGCAGCGGGTTCGTCGGCGTCTCGACCCACACCAGCTTGGTGTTGGGCCGCATGGCCGCCGCCACCGCGTCCACATCCGACACCGGCGCGACCGAGTACTCGATCCCCCACTGCGTGAACACCTTGTCGATGAGCCGGAACGTCCCGCCGTACGCGTCGTTCGGAATCACCATGTGATCCCCGGGCCGCAGATTCGACCGGATCGCACAGTCGGTGGCCGCCATGCCCGAAGCGAAAGCCCGCCCGTAGGTACCGGATTCGAGCGCCGCCAGATTGGCCTCCAGCGCCGTCCGCGTGGGATTCCCGGTGCGCGCGTACTCGTACCCGCCGCGCATCCCACCCACCCCGTCCTGGGCAAAGGTCGAACTCGCGTAGATCGGCACGTTCACCGCACCGGTCTGAGGGTCCGGATCGAACCCGGCGTGCACCGCCCGTGTGGAGAAACCCAGCTGATCGCTCATGCGAACAGCCTAAGGACGCGGCCGATTCACCTCGGCCCCGGGTCAGGTCCACGCCGCCCCGGCCCGGCGCGGCGTTGTCGGAGCGGCGCGGGCGGTCATATCGTGGGCGCATGGTCACTGTGGACGAGCTGTTCGCCATCGATTCCCTGCTCGATGATGAGGAGCGCGCGATTCGGGAAACCGTGCGCGCGTTCGCGGCCGAGCGGTTGCGGCCGCACGTGGCCGCGTGGTTCGAGGCGGGGACGTTCCCGGCGCGGGAGCTGGCTCCGGAGTTGGGGAAGCTCGGGCTGCTGGGGATGCATCTGGAGGGGTACGGGTGCGCGGGGACCTCGGCCACCGCGTACGGGCTGGCCTGCCTGGAGTTGGAGGCCGTGGATTCCGGTGTGCGGAGCATGGTTTCGGTGCAGGGGTCGCTGGCCATGACCGCGATTCACAAGTACGGGTCGGAGGAGCAGAAGCTGCGGTGGCTGCCGGAGATGGCGGCCGGGCGGGTGATCGGATGCTTCGGGCTGACCGAGCCGGACTTCGGGTCGAATCCGGGCGGGATGCGGACCCGGGCGCGGCGGGACGGGGACGACTGGGTGCTCGACGGGTCGAAGATGTGGATCACCAACGGTTCCGTGGCGGATGTGGCCATCGTCTGGGCACAGTCGCGCGAGGGTGAGCGGGATGTGATCCGCGGCTTCGTGGTGCCCACGGACACACCGGGATTCAGTGCGCGGGAGATGAAGCACAAGCTGTCGCTGCGCGCCTCCATCACCGCGGAACTGTCCCTGGACGGCGTGCGCCTGCCCGCCGAGGCCGTGCTGCCCGAGGCGCGCGGCCTGGCCGCGCCGCTGGGCTGTCTGTCCGAGGCCCGCTTCGGAATCATCTTCGGCGCGCTCGGCGCGGCCCGCGATTGCCTTTCCGCCGCAATCGATTACGCCCGCACCCGCGAGGTCTTCGACAAGCCGCTGGCCGCGTATCAGCTCACCCAGGCCAAACTGGCCGACATGGCGCTGGAACTCGGCAAGGGCCAGCTGCTCGCCATCCACCTGGGCCGATTGAAGGACCGGCACCAGATCGGCAACGAGCAGATCAGCGCGGGCAAGCTGAACAGCACCCGCGAGGCCATCAAGATCGCGCGGGAATGCCGGACCATTCTCGGCGCGAACGGCATCACCCTCGAGTACCCGGTCCTCCGTCACGCCAACAACCTCGAGTCCGTCCTCACCTACGAGGACACCGCCGAGGTCCACCAGCTGGTCCTCGGCGAGGCCCTGACGGGTTCGAAAGCCTTCCGCTGACCGGCCGTTCCGGGCAATTGCGTGATACGTCACAGCGGCCCCCTCGGGTGCCGCTGGATTGCTAGCATCGCCGGGTGTTTGTGCCCGGCTCCGCATTGCTCGTCGTCTCGGCGCGTAAAACCCTGAACCGCCTGCAGCGCACCCATGGAGCCCCCGCAGCCGAAGCCGCGGCCCTCTTCCCCGGCGTGAGCGCGGCCATCGACCAGCACGCCGCCGCCATCCGCGACATCCTCGACCTGGGCGTGGAAAACTCCGCCCTGGTCCCCACCAGCGTCCTGCTGGCCGGCTACGCCCGCGGCATCCTCGAAGACCTCCGCGAAGCGGAAGCGGAACTCCCGCTGTCCCCCCTCGACTGGCAAGACGCCGACTGGCTCCACCTCCGCCTGGCCGCCGTCTGCTCCCTCTCCCGAGCCTCCTGACGAAAACAGCCCCGGGATGGAATCCCGGGGCGGTCTTTGGTTCTTTGTCGGGGCGGACCAGCGGTTCTAGATCATGCCGCCGGGGTTGTTGGGATCCTGCCCGCCGGGCCTGGGCATCTGACCACCGGGCCGAGAAGGCTGCTGCCCGGGAGGCATCATCTGCCCGCCCTGCCCCATGCCCTGCTGAGGCATCTGCCCGTACCCCGTCTGCTGACCGTATTCCGGTCGCCCGTAACCCATCTGGCCACCCTCGGGCTCGGCCCACTTTCCGGGAGGCATCTGACCCGTCCCCTGCCCGGCCATCATCCCCGCCCGCTGCGCCATCATGGCCGCCTCGCGGGCCTGCCGCTGGCGAGCCGCGTCCTCGCGCCCCCGCTGATACGCCTGCGCGTGCCCCTTCACCTCGGGCATCTCTCCCTCGATGGTGTCGAGCCAACCCTCCCACCGCTGCTGCATCGGCCGGATCAATCCACCGCCGAAGCCGACGATGAGCACACCGCCGATGGTCGCCAGCACGGTGATGAGAATCGGCATGGTGACCGAGGTCCCGACCCCGATCTGATTCAGCGCCGCGATAATGCCGATTCCCCCGATGAACACGGCCGCAACGCGTCCCAGCATCCGCCCGTACTCCAGCCCGCTGAGCATGTTCGACACCATGTCCTGCACCACCCGCGCGATCGCGCCCGCGATACACACGATGACGATGCCGACCGCCAGCCGCGGCAGCCAGGCCACGATCCCGTTCAGCATGCTGGACACCGGGTTCGGGCCGAAGATGCCGAATCCCAGCTGCAACGTGATCAGCAGGACCGCGTAGTAGGCCAGTTCGGCGATGAGGCCGGTGGCGTCGTACCGCCCCCGCGCGAGCATGTCCTTGATCCCGCCCCGCTCCACCAGCCGATCGAAGCCGACTC
The DNA here is from genome assembly GCF_007990715.1 of Nocardia seriolae NBRC 15557. Taxonomy (GTDB): domain Bacteria; phylum Actinomycetota; class Actinomycetes; order Mycobacteriales; family Mycobacteriaceae; genus Nocardia; species Nocardia seriolae. Next base: position 238 of record NZ_BJWY01000179.1, on the reverse strand, counting down.
GATTCAGGATCCGGGTCACCAGCCTGGCCACGACCTTGGCCACGAACCACCCGATGAGCAGAATCGCCAGAAACCCGACGAACTTGGGCACCCAGGTCGCGATGGAGCTCCACGCGTCCGAGATCCCTTGCTGGAAATCGATAGCCAAACTCGAGGTGTGCATGACCCCGTCCCTTCGCTATCCGTCCGGCCGAGTTGCCGGAACTGCTCCAAGGGGTCGTTATACCGCCTAGTGTCC
>NZ_BJWY01000178.1 GCF_007990715.1 Nocardia seriolae NBRC 15557 | reverse complement strand
AGTACTAACCCAGATTGGAGCCTCACCCAATGGTGGGGCCCCTTGGGCTGCTGGGGAAGCGTGGTCGCCTCGCCAGCCCTACCGGACCTTCGCTAACCCGATCTTGCTGCATGACGCCGGGATGCCGTGGCTCTTCTTGCGGTGTGGGGGCTGGAGCTGCTCGCTCCGCTCGCAACCCAGCCACCCCTCTCCCTTATCCAGGCGTCCTTGATCTTTTGTCTCTTCTATCTTTTGGCTCTCGTCTTTTCAGCGTTTCAAGCCATGAGCCTTCGCAATGAGCCGCTCCATTACCGTGCGCGGCAGTATCCGTCGCACCGCAAACATCACCGGCGCATTGCTACCCACGGCATACAACGGCTTGGGCCGATCCGAATCCGCGGCCGCAACAATGGTCTCGGCCACCTTCGCAGGCGGAATCCCCTTGCTCATCTTGCTGTCGAGCACAGCCATGAACTTGGTGAATTCCGCGGTGTGCGGCGACCCTTCATCGATGTACTTCATACGCCGCTCGCTCAACCCGGTATCGATCTGCCCCGGCTCGACGGTGGTAATCCAAACCCCGAACGGCGACTCTTCGAACCGAGCCGCAGTGGCAAACCCTCGAATAGCCGCCTTGGTGGCCACATACGAGGACCGATAAGCCAACGGGAAGCTCCCGAGCATGGAACCGACCATGACGATCCGCCCGTACCCACGCTCCCGCATCCCCGGCAGCACCGCCTGCGTCAACGCGATCGCCCCGAACACATTGAGCCGGAACAGCCTTTCGATCGCCTCCCCCGGCAACTCAGCCAGCGGCCCGGCCTGACTCTCCCCGGCATTGTTGATCAGCACATCCACCGCCCCGAGCTCGGCGGCGAACTGCTCGATGGACGCCCGATCGGTCAGATCGAGCGCGCGGTACTCGACCCCCGATACCCGGTCGGCGTCGGCGATCTTGTCGGGGTTGCGGCTGGTGCCGATCACCTTGTGCCCGCGGGCCGCGAAAGCGGCGGCGGTGGCCTTGCCGATGCCGGAGGATGCGCCGGTGACGACCACGGTGCGAGTCGTATTGCTGCTCATAGCAGCAACTTATCGGGAGCGGCGAGGGTGCGGCCAGGAGGCGGGCCGTCGCAGGGGCGATATTTCCGGCCATGAGCGCAGGACGGGCGTGCAGCGGGTGCGGCGGCGTTCGGCGGATGTCTCGCGGGTAACCGACCGGACGCCCAGCCAGATGCCGACGCCGAACGCGGGTGCCGCCAATGCGGGAACGAGCAGGATGGCGGATGAGCACATGGTGGGGTGACCTCGATTGCTGGTCGGCGTCCGGACCGGATGTGGATGAATCGCACCGGCGGAGCGGCTGTTACGTGACGAATCGCGGTGCGGTCCGGAAACGCATCGGAGCGACGGGTGTCGCACCGGTGTCCGTGACCTCGGGGAACATCCAAAATGTCGGATGCGCCACACCGACCGGTCCGCCGTTGATATGTTTCGCCAACCCGACGGGGAACAAGGATAAGTCGGGAGAAGTCGAAGAGGACCGCGTACATGTTCGACTGGGATCTAGCCAGGAATACCTCCGGCGTGCACATTTTGATGCAGCTCGCGGAGGAACGAGGAATGCAGGTGGGGGAGTGTCTGGCGGGGGCCGGACTCCCGCGATCGGCGGTGAGCGACGCGAACGCCGAAGTCACCGCCCGGCAGGAAATCACGGTGGTGCGGAATCTGCTCGCGCGCTTCGGGGACGAAGCTGGGCTGGGGGTGGAGGCGGGGAGCCGCTATCACATCTCGCTGTACGGGCCGTGGGGACTGGCGCTGCTGGCCAGCCGCACGCTGCGCGACGCGGTGGCGGTGGCACTGCGCTACATGGAGCTGGCCTTCGCGTTCGGGCAGTTGAGCTTCGAGGAGGCGGGCGGCGAGGGGCGTCTGCGCTTCGATGATCACGAGGTGCCCGAGGATGTGCGGGCCTTTCTCGCCGAGCGGGTGATGACCGGTATCCAGATGATCGGGCGGGAACTATTCTCGATGGGTGTTCCGTTGCAGCGGTTGAGTTTCCGGCATGCCGCGCCCTCGGATACCGCGCGCCACCTGTCGGTGTTCGGTCTCGAACCGACCTTCGGCGCGGGTGGCAACGAACTCGTCTTCGATGCCGCTTACCTGGATGTGCCACTACCGCAGGCCAATGAGTGGGCGCGCAGCACCTGCGAGCAGATGTGCCGGGACCTGCTGACTCGTCGCCACGCGCGAACCGGGGTGGCCGGCGCGGTGCGAGATCTGCTGGTGCGCAACCCGGGTGAGATTCCCGACCAGTCGGCGGTGGCGGCGGAGTTGTTCGTCAGCCCGCGCACGCTGTCGCGGCGGCTCAACGAGGAGGGCACCTCCTTCCGGGCGCTGCTCGACGAGGTGCGCGAGGCGCTGTCGGAGGAACTGCTCGACCACACCGGCATGACCACCGAACAGGTGGCGGCCCGCCTGGGCTACGCCGAGGCCGCCTCCTTCATCCGTGCCTTCCGGCGCTGGAAGGGTTGTCCGCCACAGGAATACCGAGCCCGGGGGCTGCGGGCACGGGTACCGGAGATGGTGTAGCGGTCAGCTTCCCGTCGCGGGCAGGAAGGTGCCCGCGTGCAGGGTGGTGCCGAATCCCGGTGCGAATTCACCATATTCGTAGACCAGGTGGCCGCCGACCACGGTGGCGGCCACCGCGCGGTCGTTGCGATTGACCATGCGCGCCAGGCCCGCGATCCCCGGGAACGGGGCCTCGGCGTACTCGCTGCTGGAACCGTCGAAACCGGCGGGATCGATGACGGCGATATCGGCGCGCGAACCGGGTTCGAGGCGGCCCGCGTCCAAGCCGTACCAGTCCGCCAGCTCCCCGGTGACCCGGTGGATCGCGGTCTCCAGCGGCAGGAATCCGCGCTGATGCGCGCGCTCGAGCAGTCGCAAACCGAAGTTGTAGAAGGCCATATTCCGCAGGTGCGCACCGGAATCGGCGAAACCGATCTGCATCATCGGCGAGCGCTGCAACAGGTCGAGCACCTCCTCGCGGTCATTGGCGATGACCGTGCGCCAGCGCAGCTTCGACCCGTGCGCGACGGCCAGGTCCAGCAGCGCATCGGCCGGATGGATACCGCGCTCGTCGGCCACCTCGCCGAACGACTTGCCCACCACCGCGTCCTCCGGGCAGGACACGATCACTGAATCGTAGAGGTCCCGATGCCACACGCGCGGACCGTATTTCTTGGTCAGATCCTTGCGGAACAGCCTGCGATATTCCTCGTCAGCCAGTAGCTCGCCGCGTTTCATGACATCGCGAATATTGAGCGCCGCGACGCCGGAACCGAATTCCTCGAAGACCACCAGATCCACGCCGTCGGCATACACCTCGAACGGAACCGGCAGATGCTGCCACCGGAATCGTGCCCCGCCAACGGTATTCGCGACCCACGCCGCCGTCATGGCGGCGCGCGCGACCGTCCGATCCGCCTTTACATCCATACCGGCGATGAGAGTCGTCTTGAGCGGCTTGCGGATTCGACCGGCGCTCTCGGCGAAGTAGCGGCCGATCTCGGCGCGGGCGGTCAGATTCGGCGTGCTCTGATGCACGCGTCCGCGCCGGCGCAGAATCGCATTGAGCTCCCGATACTCGCGCCAGGTCGCGTAGGTCGACGGCAGCTGCCGGGTCGGGAACCGCACGCCCTCCAGTTTGGAGAACGAGCTGCGAATGGTGGACAGGCCCAGGAATCCGGCATCGAGCGCGTCCTCGAGCATCCCGCATATGCACGTCAGCTCGGCGTCCGTCGGCCGCGCATCGGCGTCCACCGCCCGGCCCAGCCCCATGGCCGTCACGCGCATGTCCGAATGGCCCAGGAACGCCGCGACATTCGCGCCCAGCGGCCGATCGGCGATCGACTTCGCGTAGGAGTGCGGCCCGTCCCAGTCCTTGTGCTCCTTGACGGCCGCGTGCACGGCGTCCCACGGCAGTGCCTCCACCCGCGCGAACAGGTCCGCGCAGTCCTCGGCCTCCGAATACACCGTCGAGAGCGAGCAGTTCCCGAGCACGACCGAGGTGACGCCGTGGCGGACCGATTCGCCCAGGCCGGGATTGCCGAGCACCTCGGCGTCGTAGTGGGTGTGCACATCGAGCATGCCCGGCATCACCCACTTGCCGGTGGCGTCCACCGTCCGCACACCCTCGGGCAGTTCGCCCCCGACGGCGGCGACCTTGCCGTCGCTGACCCCGACATCGGCCCGCACGCCCGGCTTCCCGGTGCCGTCGAATACCGTGCCACCGCGAATCACCAAGTCGCATCGAGCCATCTCGAACCACCCTGTCTCTGAGCTCGCCGTCAGCGCTGTTTTACACGCTACGAACGGAGTATGCGCCTGGCTCAGCGGCGTGGGAAGGACACCGTCGCGGTGGGTGCCCGGTGATCCGGGCCGGGCAGGTGCAGCACCGAGAACGCGTCGAGGGCCAGGCCGCGTTGCAGGATGTGGTCCAGGCGGGCGAGGGGAAATGCGGCGGGCCAGGTGAAGCCGGGGCCGCCACCGGTATGCGGCTCGGCGTCGGTGTAGCCGCTGGCGAAGCCCCGCCAATGGCGGTCGGTGCTCGCGGTATTGAAGTCCCCGGCCACCAGGACGTGCGGCGCGCGGTCGGCGGTCAGTCGGCGGGACAGGATACGCAGGCCCGCATTGCGGGTCGCCGTATCGAATGGCCGGACCGACGGCAGGTGCACCACGTAGACGACCAGATCGCCGTACGGGGTCGCGACATGCGTGCGCAGGCCACGCTGCCAGCCGACGCCGACATCGGCGGTCGTGGTGTCGGAGGTCGGGTAGCGGCTCCACAGGGCCACCGTGCCGCGCTCCTCGCGATAGGGGTAGGCCGCGTCGAGGATGCGCTGCACCGGGGGCCGATCGGTGCCGCCGAGTTCCTGGACGGCGATGAGGTCCGACCCGGTCGCGGCGAGGGCGCGCGCGGTGGCCGTGGGGGACGGGTTGTCGGCGAAGAGGTTCTGGGACACGACCGTCACGCTGCCCGCGCCCGGTGCGGCGGCTGCGGCGGTCGGCGCCCACCAGGAGCCGAAGGTGTAGGCCCACACCAGCATCGGGGCCACACAGGCGGCGGCCCCGGCGCGACTGCGGCACATCAGAGCCAGTGCGGCCAGCAGCGGAACCAGCAGGATCAACCAGGGCGCGGCGGTGTCGATGGCGACACCCGAGCCCAGCGTGTCGGGTATCCGATCGTGCGCCACCATCAGCACCGCGAGAAGTGCTGCGGCGGTGACGAATACGAGGGTCCGGAATCTCATCGGGCCGGGCACAGACGTCGGGGAGCGCTGTCGCCCTTCAGTTGAGCGTCGACGCAGCCGCCGGGCAGACCGTCATGATCGCTGGCGCCGAAGTTGGCGGTGACCGTCAGCTCACCGTCGCCGAACACGCTGCGCTGCACCAGATGATCGTCGGTCAGCCACCGGAAATCCGTCATCGGCAAGGTGGCGGCCCGCTCGTGCAGCGGCGCGAAGAACTGCTGCAATCGAGCCATTTCGGCACCGTGCTCATCGAGCGTGGCACCGTCGATGACGAAGTTGAGCGGCGTGTTGTTCAGGATCGCGGTCAGCGCCCGCATCGTCTCCTGGTGCGGCAGTTTGTAATACGACAGCTCCCATCGATCCACATTGACCAGCGAGTCGTGCAGCACGGTCTCGTACAGCGGCACCCGGTAGACCGGATCGAACATGGCGGTCACCAGATCGGCGGGCAGGTCGACCGGCTTGAAGAACACCTTGGGCGCGTTCGCGGGATACCAGGCGCCCCAGGTCTGCCGGTCGCGCTGCAACTTCCACAGCCGATCCGAGATCGGATTCTGGGCGCCGTGATCGAAGTCCAGCACCGGGGCGGCCCAGGCTCCGGCGGCCTCCGAGCCGAGCACGGTCTTGCGGTCCTCGGCCAGCCAGCGCATGCGGGCCAGGCGATTGTCGCGGTCCTGCCGCTGGGTCATGGGATGGCCGGGGGAGTAGTCGTCGAAGAACTCGCCCGCCGCATCGACGTCGAGGAAGTAGCTGTTCGCGCCATTGCCGGTCATGGCCGCGTAGCGGTCCCGGTACAACTGCGGATCCTTCTCCAGCGCTTGGGAACTGAGATAGCAGCCGCGGCCGCCGAAGCCGGTCTCGGCGGTACCCTTCGCGTCGTGGACGCAGCCCTCGGGCCACACCGTGCCCGGCCAGCGCGAGGACGGATTGTCGGCGGTGGCCGGGTCCTGGGCGTTGGCCCACGAATCATACGGTCCCGCAAGGTATCCGGCGTCCTTCGCGGCGGTGACCGCCGCCCGGGACATGGGATCGTCGCCGGAGTCGTAGCCCAGCCACATCTTGGACAGGCCGAGGTCCTTCATCCGGCGGATCGTCTCGGGACTCTTCGCGTCGCCGAACAGGTAGGCGTGGAAAGCGCCCGGCAGCCGGGCGATCTCCGGATTCTTGTCCATCTTGTCCCGCAGGGAACGGAATTCGCCGTGCCCGATCAGCCAGGCGCGATAGTCCGCGGCGGCCGCGACCGGCGAGGCATCGGTGAGTGCGAAGTCCACGGTGTAGTCGCGGGTTCCGGCGCGGTCGTCGAAATCGTGTGCGCCGTCGGCGATCAGCCTGCCGTTCTCGGATTTCAGGGTGACGGTGCTGCCGACATCGGTGGGCACGATGTAGCCGACGCCGCGGTCGCCCACCCGGTAGCCCCAGAACGGCATGGTCAAACCGGAAGTCAGCGGCAGGGATTCGCCGGCCAGCCCGGTGTCCGGGCCGTTCCAGAACGGATCGCGCACCGGCAGTGAGAGGCCCTCGCCGCGGGGGATCTGCACGGCGGCGGACGCGTTGTCCCGGCCGGTGAGCGGCCAGCGCAGCGAACCGTCCCGGTCGCTGTGCACGCTGACGCGCAGGCGGCCGTCCTCGGCGGTGGCCGACACCGACAGCGCGCGATCGGGGTAGGTCCAGGTCGCGGTCGAGCCCGTGAGCCGCACCGGGCCGTTCGTGCCCAGCGGGTCCCCGGCGGGTGCGGACAGCTCGTAACCCTTGCCCTCGGAGTCGGCGGTAACCCCCAAGGTCCGGGTGTCCACCCGGGCCGTGCCCCCGGCCATCGCGATAACCACGTAGTTGCCATCGAGGCGGACGGTCGGCGCGGCCGCATCCTTGCCGCACCCCGTGAGTCCGGCTGCGGCCACCCCGAGAATGGCCAGCACAGTCGGTGTGCGATGCGGTATCCGAAGTCTCATGCCACTCACGCTCAGGGACCGACATGAGAGTCGGATGAGAAAGCGCAGGTGATGGTCGTCCGTATGATCCGTGGGATGCGTGTACTGGTGGTCGACGACGAAGCCGCGGTGCGGGAGGCGCTGGTCCACGCCCTCGCCACCGAGGGCTACGAGACCCGCGGCGTCGGGGACGGCGCGACCGCGTTGACCGAGATTGCCGGGTGGCAGCCCGAAGTGGTGGTGCTGGATGTGCTCATGCCGTTCATGGATGGTCTGACCACCTGCCGCACGCTGCGCGGGCGCGGTGATCGCACCCCGATTCTCATGCTCACCGCCCGCGACGCGGTGTCCGACCGCATCGAGGGACTCGACGCCGGAGCCGACGACTACCTAGTCAAACCCTTCGATCTGGACGAGTTGCTGGCGCGGGTGCGGGCTCTGGTGCGGCGCACCTATCCCGACGACGACGCGGTGCTGTCCACCGCCGATCTGGTGCTGGACACCACCGCCCACACCGTGCGGCGAGGCGACCGCGAAATCGAGCTCAGCCGAACCGAATTCGCGCTGCTCGAAGTGCTGCTGCGCAATGCGGGCCAGGCGCTGCCGCGAGAGACGCTGATCGAGCGGGTGTGGGGGCACAATTCGTCGAATTCACTGGAGGTGTACATCCGATACCTGCGGCGCAAGCTCGAATTCGACGGGGAGCCCGCGCTGATCCACACCGTGCGCGGGGTCGGCTACCGGCTGGGGGTGTCGTGACCCGGCCTGGTTCGCCTCGGCGACCCGGGTCGCCCGGGCAGACCGGCGTGCGCGGATGGTCCGGCGTGCGCGGGTGGCCCGGTTTGCGCGGGCGGTCCGGCGTGCGCGGGCGGCTCGGTGTGGCCGGGCGGCTCGGTTTGCGCGGGCGGATCGCCGTATTCTTCGTGCTGGCAATGGCTTTGGCGCTCGCGGGCATGGCGGCCGCGGCCTACGTCGTGGTCGGGCACGAGTTGAACGGCACCCTCGATCTGAACCTGCGCCGCCAGGCCACCCGCATCGCCCGGCAGTTCCCGACCGAGCCGTCCGTGGCGGCCATCTCCGGCCAGTGCCGCTACCTCGCCGCGCCGAGCTGCGTGCAGGTGGTGGCCGCCGACGGCAGCATCCGCTCGGAGATCCATCCCGACCAGCCACTGCCCGTCGATGCCGGAACCCGCGCCGTGGCAGCGGGATCCGCGGACGGCTTCTTCACCGATTTCACCCTCGACGGCCTCCCCATGCGCATGTGCACCACCCAGCTCGAGCCCGGCAGCGCCGTGCAGGTGGCGCAGCGCTCCGATCCGGTGGACACCGGACAGCGCCGGGTCGGCCTCGCCCTGCTCGCGGCCGCGGCGGCCGGGCTGGTGCTGGCCGCGATCATCGGCACCGTGCTCGCCCGCCGCGCCCTCGCGCCCGTGGCCACCCTCACCGAGGCGGCCGAAAGAGTCGCCCGCACCGGGGATCCCAAGCAGCACATCAGGGTCACCGGCTCCGACGAACTGGCCCGGCTGGCGGTGAGCGTCAACACCATGCTCGTCGAACTCGACGCCGCCCTCACCGCCGAACGCGAATCCCGGGCCGCCCAGCAACGATTGGTGGCCGACGCCTCGCATGAACTGCGCACCCCGCTCACCGCCCTGCGCACCAATATCGATCTGCTGCGTCGCGCCGACCGGATGTCGCCCGCCGACCTCGGCGCGACGGCCGCCGCGCTGCGCGTGCAGTCCGAGGAGCTGTCCGGTCTGGTCACCGACCTGATCGACCTGGCGCGCGCCGACGATCCGGACGCGGTGCGGGAAACCCTCGAGGATCTGCGCCTGGACCTGCTGGTCGAGGACTGCCTTGATACCGCCCGAAGGCACTGGCCCGCAATCGAATTCGCCGCCACCATGGATCCCGTCACCATCCAGGGCGCACCCGCGCGGCTGTCGCGGGCGATCACCAACCTGCTGGACAATGCCGCGAAATTCAGTTCACCGGGCGGCACGGTCGAGATCACCGTCGCCGGACGCGCGGTGTCGATCCGCGACGCGGGTCCCGGCATCCCGGCCGCCGATCTCCCGCACATCTTCGAACGCTTCTATCGTTCCGCGGCGGCCCGGGCGACATCGGGACACGGGTTGGGGCTGGCCATCGTGTCACAGGTCGCCGCCCTGCACGGGATCGTGCCCGAGGTCGAATCCGACTCCAGCGGTACGTGTTTCACCCTCACGTTCCCGACCGCGCAATAGCGCCTAGGTCGGCGACGGGCAGAACGGCGCGCACGAGGCCGGTGGATTCGGCGCCGGAGTCCGAGGCTCTTCGAAATGCGCCGAACTCGCCAGCACCATGAGTCCGATGGCAATCCCGAGCACCGCCGCGAATGCGGCCGCGACGACGCCCCAATGAAGTCTCGGAAAGGTGATGACCTCGTCGCCGTCATCGAGCGCGAGGAACAGGACCGCCGCAGTAGCGGGCGATCGGGACAGTTGTTGCAGAACGGTGTTACGCCACCAGCTTCCGGCCACCATGGCAGCACACGAGCCTTTTACCGATTGATTCTCCGAGGTGCCGTGATCACGGCAATTCCCAGGCTACGCCCGAAATGTCGTTATAGCTAACGGCTATTCGATCACGGTCCGCGCACGTCTGAGTAGTTCTGCGGTATCGCTCCAGCCGCCGCGCGACGAGGATGAATCCCGTTGCCCGATGGTCGAAATGGGAGATCGATGAACACCGCACCGCGCCGCCCGAAGGGCCTGGGCAAACGAGCCTGGCTCACCACCCACCTGGTCCGCCGCATCCTGCGCACCCTGGCCTCGTCGAACTTCGTGAACGTCACCGTCATCGGCCGCGAGCTGGTCCCCGCCACCGGCCCCGTCATCGTGGCCGGCAACCACATCTCGATGCTCGACGCGGTCTTCCTCTGGGGTGCCCTGCGCCGCCGCGCCATCGCCATCGCCATGGCCGAACTCTGGTCCTGGCCGATCGTCGGCCGCCTCGTCCGCCGCCTCGGCCAAATCCCCGTCGTCCGCCGCGACCCCGAATCCGGCCGCGCCGCAACCGCCGCCGCCGAGCAGATCCTCCACCACGGCGGCGTCCTCATCATCTACCCCGAAGGCAAACTGGTGGCCCCCGGCGAATCCGAGCCCTACAAACCCGGCGTAGCCACCCTCTCCCTCGCCACCGGCGTCCCCATCATCCCCGTAGCCACCACCGGCACCGACGGCGTCCTCCCCACCCGCCGCGCCCGAGGCACCGGCCCCCGCTTCAACCGCCGCCACCCCGTCACCCTCCGCTTCGGCACCCCCATCGACCCCACCACCTTCGACAACCCCGAAAAACTCCTGGACCACCTCCGCCACCGCATCGAAGACCTACGCACCCAACCGAACTGACCCCACCTCCATCACGCCATCGACGAAGACCAGAGCCTCCTCGACGTCCTCAACCTTGAACCGGGCTCCCGAGGCACCCGCACCGCAGTCGGCGGCGGATGGACCCATACCACCTCGACCTAGCGAACGATGGCGTCGGCTTCGATCTCGACCAGCAGTTCCGGCTCGATCAGAGCACTCACTTCGACCATGGTGGCAGCGGGTCGAATATCGCCGAAGATCTCGCCGTGCGCCTTGCCGACTTCTTCCCACCGTGCGATATCGGTGACGAAAATCCGTGTCCGGACCACGTTTTCAGCGGCAGCGCCCACCTCGGCCAGCGCGGCGAGGATGCGGCGCAAAGCTTCCCGAGTCTGCTCGCCGATATCCGTACCCCCGACAGCCCCACCCTCCGGCATGGACGCGGTGGTTCCGGCAACCGAAACCCATTGCCCGACCCGAACCGCCCGCGAATACCCAACAACGGGCTCCCACGCGGCACCCGAAGAAACCAACCGTCGACTCGTCATGCGCCCATTCTGCACACCAGCGCACCACAGGCAATCTCTTTACCGAAGCGTACGGTCCAGCTCCTCGCTGATCAGGCGACGGAGGGTGTCGTGCTGGGGGCCCAGGGCATGGCACGGGTCGGTCCACTTCTCGGATGGGTACAGCCAGACGGGCAGGCGGACTCGATCGGCGGGCTCCCAATCGAATCGGGGCCAGATGTGGGCGTGGAGATAGGGCTCGGTATTGCCGAGAATCTCCAGATTCACTCGCCGGAACGCGGGATCGGTGCGGCGGCAGACCCGCTCGACCGCCTCGGCCAGAGCGTCCATCTCGGTGAGGAAGGCGTGCCGTTTCCCGCGCGGCAGGTCCGACAGCCGCTGAACGCCCGGATCATCGGTGAGCAAAAGGGCATACCCGGGCAGAAATTGCACCTCGCCAATCATCGCGAACCCGGCCGTCAATCTCCGCAGGACCGTGGGATTCTCGCCGCGGTGGGCACTACCGATGCGGTCGATTCGAAAGTCGCCGAACATCACTGAAATCTAGCGCCTTGGTACAGGTCGCGAGGAGTGACGTGGCTTAGTACT
>NZ_BJWY01000177.1 GCF_007990715.1 Nocardia seriolae NBRC 15557 | reverse complement strand
ATCCAGGCGTCCTTGTCTTTTCTTCTTTTGGCTCTTCGTTTTTCAACTCTTCGCAGGAAGGAGTTGGGCTATGGCTCGGGTGTCGCCTGCGACGGAGAACCAGAGGGTGAGGGTGTCGGTGTTGCGGGTGGTGTGGATGTCGAGGAGTTCGCCGTAGCGGATGGGCTTGTTGTACTCCAGGACGAAGCGGTGGGGGGATTGGGTGAGTTCGGTTGCGTCGGCGGTGAATTCGTGGATGGCGTGCCAGTAGGCGGTGTTGGTGATGTGTTGGAAGTGGTCGGTGTCGGTGCGGCGTAAGGGGAACCGGGTGCCGGGGGTGGTGGGGAGGGGAGTGTCGAGCCATTGACGCCAGCGGAGGCGGTGGTCGGCGGTGGTGGTGCACATGAGGTCGAAGAACTCGTCGGCTACGCGGGACGGGCTCATGGTGTCCTTGTTCATGTGGATCCAGAAGCCTTCGGTTTCGATGAGGCCGCCGGTGTCGGAATCGATGCGGGCCCGCATGGTGCACCACCGCGGCGAGATGCCCGAGCACCAGCGGCGGATGCGCAACTGGGCGGGCCAGGTGATGGGCTGGAGGACGTCGATGACGGTGCGGCGGACTATCCAGTGCGGGTGCGTGTCCAGGGCGTCCATATGGATCAGGTGGTCGACGCCCGCGTCCTGGAGGTGGCGGGCGATGCCGTCGATGCGCAGATTCTGGTTCTCGTCCATATCGACGGTGCCGAGCCGACGCGTGACGTCGAAGATGTGCCCGGAGTCCGGGACCGGCGCCAGCGGCAGGGACAGCGGGTGCGACGAGATCGGGCTGGGACGGTCGACGAGCTGGTTCATCATTCGGTAGAACCTCCGGATCATCCATCCGACTGGGATGCCCCCGAGCGTAATGCGGAACCCGTAAAGACACCGGCTGGCACCCTCGGCGTGCCCACCGGATGAGTAACGTCGTGGTAGACCGATGTGAACGCATCGGAGCGGAAGAGGCGAGCACAGATGGAATTGACGCCGGAGCAGGCCGATCGTGCGGCCGGGGTACTGCTGGGCACGGCGGCCGGTGACGCCCTGGGGGCAGGCTACGAGTTCACGCATCCGGCCCCGGACGTGGAGATCCGGATGAAGGGCGGTGGCGCGTTCCGCTGGGCTCCGGGCGAGTGGACCGACGACACCGCGATGGCGGTAGCCGTGGCCCGAGCCGCCGCCGAGACCGGCGACATCTGCAGCCCCGAGGGCCTGGACGCCGTCGCCGCCGAGTTCGTCGCCTGGTGGGATTCGCGCCCGAAGGACATCGGCAACCAGACCCGCCAGGTCCTGGAATGGCGTGACCGCACCGGCCGCGACATGCAGCTGCGAGCCCACGACCTCACCGGCCTGAAAGCGGGCAACGGTTCGCTCATGCGCACCGCCCCCGTCGCGCTCGCATACCTCGACGATGCCGAGAAGTGCGGCAAGGCGGCCAAACTCGTCAGCTCCCTGACCCACTACGACATGCAGGCCATGCAGGCATGCAAACTGTGGACCCTGGCCATCCGCCACGCCGTCATCCACGGCACCTACGACGGCCTCCGCGAGGCCCTGTCCCAGGTCGACACCGGCTTCTGGGAACCCTTGCTGGACAAGGCCGAAACGGGCACCCCCGCCGATTTCCCCAAGAACGGCTGGGTGGTCCACGCCCTGCAGACCGCCTGGTGGGCCATCACCCACGCCGAAACCGTCCCCGCCGCACTGGAACTCGCCGTGCGCGCGGGCGGCGACACCGATACCACGGCCGCCATCGCCGGCGGCCTGCTCGGCGCGCGCTGGGGCGCGTCAGCGATCCCGGAGGATTGGCAGTCGCTGCTGCACGGCTACCCCGGCTACCGCAGCCCGGACCTGACGGACTTGACCCGGAAGATCATCGACCGCTGAGTTGCTCAGTCCGGCAGCCGGACAACCCCATCCAGATAGCGTCGGCACCGCCCCGTGAGCCGGACCCGGTCATCGCGCAGATGGCACCGCATCGACCCACCACGCCGTGACAGCTGCCGCGCACTGAGCGTGGTCCGCCCCAGCTCCCGGCTCCACAGCGGGGTCAGCTGAGCGTGCGCGGACCCGGTGACCGGATCCTCCGGAATCCCCTGCCCGGGCGCGAACACCCGGGACACGAAGTCGACCTCATCGCCCTCGGCGGTGAGGATGGCCGCCCGGTTCATGGCCGGAAACGCCGAGAAGTCGGGACGGGATTGCCGCACTTCGTCTTCGGCGGTCACGAACAGCACCACATCGGTGCCCTCGAAGGCCCGCAACGGCCGCACCCCGAGCGCCTGCGCGAGCCGGTTCGGAACGTCCTCGTGCACATCGATTTCCACCGACGACACCGAGGGCAGGTCCAGCACCAGATCATCGCGATCGCGATCCACCCGCAGCCACCCGCTGCGCGTATAGAAGTGCACCCGATCCGCCCCCGGATGCATATCGTCGAGGATCTGCGCCGCTGCCGCCATGGTCGCGTGCCCGCACAGATCGACTTCCACGGTCGGCGTGAACCAGCGCAGATGGAACGCGGGCGAGTTGTCCGGCGGCGCACCCGCTTCCGCCGGCAGCGCCGAGGTGTAGAACGCGGTCTCGGCGAGATTGTTCTCCTCGGCTAGCCGCTGCAGCAGTTCGTCCGGTAACCAGGCCAACAGCGGCATGACCGCCGCCGGATTGCCCGAGAAGGGTGCGTCGGCGAATGCGTCGAGCTGATGCAGCAGGACCTCCATGGGGCACAAGGTACCTGCAGTTTCGGCGACTGCCCAGGACGGACAAACCCACGGCGAGCCAAACCATGCGACCAGTTTGGATATGAAGCGCGTCAGTCCTTTTCACTCGGCGGCGCCGCGTCCGCGACCACCGGCGGCGAATGCGGCGACTCGCCCAGATACCTGGCGCTCAACCACCAGGCCACCTCGACGAGCACGATGCCGATCGCGCCGCAGATGATCGCCGAAGTCGTGAGGGCCACGTTGGAGGGATCGAGTTTGAAGAAGTGGCGGGTGAAGGGCAGTGCGAACAGGATCAGGTATCCCACAACGGAACCCGCCACCAGCAGGATCTTCCACCAGTTCCAGGGCCGGGCCACGATGGCCAGCACCCAGACCGCGACGATCAGCAGGGTGATGAGCGCGGTGGTGCCCGCTTGAACCTTGGCGGTCTCCCCGGCGTCGGGCCCCCGGTAGGCGACCAGGTACGAGATGAAGGTCATCACGCCGATCACCACGCCGGAGGGAATCGCCAATCGCAGGACGCGGCCGACGAATCCGGTGCGGGCGCGCTCGTTGTTGGGCGCGAGGGACAGGATGAACGCGGGGATGCCGATGGTGAACCAGGCGGCGATCGTGACGTGGCGGGGCAGGAACGGATACCCGATGGCCTTGTAGCTGAAGATCTGTGAGCCGATGCCCGCAATGCCGACCAGGAATGCCAGCACCACCGAGTACACGGTCTTGGTGAGGAACAGATTGGAGACCCGCTCGATATTGCCGATCACCCGGCGGCCCTCGCCGACCACGTACGGCAGCGTGGCGAACTTGTTGTCCAGCAGCACGATCTGCGCCACCGAGCGGGTGGCCGGACTGCCCGAACCCATGGCGACGCCGATATCGGCATCCTTCAGCGCGAGCACGTCGTTGACGCCGTCCCCGGTCATGGCGACGGTGTGCCCGCGCGACTGCAACGCTCCCACCATGGCGCGCTTCTGATCCGGCCGAACCCGGCCGAACACCGTCTTGTGCTCCAGCACATCCGCGAGCTCGTCCTGGTCGGTCGGCAAGGTGCGGGCGTCGACCGCGTCGTGCCCGCCGGACAGCCCCAGCGAGGACGCCACCGCCCCCACCGACACGGCATTGTCGCCGGAGATCACCTTGGTCGAAACATGCTGGGAGGCGAAGTATTCGAGCGTCCCCTTGGCGTCGGGCCGCACCTTCTGCT
This sequence comes from Nocardia seriolae NBRC 15557, assembly GCF_007990715.1. GTDB lineage: Bacteria > Actinomycetota > Actinomycetes > Mycobacteriales > Mycobacteriaceae > Nocardia > Nocardia seriolae. The sequence continues at coordinate 8,196 of NZ_BJWY01000177.1, read as the reverse complement.
CCAGCACGACCAGTGCCGCCGGGGTCACCTGCCCCGGCGCGTCCGGCGCGTCGACCGACCGGTCGCTCCGGGCCAGCAGCAGCACCCGCAGCCCCTCGGCCCCGATTTCCTGTGCGGTATCGGCGATTTCGGAGCCCGGATCCAGCAGCACGTCCGGCGCGCCCATGAGCCAGTTGCCGTGCTCCCCGTAGGACATGCCGCTCCACTTCTTGGCGGAGGAGAACGGCGCGACCCCGGTGGACTGCCAGTCCGGCGCGTCCGGCAGGGCTTCCTTGATGGCCAGCACGCTGGCATTCGGGCGCGGATCGTCGGCGGCCAGGGCGGCCAGCACCCGACGGAGTTCCCGGTCGAGAGCCTGGCCATCACCGGCCACGTCGTGCACCGCCCGAATCTCGGCCAGCCGCATGCCGTTCTCGGTGAGCGTGCCGGTCTTGTCCGCGCACACCACGTCCACCCGGGCCAGCCCCTCGATGGCGGGCAGCTCCTGCACCAGGCACTTGCGCGCACCCAGGCGCACCACGCCGACCGCGAACGCGATGGAGGTCATCAGCACCAGACCCTCGGGCACCATCGGCACCAGCGCGGCCACCATGCCGTTGACCGCGGGCCGCCAGGATTCCTTGGACGACACCAGCTGGTTGTAGATGGACAGCAGGCCCGCCGGAATCAACAGGTAGGTAATGACTTTCAGAATGGTGTCGATACCGCTGCGCAGCTCCGACTTCACCAGCGTGAACTTGCTGGCCTCGTCGGCGAGCTTGGCCGCGTAGGCGTCCTTGCCGACCTTGGTGGCCCGGTACGCGCCGCTGCCGGACACCACGAAGCTGCCCGACATGATATGCGCCCCAACGGTTTTGTCGATGGGATCGGCCTCACCGGTGAGCAGCGACTCGTCGACCTCGAGCAGTTCGGCCTCGATCACCTCGCCGTCCACCACGATCTGGTCGCCGGGCCCGAGCTCGATGATGTCGTCGAGCACGACCTCCTGCGGCGCGACCGACACGGCCTGACCGCCGCGGCGCACCACGGGCTTGGCCTGCCCGATGATGGCCAGCTTGTCCAGGGTGTTCTTGGCCCGGATCTCCTGGATGATGCCGACCGCGCTATTGGCGATGATCAGCAGCCCGAACAGCCCGTCGATGATCGACCCGGTGGCCATCACCACGACGAACAGCACCCCCAGGATCGCGTTGATCCGGGTGAAGACGTTCGCCTTGACGATGTCGCGGACCGACCTGCTGGCCCGCTCCGGCACGTCATTGGAGAGCCCGTCCCGCCGCCGCTGCTCCACCTCGGCGGAGGTGAGCCCGAGCGCGGGTGGACCGGGTGGACTAGCTGCCTGCGCAGTAATCGACATGCCCTCCACAGTAAAGGGCAATCAAAGGAACCGGTCCGTAGCTGGCCGTCGCGCGCCGAACCCGAGTGCGGATCATCCGACATATCGGCTGTCGCGACGTTCGTTATGCGGGCTAACGTTGTCGAGTGGCCGAACGACGTGGGACCCCAGCAGCGCCGGTCGAAACGAGTCGGAGCGGACACCCGGCGCGGCACGACGGCACCCGGGACACGGGCATCGCCTTCGGCATCGGGGCCTATTTCCTGTGGGGACTGTTCCCCGCGTTCTTCGGATTGCTGTCCTTCGCCAGCGCCGGGGAGGTGCTGGCCGAACGGATCCTCTGGACTCTGGTTGTCGCCCTGCTCGCGCTGGCGGTCGCGGGCCGGTTGGGTGAGCTGCGCCGCATCGACGCCCGCACGTGGCGGCTCGCGGCGGTGGCCTCGGCCGCCATCTCGATGAACTGGGGCGTCTACGTCTATGGCGTGATCTCGCACCACGTGGTCGAGTGCGCGCTGGGCTACTTCATCAATCCGCTGGTGACGGTGGCCTTCGGCGTCATCATCTTCCACGAGAAGCTGCGGTCGATGCAGTGGATCGCGCTCGGGCTGGGTGCGACGGCGGTGATCGTGCTGACCGTCGACTACGGCCGCCCGCCCTGGATCGCCTTGATCCTGGCCTGTTCCTTCGCCACCTACGGTCTGGTCAAGAAGGTGATCCGGCTCGATGCCCTGCCCGGTCTGGCCGCCGAGGGGTTGGCCGCCGCGCCGTTCGCCCTGATCGCGGTGATCGCCATCGCGCTGACCGGCAATGCGACCTTCGGCTCGTCGCTGCCGCACACGGGATTGCTCATGCTCAGCGGCCCGGTCACTTTGGTCCCGCTGACGCTGTTCGCGCTGGCGGCCCCGCGAGTCCCGTTGTCCACCATGGGAATCCTGCAATACCTCACCCCCGGCCTACAGCTGGCCTGGGGCGTGGCGGTCGGCCACGAACCCATGCCCGCCTCCCGCTGGGCCGGTTTCGCCCTGATCTGGCTGGCATTGGCCATCTTCACCGTCGACGCCCTGCGCCGCGCCCGCCGCAACGCCATCCCGCAATAACGCGACACCGCACACCCCTCATGTGATGTGCGGTTCCGCGTGGGCCGGTCAGGGTTTGCGCGCGCCCTGGGCCTTCTCCACGAACTCGTTGGTGTAGGTGGCACCGAGGTCGATGCGGTCGCGCACCGGGGACACATTGCGCGAGTATTTGCCCAGGATGCGCAGGACGTTCTGCGCGCCTTCGGGTTTCATCAGCCCGTCGCCGTTGAACATGCTGATCGAGTCGGTGATGGACTTGACGTAGAGCTTCGGATCGCCGCCCGCGTACTGGGAGGGCATCTTGGCGGCGATCTCCTCCGGGGTGTGGGTCTTGATCCACCGCAGCGTCTGGACGAAGGAGTCGGCCAGCTTCTGCACGATGTCCGGATGGCTGCGCACGGTCTCGCAGCGCATGTACAGCGAGGCGGCGGGGTAGAGGCCGCCCAGTGCCGCGCGAGTGCCCTGCTCGTTGCGCATGTCCACCAGTACCTCGGCGTCACCGGAGGAGACCATCTTGGCGACGGTCGGATCGGTGGTCATGCCCGCGTCGATGCCATTGTGGTTCATGCCCGCGATGAAGGTCTGTCCCGCACCGACTTTCACCCGGGTGTAGTCGGAGGTCTTCAGCCCCGCCTGCCCGGCCAGCGCCTGGGTGAGGAAATCGGTGGAGGAGCCCAGCGACGTGACACCCAGGTTGCGGCCCTTGAAGTCCTCGGGAGACTTGATGGTGTCGGCGTCCTGCTTGGACACCAGCTCGACCTCGCCCGGCACATCGGCGAACTGTACGACCGTCTGCAGGCACTGATCCTTGGCCTGGAGATCGATGGTGTGGTCGTAGAAGCCGACCACGCCCTGCACGTCGCCGGTGAGCAGCGCGGTCTCGGCGTTCGCGCCGGACTGCTCGCCCAGCAGCTTCACGTCGATGTCGTTGTCCTTGAAGAAGCCCAGCTTCTCGGTGAGCATGGCCGGCAGATAGATGACCTTCTCCAGGCCACCCACCATGATGGTGATCTGCGGCCGCCCGTCGGCCACCGGAATGGTGCGCGAGTCGCGGCAGCCGGTCACCAGCAGCAGCGAGGCGATGGCCAGCACGGCCACGGCAATATGCTTGCGGTAGTTCATGGCTCAGATCCCGTGGCCCGAGGACGACTGGGACGGACGCCATTTCAGCAGCCGGTTCTCCGCCAGCCCGATCAGCCACTCCGCGACCAGCGCCACCACCGTGATGATGATCATGCCCGCGTAGATGCCCGCCGCGTCGAAGGTGCCCTGCGCATTGGAGATCAGCAGACCCAGACCCTTGCTGGCACCGGCGTATTCACCGACCACCGCGCCGATGAGCGCGAAGCCGAAAGCGGTGTGCAGCGACGACAGGATCCAGGTGGTAGCGCTCGGCAACACGATCGAGCTCAGCACCTGACGGCGGCTCGCACCCAGGATGCGGGCATTGTTGATGACATTGCCATCCACCTCGCGCGCCCCGGTGAAGGCGTTGAAGAACACCGCGAAGAACACCAGCACCACGACGGTGGCCACCTTGGATTGCAGCCCCAGGCCGAACCAGATGATGAACAGCGAGGCCAGCACGATGCGCGGAACCGCGTTGAGCGCCTTGATGAACGGGGCCAGCACATCGGCCCAGTAGCGCGAGCGGCCGAGCAGCACGCCCAGCACGACGCCCGCGACGGTGCCGATGGCGAAGCCCAGCACGGCTTCTTGCACGGTGGTGTACAGCTGTAGCCAGATGGAGCCGAATTGCGTGCCCTCGGTGAACCATTCGACCAGGCGGTCCCAGATCAGCGTGGGCTTGGAGTAGAAGAACGGGTCGATCCAGTAGGTGGCGGTGAGCTGCCAGGAGCCCAGCCATACGGCCACGATCAGGGCGCGCAGACCCCAGGTGCGGATCTTGTTGCGGCGGGCGTTGGAGCGCACCCGCGCCAGGATCTGCTCCTCGGTCTCGACCTCGAATTCCGGTGAGCTCTCAGCGGCCTTCGCCATGACATCAAGCGACACGGGCCGCTCCCTTCGCACGGGCCGCCTCGACCTGATCGCGCAGCGTTTCCCAGATTTCCTTGTAGAGGTCGCGGAATTCCTCGGTGAGCCGGACTTCCTCGACATTGCGCGGCCGCTCCAAGGTGACGGTGAAGTCACCGCAGACCGTCGCGGGGGAGGCGGTCATGACGACCACCCGATCGGCCAGGGCGATGGCCTCTTCCAGATCGTGTGTCACGAAGATGACCGCCGCGTTCGTACCCGACCACACCCGCAGCAGCTCGTCCTGCATGAGCTGGCGGGTCTGCACGTCGAGCGCGCTGAACGGCTCGTCCATGAGGATGATCTCGGGATCGTTGACCAGGGTCTGCGCCAGCGCGACGCGCTTGCGCATGCCGCCGGAGAGCTGATGCGGGTAATAGTTCTCGAACCCGCCCAGCCCGACCGTGCGCACCCAGCGTGCCGCGCGCTCGCGGGCCTCGGCCTTGGTGACGCCCCGGAACTTCGGGCCCAGCGCCACATTCTCGATGACCGACTTCCACGGCAGCACGGCGTCCTGCTGGAACATGTAGCCGACCCCGTCGGGGATGCCGCGAACATCCTTGCCGCGCACCAGGGTTCGCCCCGCCGAGGCGGGCTCCAGGCCCGATACCAGCGAGAGGGTGGTGGACTTGCCGCAGCCGGTGGGACCGACGACGGCAACGAACTCACCAGCGGCAACGCTGAAGTTGAGATCGCGAACCGCGGTGTGGATCCCACCGTTGTTGCCCGGGAACCGCTTGGTCGCACCGCGCAGTTCGATCAAAGGCGCGTCGCTCTGCCCAACGGGCGGCTCGCCGCCGAGCTCAGTGGTCGTTGTGCTCATTACCGCTCCTGTTTTCAGTGCCGCTACTGCGGCGTTGGTCAGAAGCTACGTGCGCCGGGTCACACTCGGCCCGGTTGTGCGCGCAAGTCACACAACCAACGATTCGCCCGTTTTGCGCATTCTGCTCATGAGTTTGCGAGGGGTTGTCTACACTGTCGCCGTGTTCTCGCTAGGCCCCCGCTCCGTCCGTCTCCGGACCCAGATCCTGCTCCTGCAGATCGCCGTGGTGGGCCTGACCCTCGGCCTGGCCTTCGGCGTCTTCGCCTACATCAGCGGCGAGCGGCTCTCGAACGAGTACGGTCAACGCGCCCTGGCCATCGCCCGCGCGGTCGCCTCCGACCCGCAGGTCCGCGCCGCGGTCGCGCGCGACGCGGAAGGCCGGTTACCCGCGGGGCCCGCCCTGAAACAGGAACTCGCCGACGGTGAACTGGAACAGATCGCCGACAGCGCCCGACTGCGCACCGGCGCGCTGTTCGTAGTGATCACCGATGACGCGGGTATCCGCCTCGCCCACCCCGACCGCGCCCGCCTCGGTGAAATGGTCAGCACCGACCCCTCCCGCGCCCTGGCCGGATCCGAGGTGGTGATCCAGGAGCACGGCACCCTGGGCGAGTCCGTCCGCGCGAAAGTACCGGTCCTGCAGCCGGATACCGCGGCCCCCACGGGTGGGCGAGTGGTGGGTGAGGTGAGCGTCGGGATCTCCACTGCGGCGGTTCATGATCAACTGCTGCGCGATCTGCGCCGTGCCGGATTGCTGATCGGCGGCGCGCTGCTGGCGGGCATTGCCGGATCGGTGTTGCTGGCCCGTCGCTGGCACGGCCTGACTCTCGGCTTGGAGCCTTCCGATCTGGCCGACCTGGTCCGCGAGCAGGACGCCGTCCTGCACGGTATCGGTGAGGGCGTGGTCGCCGCCGATGTGAAATCCCGGGTCACGGTCGTCAACGACGAAGCTCGCCGCCTGCTGGGCATCGACCCGGAATCGGGCAGCGATATCGAGGCGATCGGCCTGACTCCCCGTGTCCTGCAAGCCTTCCGCGCCGCCGACGGCCATCCGGTCCAAGCCGCTGTCGGTGACCGCATCGTGGTGGTGACAGCCCGCGCCGTCAGCCGGGACAATCGTCCGCTCGGTGCGGTCCTGTCCGTCCGCGACCGCACCGACGTGGAATCCCTGACCCGTCAACTGGATGCGGTCTCCACCATGAGCACCGTCCTGCGCGCCCAGCGCCACGAATTCGCCAACCGCCTCCACCTGCTCAGCGGCCTGCTTCACACCGGCCACCCCGGCGAAGCCGCCAACTACCTGGAAGAACTCCTCGGCTCCAGCCCCCTGGGCGCGACTCTGCCGGGTGTCGATGCCATCCGCGATCCTTACCTGCAAGCCTTCCTCTCCGCCAAGGCCGCCCATGCCCGCGAAAGGGGCGTGCAACTCCGCCTGGGCCCCAACACCTGGGTGGACGCCAATCTCGCCGCCCCCGTCGATGTCACGACCGTCCTGGGCAACCTGCTCGACAACGCCATCGACGCCGCGGCAACCGAGCCGACCTCGACAACCACCGTGACCGCTGACCTCGCGACGGCTGATCCGGTGGTGGAGGTGGAATTGGTGCGGGAGGGGGAGACGCTGCACATCGCGGTGGTGGACAGTGGCGGCGGGGTCGCGCCGGAACTGGTGGATTCGCTGTTCGCCGAAGGGGTTTCCACCAAATCTGGCGGCGGTCCGGGCGGGCGCGGGCTGGGGCTGGCGCTGTCGCGGCAGGTGGCTCGAGCGCGGGGCGGGGACGTGAGACTGGCGGACCCGGGAGGCGTGGGGGAGGCCGGGGCCGCGGGGGACGGTGGTGAGAAGTGCTTGGGGGGAGCGGAATTCATTGCCCGGATGCCGGGTGTGTTATCGGAGGAGGAGTCGGCGTGGGCCGGGGAGAGTTGAGCGTGCTGGTCGTCGATGACGACTTTCGCGTGGCGAATATGCATGCCGGGATCGTTTCGGCGCTACCGGGATTCACGGTGGGGGCGACGGTGAACAGTGTGGCGGCCGCGCGGGAGGCGATCGCGGGAAACGACTTCGATCTGGCGCTGGTGGATGTCTATCTGCCGGACGGGTCGGGGGTGGAGTTGGTGCGGGAGATTCGGTTCGACGCGATGATGCTCACCGCGGCAACGGAATCGGAGACGGTGCGGGCGGCGCTCGGGGCGGGGGCGATCGGGTATCTGGTGAAGCCGTTCGATCATGCGGTGCTGGCGGCGCGGCTGGCGGGGTATGCGCGGTATCGGCGGGTGCTGGCGGCTCCCGAGGTGACGGCGGCCGATGTGGATGTCGCGCTGGCGGCGTTGCGGCCGCAGGTGGTGGTAACCGGGGGTGGGGGCGCTCCGGTGCCCGCGTCGCACACGAAAGAGCTGGTGTTGCAGGCGGTTCGGGCGGCCGAGGCGCCGATGTCGGCGGCGCAGGTGGCGGCCGCGATCGGGATTTCGCGGGCCACCGCGCAGCGGTATCTGGCGAACCTGGTCGGGGCGGGTGACCTGCGCATGCAGTTGCGCTACGGCAGCACCGGACGGCCGGAGCAGGAGTACTCCGCGCCCAAGCGGGGGATGTGAGGGTTCGCACAGGGGTCTTTGCGAATCCGGCGGCGAGTGGTTAACGTCGAAACAGTGGCGGTGCTCCTGTCGGCCGACTTGTACCGGTCCAGGGTCGGGATCGCCACGAACACAGGAGTATTCCTATAACTATTCAGTTCAACCACACCATTGTCGCGTGCACGGACAAGCGAGTCTCCGCCGAATTCTGGGCGGATATTCTCGGGGTGGAGGTGGGCAAGCCGTACGGACCGTTCATTCCGCTCACCGTCGGCAATGGCGTCACCTTCGACTTCTCGGATATGCCACCGGGTTTCGAGGGCGCGCCGCAACCCCAGCACTACGCCTTCCTAGTGTCG
>NZ_BJWY01000176.1 GCF_007990715.1 Nocardia seriolae NBRC 15557 | reverse complement strand
AGTACTAATTCCCGGCGTAGCACTTCCTGGTCCGGGAGTCTGTGCAGGACGCGGAGTATGGCCGGGCGGAGTTCACGCTGCTCGTCCTCGGAGAGCAGATCGACGAGATCGCGGAGATCCATGTCATCGAATGCGGCGGTCATGTCTGACAGATTACGGGTGCGCGGCGGTGCGCACACGTATTCGGGACGACAGGTTACCCCGGTGTCATGTGCGCGAAACCGGAAGCGCGTCAGGACAATTCGCGCGAAACAGCAACGATACGCGCGGTAACGCGCCACCGGTGAGGCAGCGTAGATACAGCGCTTCGGCAGCGCTGATTCAGCGTCCGGTCCCGCGCTGGGCGCGGGCCAGATCCATCGTCTCCAGCACCAGCTTGCCGACCGCGTCGAACTCGGTCAGGAACCCGTCGTGGCCGTCCTTGGAGTGAATGACCTCGAGCCCCTTGGAACCCGGCAGCAGATCGGCCAGCTCCTGCTGGGTGCGCAGCGGATAGAGCCGATCCGAGTCGACCCCGCCGATCACGCACGGCACCGGCGTGCCCGCCAGCGCCGCCTCGACGCCACCGCGGCCGCGACCCACGTCGTAGCGGTTCATGGCCTCGGTGAGCAGCACGTAGGTGGCCGGGTCGAAGCGCGCGATGAGCTTGTCCGCCTGATACTCCAGGTAGCTCTGCACCGCGTAGCGCCCGCCCGCCCGCGGATCCTCGTCACCCTGCGCGTGGTTCTCGAAGCGGTGGTCGAGCTCGGCCTCGGTGCGGTAGGTCAGGTGCGCGATGCGCCGGGCGATGCCCATGCCGGTCATGGGTGCGCGCCCGGTGCCGTGGTAATTGCCGCCCTGCCAGTCCGGATCGGCCATGATGGCGGCGATCTGGGTGGTCTGGGTGCCGAGCTGGTCGGCGGTGGCGCGCGCGCCGACCGCGAGCACCAGCGCCGCGCCGACCCGTTCGGGGCTGCCGACCATCCATTCGAGCACCCGCATGCCGCCCATGGAACCGCCGATCGCGGCGGCCAGGCGGTCGACGCCGAGCAGATCGAACAGCTGCCGCTCCGCGGTCACCTGATCGCGAATCGAGATCTCGGGAAACCGTGCGCCCCAGGGCTTTCCGTCCGGAGCCAGCGAGGCCGGGCCGGTGCTGCCCTTACAGCCGCCCAGCACGTTGGTGGCGATGACACACCATTCGCGGGTGTCGATCGGCGCACCGGGGCCGACGATGCCGTCCCACCAGCCGGGCTGGCCGTGGTGCACGTCGGCGGGGCCCACCACGTGCGAATCACCGGTCAGCGCGTGCTCGACGAGCACCACGTTGTCCGTGTTCGCCGAGAGTTCGCCCCACCGTTGCACGGCCAGCGTCACATCGGGAATGACGGCTCCGGACTCGAGCTCGACATCCCCGATGGCAATGGTCCCGAGCGTCCCGTCCGGCGGCGGCAGCAATAGCTCGGCCGCCGGACGGGAGGTGCTCGACTCGATGTTCACGGTCAACTTGCCGCCGCCGTCAGTCCGGCGCGCAGATCCGCCAGGATGTCGCCGATGCCCTCGATACCCACCGCCAAACGCACCAGACCAGGCGTGACGCCGGAGGCCAGCTGCTCGGCGGGAGTCAGCTGGGAGTGCGTGGTGGAGGCCGGGTGGATGACGAGCGAGCGCACATCCCCGATGTTAGCGACATGGCTGTGCAGCACCAGCGCCTCCACGAACTTCTTGCCCGCGTCCACACCGCCCGCCAGCTCGAAGGAGACGATGGCGCCGACACCCTTCGGTGCCAGCTGTTTGCCGCGCTCGAACCAGGGCGAGGTGGGAAGCCCCGCGTAGTAAACCTTTTCGACGCCCGGCTGCTCGGCCAGGAACTCCGCCACCGCCTGGGCATTGGCCACGTGCCGCTCGATGCGCAGGCTCAGCGTCTCGATGCCCTGCGCGATGAGGAACGCGTTGAACGGCGACACCGCCGCGCCCAGATCGCGCAGCAGCTGCACGCGCGCCTTGAGCGCGAACGCGGGCGCACCGAGATCGGCGAAGACCGCGCCGTGGTAACTGGGGTCCGGGGTGGTGAAGCCGGGGAATCGGGACTCGCCCGCTTCGTCGCGCACCGTCCAGTCGAAGTTGCCGCCGTCCACGATCGCACCCGCGACCGCGGAACCGTGCCCGCCCAGGTACTTGGTGGCCGAGTGCACGACGATGTCCGCGCCCAGCTTCAGTGGCTGGATCAGGTAGGGAGTGGCGACCGTGTTGTCCACGATCAACGGCACGCCCGCGGCGTGCGCGACCTCGGCGATGCCCGGAATGTCGAGGATCGAGCTGCCCGGATTGGCAACGGTCTCACCGTAGAACGCCTTGGTGTTCGGCCGCACGGCCGTGCGCCACTGCTCCAGATCGTCGGGGTCCTCGACGAAGCTGACCTCGATGCCCAGCTTCGGCAGCGAGTAGTGCAGCAGGTTGTAGGTGCCGCCGTACAGGTGCGGGCTGGCCACGAGGTGGTCACCGGCCTGCGCCAGATTCAGGATCGCGTAGGTCTCCGCCGCCTGTCCGGAGGCCACCAGCAGCGCGGCCACACCGCCCTCGAGCGCGGCGATGCGCTGCTCCACCGCGTCCTGGGTGGGGTTCATGATGCGGGTGTAGATATTGCCCGGCTCGGCGAGCCCGAACAGCGCGGCGGCGTGATCGGTGTCGCGGAAGGCGTAGGAGGTGGTCTGGTAGATGGGCAGGGCGCGCGCTCCGGTGGCCGGATCGGGGGCCTGACCGGCGTGGATCTGCTTGGTCTCGAAGGACCAGTTGGCCGGGTCGAGGGTGCCGTCAGCCGCAACGGCCGCGGACGCGGTCGAGTCACTCATATGTTCTGCTCCAAAAACAAGGTCGCCGAATGGCGGAAGTTTGACGTTATCGGAAGGCGAATGGGCTTCGACAACAACACATTTCGGTAGACCTCCTAGTTGCGCTTGCGTTCGTCCTTCGAACGCCCGGTCCTCACCCGGAGCACCCCACCGCAGCTGGAGGGTTGCCGATCAGCGAGCCGGGGCTTGGCGCTGATGCTCTTGACCTGTCGCGCGATTCTAGCGGGCGGATGCGGCTGTTTCGGAAGTGGGGCCGGACACAGTGGGAGCCGCGCAGGTGCGGACGAATTCGTGATAGGCCGAGACCACGGCGTCGGCCATGCCGCGGGCGGATCCGATGATCTGCTCGCAGGCGGTGCCGCTCTCGGCCGCGGACTCGGTGCCCGCCCGCATGATGGCGTGGAAGGTGCCCATCAGCAATCGAACTCGCATATCGCCGACGGTGGTGCCGAGCCGTTCGGCCAGGACCTGCGCGGTCTGTTCGGTCTTGTTCTCGGCCGCGTCGAAGCTGCAGGCCCGCACCGGGGCCGAGGTGGCGATGATCCGCTGCATCTGCTGGAACCAGCGGAAGGGCAGGGGCTCGTCGCGTTCGATGACGCGGTCCACGATGGCCAGGAAGGCGTCCAGCAGGGCCTGCAGTTCGTTCCCGGTGTGCGGTTGCTCGCGCAGTGCCCGCGCATGCGCCAGGCCCCAGTCGGTGATGGGGGCGGTGACGATGTCTTCCTTGCTGTCGAAGTACCGGTTCACGGTGCGCGGCGACACGTCGGCGGCATCGGCGATCTGTTCCACGGTGGTGGCGTCGAAGCCCTGCTCGTCGCACAGCTTCAGGGCCACGTCGATGATCCGCGCGCGGGTCTGTTCCTTCTTGCGCTCGCGCAGTCCGGGGCGGTGAGGCGAGATCACACCGATGTGACTTGACAACTCCGACATGCCTACATCTTAGAGGTTCGGCGATCCCTTCTGTCCCATTATGACAACTGTCGCACTGCGACATTTTTCTCTTGACGCCAATTGTCGGTGGGGGTCACTATGGTGAAGCTGCCTTCGAACTCCAGAGGAGAGGCTCATGAACGTAGCGACAGACGCTCTCGGTACAGACGAAAAAGCAAGTCCCGCAAAAGATTCCATGCGCTGGTGGGCGCTGGGTGTGATCGCCATGGCGCAGCGCATGGTGGTCCTGGACGCCACCATCGTCACCATCGCCATGCCGTTCGCGCAGCAGGATCTGCACATCAGCGACGGCGACAAGCAGTGGATCTTCACCGCTTACACCCTGATTTTCGGCGGTCTGCTGCTGCTCGGCGGCCGCCTCGCCGACTACCTGGGCCGCCGCCGGATCCTGATGGTCGGCCTGGTCGGCTTCGCCGCGGCCTCCGCGCTGGCCGGTCTCGCGCAGAACCAGGCCGAACTGTTCGCGGGCCGCGCGCTGCAGGGCGCGTTCGGTGCGCTGCTGGCTCCCGCCGCGCTGTCGCTGGTGTCGGTGACCTTCACCGAGGCCAAGGAACGCGCCCGGGCCTTCGGCGTGTTCGCGGGTGTGTCCGCAGCCGGCGCGGCACTGGGCCTGATCGCCGGTGGCGCGCTCGTCGAATTCGCCAACTGGCGCTGGTCGCTGCTGGTGAACACCCCGGTCGCGCTGCTGGCGCTGGCCGGTGCGTTCGCCTTCGTGGTCAAGGACGTGCCCGCACCCCGCACCGGCGGCTACGACCTGCCCGGCGCGATCACCGTGACCCTGGGCCTGATCTCCATCGTCTACGGCTTCAGCCGGGCGGCCTCCGACGGCTGGACCGCCTCCACCACGCTGGCCCTGTTCATCGTGGGCGTGGCGCTGCTGGCGGCGTTCGTGGCCATCGAGAACCGGACCGCGAATCCGCTGCTGCCGCTGCGCATTCCGGGTGAGATCAACCGGGGCGGCTCATATCTGATCGCGCTGCTGGTGCCGATCGCGATGTTCGCCATGTTCTTGAACCTGAGCTTCTACCTGCAGATCGTGGAGCACTACTCGGCGCTGAAGACGGGTGTGGCGTTCCTGCCCTTCCCGGCCGGGATCGTGGTGTCGGCGGGCATCGCGTCCGCGGTATTGCCGAAGATCGGTCCGCGTCCGCTGATGCTGGCGGGCTCGGTGCTGGGCGCGGCGGGTCTGCTGTGGCTGTCGCGGCTCGAGTTCGGCGACAGTTACGCCAGCGCCCTGCTGCCCGCCATGATTCTGATCGCACTCGGCATGGGCTTCCTGTTCGTCTGCATGCAGACCACCGCGCTGCATCAGGTCGAGGCGGAGGACTCGGGTGTGGCCAGCGCGCTGCTCAATGCCGCGCAGCAGGTGGGCGGTTCCATCGGCACCGCGTTGCTGACCACCATTTCGGTGCAGGTGGCCGAGCGGTATGTGCGCAATAACCACACCATCGACCACGTGATGGAGCGGGCCTCGATTCACTCCTACGATGTCGCGTTCCTGATCGGCGCGGTCTTCTTCCTGCTCTGCGTTCCGATCGCGGCGTTCATGATCCGGGACAAGCCGGAGAATCTGCTCGAGGGCGACGAGCACGCGGTACACGTGGGCGTTTGAGCGGCGAAAAATATATGTGAGGGCCACGGCAGGGGGGTTGCCGTGGCCCTCGCCTTTTCGCATGCTGGAAAAGTGCGGAAAGTCACCGGAAAACCTACTTATCGGTAACTGCACTGAATTCCCGCACAGCGGGGGCCGCCCGCGCGGTGAGATCGATAGCAGCAGTACGCTTGTCTTGCTTGACGCCACAGCGTACGTGGACTTGGCACCACAGGTCCCGTGCCGAGCGCCATGCGTATACGTTGTCTGTTGAACAGCTGGGGTCCGCTACAAGCGGTGCTCGCCGGCCGTGCAATGGGAGCACCACCTTCCTAGGAGGACACGAAGATCCATGTCCAAGATCAAGGTTGAAGGGACCGTCGTCGAGCTCGATGGCGACGAGATGACCCGGATCATCTGGCAGTTCATCAAGGACAAGCTCATCGTCCCGTATCTCGATGTGAACCTCGAGTACTACGACCTCGGCATCGAGGCCCGGGACAAGACCGACGATCAGATCACCATCGACGCGGCCAACGCCATCAAGAAGCACGGCGTCGGCGTCAAGTGCGCGACGATCACCCCCGATGAGGCGCGAGTCGAGGAATTCGGCCTCAAGAAGATGTGGCGGTCGCCCAACGGCACCATCCGCAACATTCTGGGTGGCACGATCTTCCGCGCGCCGATCATCATCTCGAACGTTCCGCGTCTGGTTCCGGGCTGGACCAAGCCGATCATCATCGGCCGCCACGCCTTCGGTGACCAGTACCGCGCCACCGACTTCAAGGTGCACCAGGCGGGCACCGTCACCCTCACCTTCACGCCCGAGGACGGCTCCGAGCCGATCGTCCAGGAAGTCGTGAAGATGCCGGAAGACGGCGGCGTCGTGATGGGCATGTACAACTTCCAGGACTCCATCCGGGACTTCGCGCGGGCCTCGCTGAACTACGGCCTGCAGCAGAACTACCCGGTGTACATGTCGACCAAGAACACCATCCTCAAGGCCTACGACGGCATGTTCAAGGACACCTTCGAGGAGGTGTACCAGACCGAGTTCAAGGACGAGTTCGACGCCGCCGGTCTGACCTACGAGCACCGCCTCATCGACGACATGGTCGCCTCCGCGCTCAAGTGGGAGGGCGGCTACGTCTGGGCCTGCAAGAACTACGACGGCGACGTGCAGTCCGACACCGTGGCGCAGGGCTTCGGCTCGCTGGGTCTGATGACCTCCGTGCTGCTCACCCCGGACGGCCGCACCTGCGAGGCCGAGGCCGCGCACGGCACCGTGACCCGGCACTACCGTCAGCACCAGCAGGGCAAGCCCACCTCCACCAACCCGATCGCCTCGATATTCGCGTGGACGCGTGGCCTGGCCCACCGCGGCAAGCTGGACAACACCCCCGAGGTGATCGGCTTCGCGCAGACCCTCGAGGACGTGGTCATCAAGACGGTCGAGTCCGGCCAGATGACCAAGGACCTCGCGCTGCTGGTCGGCGGCGACCAGGGTTACCTGACCACCGAGGAGTTCCTCGGCGTGCTGGACGCCAACCTGGCCCGCGAGATTCGCTAGGAAAACCCACTCCGGGTGGACGTTTCGGCGTCCGAGGAGAACGCGCCGACGAACGTGAACAGCGCGAAGCGGTGAAGCTGGGGGCCGGGACCACAGTCCCGGCCAGTACATCCACCGCGCTACAACGGGCACCTGCCCCCATCGGAACCGGTGGGTGGGCGGGTGCCCGAATTGTTTTCGGGGGATCAGGGTGGCGTGATCATGAAATGTTCACGGCTCGATCATCACCATTGCGGAGCGCCGTGGCGCACGCTGGTGGCGCGGCCTGGCGAGGGGTCGGCCGCGACTCCGCGGTTAACACCGTGCGCGGGGTGATCAATACCCGTGTGGAAATTACGGGTTTCGGCCGTGGTGCTCGCGGCTGTGAAGGAGGAGTTATGTCGGCTGTCGGTAGCGACCTGCGACGGGTGGTGCGGGGCCGGGTGCTGTTGCCCGGGGACGAGGGATTCGAGCTGGCCGGTACGCCGTGGAATCTGGCTGTCCGGCAGCAGGTTTCGGCGGTGGTGGAGGTCGCCGACGCGGCGGACGCGGCGGCGCTGGTGCGGTACGCGGCCGCGGCCGAGGGGCCGTTGAGCACGCGGGCCACCGGTCACAGCCCGTCGGCGGCCGCGGACGGCACCGTGCTGGTGACCACGCGCGCGCTGGACGGGATCGAGTTCGACGCGGCGGCGCGGGTGGCGCGGGTGCAGGCCGGGGTGTCCTGGCAGCCGGTGCTGGAGCGGGCGGCCGCGCACGGATTGGCCGGGGCCTGCGGCAGTTCCGCGGTGGTCGGGGTGACGGGCTACACGCTGGGCGGCGGTGTCGGCTGGTTCGCGCGCAGCCGCGGGTACGCCGCGCACGCGGTGCGGGCGCTGGAGGTGGTGACCGCGGACGGCGATCAGCGCCGGGTGACCGCGGACTCCGATTCCGACCTGTTCTGGGCCTTGCGCGGCGGCGGTGGCGATTTCGCCCTGGTCACCGGCCTGGAGTGCGAATTGTTCGAGGCGCCCGAGCTTTTCGGCGGCCGCATCCTCTGGCCCGCGGAGCGGACCGAGGCCGTGATCGCCGCCTTCCAGCAGGCCACCGCGGAAGCCGAAGAGGGACTGAGTCTTTGGCTGACGCTCATCCAATTCCCGCCGTTCCCGCAGGTTCCCGAGTTCCTGCGGGGCCAGGCCATGGTGGCGATCGATGTGGTCGCCCTCGGTGCGGTCACCGCTCCGCTGCGGCTGTTCGACGAGATTCCGGGCGCGGTGCTGGACACCCGGCGGCCGCTGAACGCCGCCCAGGTCGGCGACGTCGCCATGGAACCGACCGATCCCAGCCCGGCCCGGGTGCGCGGTGAACTGCTCACCGCGTTCTCCCCGCGGGTGAGCGACGCGCTGCTGGCCGCCGCCGCACCGCAGGGCAGTGTCGGCCCGCTGGCGCTGGTGCAGATCCGCCATCTCGGCGGCGCGCTCACCCGCCCGCCCGCCGACGCGGGTTGCGCGGGCGCGATCGACGAGCCGTACCTGCTCTCGCTGCTCGCCCCCGCCCCGACCCCGGAGATCGAGGCGGTGGTGGTCGAACGCCGTGACGCGGTCGCCGACGCGCTGCGCCCCCACTGCAGCGGCCGGAAACCGTTCACCTACTTGGATTCCGGTGAGACCCCGGCCGCGGCCTTCGATGCCGCGGCCCTGGCCCGCCTCCAGGACATCAAGGCCCGCCGCGATCCGGATGGCCTGTTCCGCAGCAACTTCCCCGTCGCCCCGGCCGTCACGGTCTGAGGCGGCGCGGGAACCGTCGGGCCGAGTTCGAGGCGCATCTGAACAGTCCGCATCTGCGGGCGGCCTTCGAGGCGGGCGCGGAGCTGTTGGTGGGCCCGCCCGAGGAGTCGGTGTTCGAGCATTGACCGGTCGCCCAGGGACGTGGCCCGGGGCTCAGGGGAGTGGCCGATCCCATGATTCGTCCGGTCCGGTGAGTGAAATCACCGGACCGGACGGTATCGCGACCGTTCGCCATTGTGTTGCGCTTGGTCGTGGCCGAATTCGCATCCGCCGTAACCGCCTCCGACTCGAGCCGTCCCGCCGCGACGGACCCGACTCCGGAGCCGGTCGTGCGCACCACTTGGCATGTGCCCGCCATGCTGGCGCTGGCGCTGGGCGGGTTCGGGATCGGTACGACGGAATTCGTCACCATGGGTTTGCTGCCGAATATCGCCGCATCCATGAAGGTCTCCGAACCGACTGCCGGGCACATCGTCTCGGCCTACGCGCTCGGCGTCGTGATCGGTGCTCCGGTGATCGCCGCGCTCTGCGCGCGAGTGCCGCGCAAACGTCTCCTGATGGCCCTGATGTTGGCCTTCGCCTTGGGAAATGCCGCCAGCGTCATCGCGCCGAACTTCGCCACCCTGACCGCGGCCCGCTTCGTCTCCGGCCTCCCGCACGGCGCGTACTTCGGCGTGGCCTCCCTCGCCGCGGCGTCCCTGGCCCCGGTGGGCCAGCGAGCGAAGGCGGTAGCGGCGGTTATGCTGGGTCTCAGCGCCGCCAATGTCGTCGGCGTCCCCGCAGCCACCTGGCTGGGCCAGAACCTCGGCTGGCGGGACGCTTTCATCGTGGTCGCAGTCATCGGTCTCGCGACCGTCGCCGCCATCTTCCGTTTCGTGCCGGAGTTGCACGGCATTCGCATGACCGATCCCCGGACCGAGCTCACCGCCCTGCGCCGTCCCCAGGTCCTGCTGACCCTGCTGGTCGGCGCGATCGGCTTCGGCGGCATGTTCGCCGTCTACACCTACATCACCACCACCCTCACCGACGTGGCGGGCCTGCGCGCCGCCTTCGTCCCCCTCGTCCTGGCGCTGTTCGGCCTCGGCATGATCGCGGGCAACATCATCGGCGGCGTCCTCGCCGACCGCGGCGTAGACCGAGCCATCTTCGCCGCCCTGCTCTCGATGCTGGTCATCCTGGCCGCCTTCGTCACCGCGGCCCACAACCCGTACACCGCCGCGATCGGCGCCTTCCTCGTCGGCGCCTCCGGCGCGTCCCTGGCCCCCGCCCTCCAAACCCGCCTCATGGACGTGGCCCACGACGCCCAAACCCTCGCCGCCGCACTGAATCACGCGGCCCTCAACATCGCCAACGCCGCGGGTGCCTGGCTCGGCGGCCTGGTAATCGCCGCCGGCCTCGGCTACACCGCCCCGGCCGTAGTCGGCGCGGGCCTCGCAGTCCTCGGCGTCGCCCTGTTCACCGTGACCACCCTCATAGCCCGCCGCCACCCACAGCATCAGTAATCGCAAGCGCTTCGTCGTGAGGCCCGCGTAAGGTCACCGAATGCGTTTCCGTCACAACCGCGTTCCCCTGTATTACTCGGAAGACAGGTATTACCCGGACTATTCGGCGTCCACCCGATCGCCCAAGACCCCGAAGCCCATCCTGACGGTCATCGCATTCGCACTGGCGGCGTTCTCGCTGATCTCGGCATACGGCCTGCTCTTGGCGATCGTCGGCTACTTCCTCGGCAGCCTCGGGCATCACAGGGGAGAGCCCTCGGCCAAGTACGCGGTCGTCTTCTCGCTCGCGGCCCTGCTGTTCACGATGTTCGTCCTCGTCGTTTTCCGGTGAGGACCGCCGCGTATCAGTTCTCGGTCGACCAGCGTGCCAGTGCCCGGCGCGGAGAACGGGTGTCGTTGTAGCCGAGGCGGCCGGCGATCGAGCGCTGGGTGAGATCCGGATCGGTCAGCAGGACGCGGGCGTGCCTGCGGCGGGCGGCATCGAGTTCGTGTTGCCAGCCGGTGCCGTGCTCGGCGAGGCGGTTCGGTTCCCACAGCCAGCAGCGACATGGTCGGCGGCCGAACCAGATCATCCCCGGCCGTTCCCACCCATTCCGGGCAACGCCGACGCCGCCCCGTCCCCGCATCCCCGACCGATGCGCCGCGCGAACCACCACCTGCGCAAGCGAAGCCGACTCGGTGGCCTGCGGAATCCCGATGCCCGCCGCGGTACTGGAGCCCGTCGGCCCCGGCCGTGGCGGCCCGATGTTCGGAAAATAGATACTTTCCGTGCGCAACGGAGAAGCGGTATTATCTGAACATGACCGAACTGGGAGCAGTCGCGCCGCTGGCCGAGGCCGACGTGCTGTCGGCAGGTATCGCGGCCATTCGTGACCGTCTGCCCACGTCCTGGCAGCTCTCTGCTCAGCGCGACGAACCGCGTGGCGACTCGCGTGTCGATGCGATTCTGTCGCTGCGCGCCCCTGACGGTGGTGAAGTGACTTTGATCGTCGAGGCCAAGCGACTCATCGAGGGCCGCGACGTCGCTGCGGTGACTGCACAACTGGCTCGGTACGGAACCCAATTCCCGGGGAGTATCGGAATGGTAATTGCGCGCTACTTGTCCGAATCCACTCGGAAACGCCTCAGGGCAGCCGGGCTGGCTTTTGCCGACGCGACAGGCAATGTGCTTGTGCGGGCTGATTCACCGGCGCTGTTCATCTCCGATCGTGGTTCGGACAACGACCCTTGGCGTGGCCGGGGTCGACCGCGCGGCACTCTCAAAGGCGAGCCCGCCGCCAAGGTTGTGCGGGCGCTGGCTGACACCGCCGGTCCATGGAAGATCCGCGATCTAGTGGCCGCGTCCGGAGCATCAACAGGTTCGACCTATCGCGTGATCGAGTTCCTGGAGTCGGAAGCACTGGTCACCCGGGGAACGGACGGGCTCATCAATGTTCCCGAGTGGGCCCCCCTGCTACGCCGCTGGAGCGAGGACTATCAATTCCTCCACACCAACGCAGTCACTCGGTGGATTGCTCCGCGCGGCCTACCCGCATTACTCGAACGAATGCGGACCAAGGATGCGGCCGATTATGCGCTGACCGGTTCGGTGGCCGCGTCGGCATGGGAGTCGTATGCACCTGCGCGCTTGGCGATGGTGTATGCCTCAGATCCGGAAACCACTGCTGCCGCTTGGGATCTCCGCGCCACGGATACGGGCGCGAACGTCTTGATCGCGAAGCCCGCGTACCCCGTCGTGTTTACACGGTCGGTATCAGCACTCGGCGGATTACGGGTCGCGGCACCGGCGCAGGTCGCAGTGGATCTCATGACCGGCTCGGGCCGAGCACCCGCCGAGGCAGAGGAACTTCTCGACTGGATGGGGAGAAATGAGCAAACGTGGCGATGATCCGAACGACCTGCTCGTCCGTGCACGCACGGTTCTCCGGGATGTGCTGGAAGCGCTGGCCGAGCACCGAGAGGCACTC
>NZ_BJWY01000175.1 GCF_007990715.1 Nocardia seriolae NBRC 15557 | reverse complement strand
GCGAGCGCCGCGCGGGCCATCTGCCGCAGGATCGGGCGGGCCCGCGTGGCGAGGGTGGCGGGGGCGCTGTGGGGGGTGGAGTTGATCAGGCCGAAGGTGGCGTGAGCCTGCACGCGCGCGGCCGGTTCGGGGAGGTCGGGGTGCAGCTCGCGCAGCACCTCGACCCAGACCTCGACGTATTGGCGCTGGGTGCGCCGGACCTGGCGGCGGGCCGACTCGGGGAGATTCTCCAGGTCACGGTCCTGGATGCGGATGAGTTCCGGCTCGCCCAGGGCGAAGTCGAGGTGGAAGTCGAGCAGGCCGTCGAGGGCCTGCTCGGGGGAGGTCGCCTGCTCGACCACCGCGCGACCGCCGTCGAGCAGGCGCTGACTGATGCCCACCAGCAGTTCGACCAGTAGCGCCTCTTTATTGGGGAAGTGGCGGTAGACGGCCGGGCCGCTGATGCCCACCGCCGCGCCCAGGTCGTCGAGGCGCATACCCAGGAATCCGCGATCCGCGATGAGCCGTGCTCCGGCCACCAGCAGCTGCTCCCGGCGTTGCGCCTTGAGCTGCTCGCGACGGGTGAGCGTGGTGGTTTCCGTGCTGTTCACCGGGGCTCCTCTCGTCGGTGCTGGACAACTCAGTTAGTGAAGATTATCTTATTTTCCAGTTATTGGTGACTAACCGAGCGGGGAGCGAATGCTGACGGAGAGCACGCGGGCCGGTCATCGGGCCGCGCACCTCGAGCTGGTGGGCGAGTTGCGGGAGCGGCTGGCCGTGAGCGCGCTGGGCGGGCCGGAGAAGAGCCGGGAACGGCATCTCGCCCGCGGCAAGCTGCTCCCGCGCCAGCGCGTGGACCAGCTGCTGGACACCGGCAGCCCGTTCCTCGAGCTGTCACCGCTGGCGGCGAACGGCATGTACGACGACGAGTGTCCGGGCGCGGGCGTCATCGGCGGCATCGGCCGGGTGGCCGGGCGGGAGTGCGTGATCATCGCCAATGACGCGACGGTCAAGGGCGGCACCTACTACCCGATGACGGTGAAGAAGCACCTGCGGGCGCAGGAAGTCGCGCTGCAGAACAATCTGCCGTGCGTGTACCTCGTCGATTCCGGCGGCGCGTACCTGCCGCGGCAGGACGAGGTCTTCCCCGACCGGGAGCACTTCGGGCGCATCTTCTTCAACCAGGCCAATATGTCCGCCAAGGGCATCGCGCAGATCTCGGCGGTGCTGGGGTCCTGCACCGCCGGCGGCGCGTACGTGCCCGCCATGAGCGACGAGACCGTCATCGTGCGCAATCAGGGCACCATCTTCCTGGGCGGGCCGCCGCTGGTGAAGGCGGCCACCGGCGAGATCGTGACCGCCGAGGAACTGGGCGGCGGCGAATTGCACTCGCGGACTTCGGGTGTCACCGATCATCTGGCCGAGAGCGACCAGGACGCGCTGCGGATCGTGCGCAATATCGTGGCCACGCTGGGGCCCAAGACGCCGACGCCGTGGGATGTCGCGCCGACGGTGGATCCGATTGCGCCGCAGGACGAGTTGTACGACGTGGTGCCGGTGGATTTGCGGACGCCGTATGACGTGCGGGAAGTCATCACGCGGATCATCGACGGTGGTGAGTTCCAGGAGTTCAAGGCCGAGTACGGCAAGACGCTGGTCACCGGGTTCGCGCGGATTCACGGTCATCCGGTGGGGATCGTCGCCAACAACGGGGTGCTCTTCGCCGAATCCGCCATGAAGGGCGCGCATTTCATCGAGCTCTGCGACAAGCGCAAGATTCCGCTGCTGTTCCTGCAGAACATCACCGGGTTCATGGTCGGGCGTGACTACGAGGCGGGCGGCATCGCCAAGCACGGCGCGAAGATGGTGACCGCGGTGGCGTGCGCTCGGGTGCCCAAGCTGACGGTGGTCATCGGCGGGTCCTATGGTGCCGGCAACTACTCCATGTGCGGGCGCGCGTATTCGCCTCGCTTCCTGTGGATGTGGCCGAATGCGCGGATCTCGGTCATGGGCGGTGAGCAGGCTGCGTCGGTGCTGGCGACCGTGCGCGGTGACCAGTCCGAGGAGGACGTCGAGGCGTTCCAGGCCCCGATTCGCGAGCAGTACGAGCGGCAGGGCAATCCCTACTACTCGACCGCGCGGCTCTGGGACGATGGCGTGATCGACCCGGCCGATACCAGAACCGTAGTCGGCCTGGCCCTTTCGGTCTGCGCGCAGGCCCCGCTCGAGCCCGTCTCCTACGGCGTCTTCCGGATGTGATGACCTTGATGAACACAGCTCACCCCGTTTCCTTCGACACCGTCCTCGTCGCCAATCGCGGCGAGATCGCGGTGCGGGTCATTCGGACCTTGCGGGCCATGGGAATTCGATCCGTCGCGGTGTACAGCGATGCCGATGCCGACGCGCGCCACGTGCGCGAGGCCGATACGGCGGTCCGGCTGGGACCGGCACCGGCTCGGGAGTCGTATCTGAGCATCGAGAAGGTGGTCACGGCGGCCGTGCGCTCGGGTGCGCAGGCGGTGCATCCGGGATACGGCTTCCTGTCGGAGAATTCGGCCTTCGCGGCGGCCTTGGAAGACGCGGGCATCGCCTTCCTCGGGCCGTCGGCGCGGGCCATCGAGACCATGGGTGACAAGATCACCGCCAAGAACGCGGTGGCGGAGTGCGGGGTGCCGGTGGTGCCCGGGATCGCCAGGCGGGGGCTCACCGATGACGAATTGATCTCCGCCGCAACCGAGATCGGGTATCCAGTGCTGGTCAAGCCGTCGGCCGGTGGTGGCGGCAAGGGCATGCGGCGGGTCGATGATCCGGCCGATCTGCCTGCCGCGCTGGTCAGTGCGCGGCGCGAGGCGGGGGCCGCGTTCGGGGACGACACCTTGTTCCTGGAGCGGTTCGTGACCCGGCCGCGGCATATCGAGGTGCAGATTCTGGCCGACCAGTTCGGGCATGTGCTGCATCTGGGCGAGCGTGAGTGCAGCTTGCAGCGGCGGCATCAGAAGGTGATCGAGGAAGCGCCCTCGCCCTTGCTGGATGCCGCGACTCGGGCTCGGATCGGTGCGGCCGCGTGCAATACCGCGCGCAGTGTGGATTACGTCGGCGCGGGAACGGTGGAGTTCATCGTCTCGGCTGATCGGCCGGACGAGTTCTTCTTCATGGAGATGAACACCCGGCTCCAGGTGGAACACCCGGTCACCGAGCTGGTCACCGGCGTGGATCTGGTGGAGTGCCAGGTGCGCATCGCCGCCGGACAGAAGCTGGCCGCGGCGCAGGAGGACATCCGGCTCATCGGGCACGCCGTCGAGGCGCGCGTCTACGCCGAGGATCCGGGGCGCGACTTCCTGCCCACCGGCGGCACCGTGCTGGCGCTGTCGGAGCCGGAAGGGCCGGGCGTGCGGGTGGATTCGGGGCTGCGGGCGGGGACCGTGGTCGGGACCGACTACGACCCGATGCTGTCGAAGGTCATCGCGCACGCGCCCAGCCGCGGCGAGGCGATCGCCAGACTCGATGCGGCGCTGCGGGATACCCAGATTCTGGGCGTGCGGACCAATACCGATTTCGCGCGGTTCCTGCTGGCCGATGCCGACGTGCTGGCCGGGCGGCTCGATACCGGGCTGCTGGATCGGCGGGCGGTCGATTTCAGCCCGGCTGTTGTGACCGACGAGCAGTTCATCGCGGCCGCTTGCTCGCAGTGGCTGGAGCGGTGGCCCGCCGGTTCGGTCGATCCGTGGCAGCAGCCGACGGGCTGGCGGGCCGGGGAGCATGTGCCCGTTGGTATCCGGTTGATCGGCGGCGACCGTACGGCGCATGTCTACATCGCCTGTACCCCCGAGCGGGCGGTCACGTGGGTTGAGGGCGGCGAAAAGCGGTCGCTGACAGCTTCATCCGAGAACGGCTCGCTGAACCTCACGCTCGAGGGCCTGCGGACCGTCTTCCGCGTCGCCACCCAGCCGGGGCGGATCTGGGTCGCCGATCGCACCGGCATCGTCCTGCTGCGCGAGGTCGCCGAGGCCGATGTGCGCGGCGGGGACGCCCACGTCGGTGACGCCGAAATCATCAGTCCCATGCCGGGTTCCGTCATCGCCACCCCCGTCGCGCACGGTGCCGTGGTGGCGGCCGGGACGCCGATCGTGGTCGTCGAGGCCATGAAGATGGAACATTCGCTCACCGCACCCGTGGCCGGCCGCGTCGAACTGCTGGTCGCCGCCGGTGCGCAGGTGAAACTCGAACAGCCGCTGGCCCGCATCATCGCCGAGGAGAACATCCAGTCATGACCGATTTCCTGTCCACCGGAACACTGCCGGACGAGTACCGCCAGCTCGCGCTCACCGTCCGCGATTTCGCGAATCAGGTGGTGGCCCCGGTCGCCGCCAAGCACGATGCCGAGCACAGCTTCCCGTACGAGGTGGTCTCGGGGATGGCGGATATGGGCCTGTTCGGTCTGCCGTTCCCCGAAGAGTTCGGCGGCATGGGCGGCGACTACTTCGCGCTGTGCCTGGCCCTGGAGGAGCTGGGCAAGGTCGATCAGAGCGTGGCCATCACGCTGGAGGCGGGTGTCTCGCTGGGGGCCATGCCGATCTACCGGTTCGGCAACGACAAGCAGAAGGCGGAGTGGCTGCCGCTGCTGGCCAGTGGCCGGGCGCTGGGTGCGTTCGGGCTGACCGAGCCGGGTGCGGGCAGTGATGCCGGGGGCACGCGGACCACCGCCGTGCTGGACGGGGACAGCTGGGTCATCAACGGGTCCAAGCAGTTCATCACCAACTCGGGTACCGATATCACGCGGCTGGTGACGGTGACGGCGGTGACGGGCGGGGTCGACGGCAAGAAGGAGATCTCGACGATCATCGTGCCGACCGATACGCCCGGGTTCACGGCGGAGCCCGCGTACAACAAGGTCGGCTGGAACGCCTCGGATACGCACCCGCTGTCGTTCGACGATGTGCGGGTGCCCGCGGAGAACCTGCTCGGCGAGCGGGGACGTGGGTACGCCAACTTCCTGCGGATCTTGGATGAGGGCCGGATCGCCATTGCGGCGCTGTCCGTCGGAGCGGCTCAGGGGTGTGTCGACGAGAGCGTTCGCTATGCCAAGGATCGCCAGGCGTTCGGCCGCCCCATCGGCGCCAACCAGGCCATTGCCTTCAAGATCGCCCGCATGGAGGCGCGCGCCCACATGGCCCGCACCGCCTACTACGACGCGGCCGCGCTCATGCTGTCCGGCAAGCCCTTCAAGAAGGAAGCCGCCATCGCGAAGCTGGTCGCCAGCGAGGCCGCCATGGACAATGCCCGCGACGCCACGCAGATCTTCGGCGGCTACGGGTTCATGAACGAATATGCTGTGGCGCGGCACTATCGCGACAGCAAGATCCTGGAAATCGGTGAGGGCACCACGGAGGTGCAGTTGATGCTGATCGGGCGGGAGCTGGGTCTGTGAGCTCCGCAAAGCGGGTCGTCCAGCGCGGCTTGTGGTTCGACGAGTTCGAGCTCGGCGTGGTGTACGAGCATCGGCCGGGGCGCACCATTACCGAGGCCGACAATGTGCTGTTCACGACGCTGACCATGAACTCGCAGGCGCTGCATCTGGACGCGGCGTTCGCCGAGGCGCTGCCGCCGTTCCATCAGCGGCTGGTGAACTCCATGTTCACGCTGTCCACGCTGGTGGGGCTGTCGGTCGCGCAGCTGACGCAGGGCACCATCGTCGCGAATCTGGGGTTCTCCGAAATCGGTTTCCCCAAGCCGCTTTTCCACGGCGACACCCTGTACGCGGAGACCGTGGTCACCGACCTGCGGGAATCCAAGAGCCGACCGGGCGAGGGGATCGTGACCTTCGCGCATACCGGGCGCAATCAGCACGGTGATGTGGTGGCGACCGCCGTCCGCAAGACTCTGGTGAGGAAGAAACCGGTATGAGCTGGGAAATGCCCGGTCCCGCTTGGCTTTTCTGCCCGGCGGATCGGCCCGAGCGGTACGGCAAGGCGCTGGCCGCGGCCGATGTGGTCATCATCGACCTCGAGGACGGGGTCGCCGAGGCGGACAAGGCGGCGGCCCGCGAGGCGCTGATCGCCACGCCGCTGGATCCCGAGCGGATCGTGGTCCGGGTCAATGCCGCGGGCACGCTCGACCACATGCTTGATCAGGACGCGCTGGCGCGGACCGAGTACCGGCGCATCATGCTGCCGAAATGCGAATCGGCCGAGCAGATCACGCGGCTGGCCGACTACGAGGTGATCGCGCTCATCGAATCGCCGCTGGGCGCGCTGGCCGTCGGGCGGGCGGTCATGGCGCGCAATGCCATCGGCGTCATGTGGGGTGCGGAGGATCTGGTGGCGGCGCTGGGCGGGAACTCCTCCCGGCACGCCGACGGCGGGTACCGGGATGTGGCGCGGCATGTGCGCTCGCAGTCGCTGCTGGCGGCCAAGGCGTACGGGAAGTTCGCGCTCGACTCGGTGTATCTGGACATCAAGGATCTGGACGGGCTGGCCGCGGAGTCGCTGGACGCGGTGGCCGTCGGCTTCGATGCCAAGGTGGCCATTCATCCCAGCCAGGTGCCGGTGATTCGCACCGCGTACGCGCCCGGCGCGGAGGAAGTGAGCTGGGCGCGCAGACTATTGGCGGAAGCGCCGAACCATCGGGGTGTCTTCACCTTCGAGGGGCGGATGGTGGACATGCCTGTCATCCGGCATGCCGAGCGGATCGTGCAGCGGGCGGCCACCGCCGGCAGCGCGGGATTCGCGTCCTAGGAGGTATTGCGGTGGAACCACAGTGGGTGCCCGGCGAGGTGGATATCGCCGAGGCGCAGGTGACGAGTTTCGCGCTGTTCGCGGAGAAGCGCACGGGGCTGAATCTGCCGGATTATCGGGCGCTCTGGCAGTGGTCGGTGGACGACCTGCGGGGGTTCTGGGGTGCGGTGTGGGACTACTTCGATCTCGGCGAGCGGGGCGAGGAAGTGCTGGGGTCCGCGGAAATGCCTGGAGCACAGTGGTTTCCAGGGACGACGCTGAACTATGTGGACCAGGTTGTCCGGCAGGTCCGTGACGATCGCCCCGCGATTCTGTCCGTCGACGAGACCGGGGAGATCGTCGAGATCTCCTGGGCCGCACTGATCGCCACCGCTGCCGCCTTCGCGGACGCGCTGCGGGGGTTGGGGGTGGGGCCCGGCGATCGGGTCGCCGGTTACCTGCCGAATATCCCCGAGGCCGTTATCGCGTTTCTGGCCACGGCGAGCATCGGTGCCATCTGGAGTGCTTGCGGGCAGGACTATTCCGCGCAGGCCGCGCTCGATCGGCTCGGGCAGCTGGAGCCGAAGGTGCTGGTCGCCGCCGATGGGTATCGGTTCGGCGGGAAGGTGCACGACAAGACAGCCGATATCTCGGCGCTGCGGGTGGGGCTGCCGTCGCTGGCGGCCACGGTGCTGGTGCCGCGCATCGGTGCTTCGCTGCCCGATGTGATCGCCTGGCGGCAGGTCGAGCCCGGCGACACCGATGTCGATATCGCCACCGAGCAGGTGGATTTCGCGCATCCGCTGTGGGTGCTGTACTCCTCCGGTACCACCGGCAAGCCCAAGGGCATCGTGCACGGGCACGGCGGGGTGCTGCTCGAGCATCTGAAAGCCGTTGCCCTGCAATCGGATATCGGGCCGGATGACACGTTCTTCTGGTACACCAGCCCGAGCTGGATGATGTGGAACTTCCAGGTCGCCGGACTGCTGGTGGGCGCCACCATTGTCTGCTACGACGGCAGTCCGGCCGCTCCGACGCCGGATGCGCTGTGGCAGTTGGCCTCCCGGACGAGGACGACGGTGCTCGGCACCAGTCCGGGCTATGTCCTGGCGTGTGCCAAGGCCGGGTCCGTGCCGCGCACCGATCACGATCTTTCGGCGCTGCGGCTGGTCGGTATCACCGGCTCCGCGCTGCCGCCGTCGTCCTCGCTGTGGCTGCGGGACAATGTCGGTGCGCAGGCGCCGGTCGCGTCCATCAGTGGCGGCACCGATGTGGTGTCGGCGTTCATCGGCGGGGTGCGCACGGTTCCGGTGTGGCCGGGCGAGCTGTCCGCGCCGTATCTCGGTGTGGCGCTGGATTCCTGGGACGAGCAGGGCAATCCGGTGCGCGAAGAGGTCGGCGAACTGGTGATCACCGAGCCGATGCCGTCCATGCCGGTGTCGTTCTGGAACGATCCGGACGGGTCGCGGTATCGGGAAGCGTATTTCGAGATGTTCCCCGGGGTTTGGCGGCACGGTGACTGGATCACCATTACCGATCACGGCAGCATCGTCGTGCACGGACGCTCGGATTCCACGCTGAACCGGCAGGGCATTCGGATGGGCAGCGCCGATATCTACCAGGCGGTGGAACGGATTCCGGAAGTCGCCGAGGCGCTGGTGATCGGTGCGGAGCAGCCCGACGGCGGATATTGGATGCCGCTGTTCGTGGTGCTCGCACCGGGCGCGGAATTGAACGACGAGTTGCGGGCGCGCATCAATGCCACCATTCGCGCCGAGGTTTCCCCGCGGCATGTGCCGGACGAGATCATTGCGGCGCCGGGCATTCCGCACACCCGCACGGGCAAGAAACTGGAAGTGCCCATCAAGAAACTGTTCCAGGGTGCGGAGGCATCGACCGTGGTCGCCCCGACGGCCGTCGACGCCCCCGAACTGCTGGACTGGTACGCGGCGCGCAAGCCTCAGTGAGTGCCCGGTAAACGGCGACGGCCGGTGCATACCTCCGAGGCCAAATCCTCGTAGCCGACCGCCAATTCGGCCAGGTGCTCCCACGCCATGGTGAGTTCCCGGCCCGATTGGCGGGCCAGCGCGGCATAGGCGGCGGCGGTGAGGCGGGCCAGGCGGTCGATGACCGCGCCCAGGGTTTCGGTGTGCACGCGGGCCGCACCGTGCGACGGCGGCAGCTGGGCGGTCACCCAGCGGTCGATATCGTGCACCAAATGCGTTCGGACCGTGTCGAGTTCGGCCAGCTCATCGGGTTCGGCGCAGAGCAGGCGCTCGTGTAGGGCGGTCAGGTCGTGTGCGGCGCGTAGTAGTGGATGCCCGGGCTCGTCTGAACCGCGACAAGCCTGAAGGACTTGATTCTTGGATGGCAGTGTGTCCCTCATGGCGACTGCTCCTAATACCGCGACCGGCGAATTATGAGCACATTAGTCAGCGCAGATGACAGGGGGATGTCTGCCGGTTCAACAGCCCGCTGCGGTTTTGCTATTGAAAGTTCGCGGGCCCGGGCAATCGGTTGTGAGATCAGGCGGTGGCGCCGCCGTCGATGACCAGATCGTGGCCGATGACGAAACTGGATTCGGGGGAAGCCAGCCAGAGCACCGCGGCGGCGATCTCCGCGGGATCTCCAACTCGACCGACCGGAATTGCGGAGGCCACTCGGGCGTCGCGGTCCTCGCGAGTTTCACCGGGGCGGAAGGACATCCGGGTATCGGTCGCGCCGGGGCTCACGGCATTGATGCGAATGCCGTCGGCGATATGGTCGCGGGCAGCGGTCTGGGTCAAAGCGCTGACGGCGGCCTTGGATGCGGCATAGGCGGCCAATCCGGGGCGGCGGCCGTGTGCGCCGATATTCGACGCCATATTCACGACGACGCCGCCGCCATTGGCTCGCATATGGGCGATTTCGTGCTTCATGGAGAGGAAGACGCCGGTCAGGTTGACATCCAGGACGCGGTGCCAGTCGTTGTCGTCGAGCTCGCCGATCGGGGCGGTAGTGCCCAGGATTCCGGCATTGTTGAACGCCACGTGCAGGCCGCCGTGCTTGCGGACGACCTCCTCGACCATGGCCTGGACCTGGTCGGCGTCGGTGACGTCGGCGGTCACCCAGTCGAGTTTGCCGCCGTCGGCGGGGATATCGGCGGCGGCGCGGGCCAGCTGGTCGGCATCGCGGCCCGCCAGGACGACGGTGGCGCCGCGGGCGGCGAAGGCGCGGGCGGTCGCTCCGGCGATGGCGCCGGCACCGCCGGTGATCAGCACAGTTTTGTCATCGAAACGGGTGCTCATGAGAGTCCGCAACTCCTTTGTAGAATGATCGGTCTTGAATTGAGGTGGTCGGGAAGCCTGTGGATGAATCTGAAAACTGTTCAGCGGAGTATGGATACGGCTGTTCGCGCCGCATCACGCAGGCGTACAGCGGAATCCGGTGCGCGCTCCAGGACTCGGACGCCTTGGAAGAAGACCAGGAGGAATCGGGCGATTGCGCGCGGATCGGAGTCCGCGGACAATTCGCCCTGTGCGCGGGCGCGCAGCAGGGCCGAAGTCAGTGTGGTCTCGAGGTGCGACCAGCTGGACTCCACGAGTCGCGCCACCGCCTCGTCGCGGTGCGCCATTTCGACGGCGCTGTTCACTACCATGCAGCCCAAATATGAATCAGGACTGGAAGCTTCGGTGACGAACCGTTCCACCAATCCGCGTACGGCCGGAAGCACCGGGCCCGGCTGTGACAGCTCGGCCATGATCACCGGATCGGTCGTCTCCAGGTAGCGCTGGAGCGCCTTCAGGAACAGTTCGCGCTTGCCCCCGTAGGTGCCGTAGATGCTGGCCTTGGCAATCCCAAGATGCGCAACCAGATCCGACATCGACGTCGCGTCGTAGCCGCGCTCCCAGAACAATTCGAGAGCGCGGCGCAGCACGGTGTCCGGATCGAACTCCTTGGTCCTCGCCATGGGAGAACCCTACGACTATCTAGACCGATCGGTCAATAATATGCGATCAGGCGACCTTGGTGAAGAACTCCTGGATGTCGGCGGCGTGGGCGCGGGGGACATCCATCGCCAGGAAGTGATTGCCGGTATTGCCCTCCGGCCAGTGGGCGATCGTGTTGTCGCGATCGGCCAGACGGCGCATCAGTGCGGAGCCGCCGGCGTAGACGCCGAGCGGGACCAGCTGCTGCCCTCTGGGCCAGGCGAAACCGTCGTCCCCCAGGCCGTTGTACATGGGCCAGGAGGAGGTGGCGGCAGTATTGGTGAACCAGTAGATGGCGACGTTGGTGAGCAGGTGGTCGCGGTCGACGGCGTCTTCGAGATGGGTTGCCAGCGGGGAGAACTCGTGGAACTTGTGGACCAGCCAGGCCAGCAGGCCGATGGGGAGTCGGTCCCGGCGTGGGCGAAGGTTTGGGGAGCCTTGTTCAGCAGGACGTGGTGGTTCACGCCGGACTGCCACTTCTGCATGAGGTCCCACTCGGCGAGTTCCTCGGCGGTCATGGTGGGGATGTCGGCCTCGGTGGGCAGGCCGATACCGCCGTCGATATGCACGCCGACGATGTGGGCCGGGTCGGCGATCGCCATTTCCTGGACCACATATGCGCCCAGGTCACCGCCTTGGACGCCGTAGCGGTCATAGCCGAGGCGGGCCATGAGCTCGACCCACGTTCGGGCCACCCGTTCGGGCTTCATTCCCGTCTTGCGCGGGGCCTCGGAGAATCCGAAGCCCAGGACGGAGGGGATCACCAGATGGAACGCCTGGGTTGCAGCCATGCCGTGGGCGGTCGGATTCGTCAGCAGCGGAATGGTCTTGGTGAATTCGACGAAAGTGTTGGGCCAGCGATGCGTGAGGATGAGGGGGAGGGCGTCGGGGTCCGTTGAGCGGATGTGCAGGAAATGGATGTTCAGACCGTAGATCTCGGTCTGGAACTGCGGGTAGGCATTGAGCTCGGCTTCCTTTGCGCACCAATCGAATTCCGTGCGCCAGTAGTCCGCCAGCTCACGTAGACAAGCCACCGGCACGCCTCGGTCCCAGTCTTGACCGGGCAACTGCGCCGACGAGCGGGCGCGGGCCAGGCGGTCCTCGAGGTCGTCCAGATCGGACTGCGGGATGTCGATGCGGAACGGGTGGATGGCTGTATCGCTCATGGCTACCACGGTATGAGTCATCTAGGACTAATCTGGTCCTATTTCGGGCGGAGAGTGGAGGGCATGAGCGATACATCGGCACGTCTGCTGCGTCTGCTGTCGCTGCTACAGTCACCACGTGAGTGGCCGGGAAGCGAGCTGGCCGAGCGGCTCGGCGTCACCGACCGCACCGTCCGGCGGGACATCGATCGGCTTCGTGAGCTCGGGTACCCGGTCGAGGCCACCATGGGGGCCGCCGGTGGATACCGACTGGTCGCGGGCGCTGCCATGCCGCCGCTACTGGTCGACGACGAGGAGGCGGTTGCGATCGCCGTGGGCCTGCGGGCCGCGGCCGGGTCGGCCGTTGCCGGGATCGAGGAGGCTTCGGTCCGTGCGCTCACCAAGATCGAACAGGTGCTGCCCGCGAAACTCCGTCGCCGGGTCCGCGTGCTGGGGGCCGCTACCGTTTCGCCCGGCTCGTCCGCGAACCCGGTCGACCCCGAATTGCTCACCGCGCTCGCCGCCGCCGTAACCAACAGGGAGCGAGTCCGTTTCGCGTACCAATCCGCCGAAGGCAACGAAACCCGCCGCAACATAGAGCCGGTCGGCCTCGTCCCCTACCGCCACCGCTGGTACCTGGTCGGCTACGACCTGGACCGCAACGATTGGCGCTCCTTCCGCGCCGACCGAATCCAACGCGTACAACCAACCGGCGCCCGCTTCACTCCCCGCGAGCTACCGGCGTCGGATCCAGCCGCATACGTCCTCGGCGCTCGAACCGATTGGGGTACTGCACGTCTGCACTTCCACGTCGATATCGACGGACCTGCCGAAAAGGTGATCGGCAGGCTGGGCGAAGGGCCGGGAGAAATCGTGCCCCGAGACGACGCCGCATGCGTTCTCGATAGGTGGCGAGACGATCTGCCCGAATGGGTCGCACATCGATTGTTGGAGTTGGGATTCGCCTTCGCGGTCCACGGCCCGCCGGAATTGGTCGAGGCAGTTCGGGAGATCAGTGAGCGGGCGCGGCAGGCCGTAGGGAAGAGATAAAGAAGAAAGGCCAAAAGATGCCTGGAC
>NZ_BJWY01000174.1 GCF_007990715.1 Nocardia seriolae NBRC 15557 | reverse complement strand
CGACACTAGCGAGACCATTGCAGCGCCCGTGACACGTTCGTTCGACCGGAGGTTAACTGCCGGAAAAAGTCCGGTGAATCACGGTGATTCACATACTCGGGGTTCCGTCATCCAAACGCAGGGATATCGCGGACAATCCGGGCGGCGTGGCGTCCTGCAACACCACCCGGAAGGGGATGCCGCGCTTGTCCCAACTCGCCGCGGCATCGGCCATCGCCTCGGCAAACCAGTCGCGTTCACCCTGCTGCTGATCCAGCATGAGCGCCGCATTGCGCACGACGACCACGTACCCCATTGCATCCCCGACGAATTCGTCCAGATCGCGCAGGCATTCGTCGAAGGCGTCCTTGTTCTCCCCGAAGTAGTAGGGGAACTGGAACGCGGCGGCGAACTCGTCGAAAACCCCGGCGACCGTGCGCATCTTGCGGCCGCGCAGCTCACGCGAGAGATAGCCGTCCGGAATCCGGTAGCGGACACCGGAGAATTCGGCCGCGGTGACCGGCAGGACACCGAGCACCGGGGCGGGGGCCCGGCGCGCGGCGATACCCGAAGCGGCGGAGAGGAACTGCGAAAGCTGCATGGGCTCGGTCATTCAGCGCATCCTCGTGAAGGTTTTGTAGTGGTCCCCCGTGTAGTACACCGAACCGTCGCTGCCGGTGATGATGCGCTCGGCATCGCGGCCCTGACCGGGCTGCTTGGGATTCACGTCCCATTCCTGATAGGCGATGGCCTTGCCGCCGGAATCCTTGGCGGGCAAGCGGCCCTCGCGGTTGTTCCAGGTGTCGCCGCCGTGCGTGCCGGGCGAGTTGGCGGAGCCGGGCCAGCGCCCGGCGTCGATCTCGACGAGCGTCTTGTAGGCGCGGTCGGGGACACCGGCCACCTTGGTGGGCGCAACGGATTGATCCACGATGCCGGGCGCGGACGTGGTCGCACCCGGCCCCGGCTTCGCGGTGGCCCGGACCGTCGAGGTGGCAACGGCCTTGGCGCTATTGGTGTCCCGATGGTCATTGGCCTTGGTAGCCACCAGCGCGACCAGCAGCACCAGCACCGCCGCGCCCAGCGTCAGCCAGGCGCGGGTCTTCTTGGACAGGTTCATCGGTACTGCACCACACGAAAGCTGATATCGCCGCGCACAATCCGGTAGTCTACGGAGCGCTGGATCGACTTGGTTTTACAACTCGAATCACCCTCGAACAGGGAAGCCGCGATGCAGACCCCATTACGCGCCTTGCTGGTAGCGCGGATATCTGTCATGACTGACGAATCTACGTCACCGACCCGGCAGTTGGAGAATGGTCGAAACGCCGCACAGGCACGTGGATGGACAGAGGCCGGAGTAGCGACCGACCTGGACGTGTCCGCCACCAAGTACTCCCCCTTCGACCGGCCGGAACTAGGCAACTGGCTGAAAAACCGGCACCACGAATTCGATGTGATCGTGGTGTGGCGGCTTGACCGTCTGGTCCGGTCCTCCAAAGACCTCGCCGACCTGATCGCGTGGTGTGAGGCTAACGGCAAAAGCCTGGTTTCGGCTACCGAAGGGTTCGACCTCGGCACACCGTTCGGCAAGACGATGGTGGCAATCATTGCCGCACTTGCAGAGCTGGAGGCGGGCACGTTGTCCACCCGTCTCAAGGACTCACACAGTGCACTGCGGAAGATGGACCGGTGGCCCGGCGGGCAGCCGCCCTACGGCTACAGAATCGTCGAACATCCCCGCGCCGGCAAGACGTTGGAGATCGACCCCGTTTCGTCCAAAGCGGTTCGACTCATGGGGGAAATGACGATTGCCGGGAAGTCTCAGTGGGAGATAGCCGCCGCACTCACGGACGAAGGATTCCCCACGCCCACCAGGCATTACTACAAAGAGGGCGCCAGCCGTAAGACTGAGGTCTCGGATGTTTGGAATCAGTCGAGTGTCGGAAAGATCCTGAAGTCCCCAGCTACCCAGGGCTACAAACTTGTCGGGCGCTCCGTGAAGGAGCGCAGGCTTGCTCGTGGGACGGATGGAATGCCCATCAAGTATTGCGCTACAGGCATCTTCACCGATGAGGAGTGGACACAAATACAGGACAGGCTGAAGACCCGCTCCCGGACTCGCGAGCGGTCGCACGGTGCCGCTCCCTTACTTGGTGTCGTCTACTGCGGTGGGTGCAAAGACAGGCTGTATCGAGTCGTGACCTCGAACCCCAACGGCAGGAAGTACTCGTACTACCGGTGCGTCCCCAAGTCGGGTAAGCCCAAGTGCGAGGGGAATTCCTTCCTCGAATCGACGACCCAACAGATCTTGGATTCGCTTGTGTCCGAAGAACTCGCCTGCCTACCGGTGACCGAACGCACGCTCATCCCCGGTGAAGATCACACCGATGAACTGAAAACCATTGACCGGTCAATGAATAGCATTCGCGACGAGAAAGACATGGGCCTCTACGACTACGAGGGTGGACAGGATGACTATCTCGAGCGTCTCACTGTCCTCGTCAAGAAACGGAAACAACTCCAATCCCTTCCACCCCGACCAGCCGAGTACATAGACGAACCGACAGGCGAAACCTACGCTGACGCCTACGAACGAATGAGCCCCGAGGAACGCCGGGAACTGTTGCTGCAAGCAGATATTCGGCTGTACATCCACAGCGTGGACCCAGCGAATTGCAGACTTCACGTCCCAGAGGGACTGCCGGGCAAACTCAACGTCTCCATGAGCAAGTGAGATACCATCGGGCCTCTTCATTACGTCGCGCATAACGGTCGAGATCCGTTGGAACCCAAGAAAATTGATGATACCGATGAGCGTTCAACTGCATGAATACGCCCGCCGAACGCACTATCCTGCCGAATACCGTGAACTCCGAACTGGGACTTGAACCCATTCGCTCAGCCGCGTTGCCCGGCACCGAACAAGTGCGTGCGACGCCTCACGTGTGCTTGCGGTTCAACCCCAACTCGTCGACCAGATAGGTCACGGCGGGTTCGGACATCGAGTCGAACACGAGCTCCGAAGGGGTACTCACGCCCGCGATCTCACGGAACGTTGCTGCGGTGAGTTCGGCCGCGTCCCGCACGGTCGGATAGCACGTGGCGTGAACGGGCGGTCGGCTCCAGACCGGATCATCCTCACCACCAAGGAGTTCAGGATCCCAACTCCAGCCCAATCCGGTCATCCGCGCATCGAGCTCGTCGATCTCCAGCCGCGCCTGGTCCCAGATGATGCACTCGTGGGCCCGCGCCGGACTGTCCGGGAGTTGGTAGAACTGCACGTGGCAGGACTCTCTGCCCTTCGCAGGGGCGGACAGGACCAGCATTTCCCCGACCGGCAGGGTGGTCACTGCCCAATCCAAGCGATCGATGAAGTCCGCCCATTCCGAACACCGTTGAGGCACACCACGCTGGGTCGGCCGATCAGGCTCAACGGTCGAGAGGTACGAGATCCCGAGCAGCCCACGAGCAGGACCTTGGTAGTTCCAAGCCCGGTAACGCAACCGACCGGGATCCGAGCCCAAACCGTCTCGTAGAACCTCGACGACAGCGGCCGCGACCTGCGGCTTGTAGTCGTCGGCGGTGTGCAGCCAACTCGTCCATCGGAATTTCTCCAACCGTGGAACCGGAAGCCACAGGGCTTCCTCGCGTGGGACCAGCTCCCCCGAATCGGGATGCGGCACAAGGGTCCTGGCGAGTGTTCGCTGCCCTTGCATGACCGAGAGCAAACGCTGCGATGCCTGCGGATCATCGGGAATCATCACCCAGATCTCCACGATGTCGCGGTTGGCGAAGAACAGGATGCGATCGTTGCTCACCACATCGCGAAGCTCGATGCTCTCACCGGTCTGCGGCCACACCCTCTGGAACTGCTCGTCATAGTCCGGATACAAGAACATCGGCATGTCCTCGAGCAGCCGAGCCCATCCTTCGGCGGTCATATCTCCCCGATTTCTCACCGTCACAACACCCTAAGCGGGCCCCACCGACTCCGTGACACTCCCCTCCTCCCTCCGTGACACTCCCCTCCCGCAGCCGCCATCTCGCCACGTCCGCACATGCCGCTGGTCGCACTGGCCGAGCGGGCCAGCGCGTGGTGTCGGAAGACCGCCCAACCGGCGCGCTGCCGCTCGAGCGATTGGCTGCTGGCCGAACTATGGTCGGCCAGGTCGCGCGATTGGTCTTGGATCGACTGGAGGAGGGCAGCACTCGCGTCAACGAAATCGATTGGGAGCGTGGCTCATTCTAGCGATCCCACGGGGCCTGCACTGCAGTTCGCCGCCTGGCTGCCCCGTACCCAGCGTGAGCTGGGTACGGGGCTTCTTGGAGAGGTTCAGCGGTACTGAACCGTGACCGGGGCGTGGTCTGACCAGCGTTCGGCGTAAGTGGGGGCTTTCTCGACGACGGCCTGCTTGGCGCGAGACGCGATGTCGCCTCGGGCCAGGGCGTAATCAATCCTCCAACCGGCGTCCTTGTCGAAGGCGCGGCCGCGGTAGGAGTGCCAGGAGTACGGGCCGGGGACGCCGGGGTGCAGGTCGCGGACCACGTCGTGGTATCCGGCGGCGAGCATGGACGAGACCCAGGCGCGTTCCTGCGGGAGGAAGCCCGCGTTCTTGACGTTGCCCTTCCAGTTCTTGATGTCCAGTTCGGTGTGCGCGACATTCCAGTCGCCCATGATCACGAACTCGCCGGGGTGGGCGAGCATGCGCGCGCCGATGGCGTCGAGGAAGCGGTACTTCTCGTCCTGCATCGGCGTGTCGGCCTCGCCGGTGTGGACATAGACGCTGGCTATGGTCAGCTCGTCGAAGTCGGCCTCGACGTAGCGGCCCAGGGTGGCGAATTCCTCGACGGGAGTCCAGGTTCCGTCCGCGAGCAGGCCGACCCCGACGCGCACCGCGTCGGGCTCCTTGCGGGACAGGATGGCCACGCCCGCCCGGCCCTTCAGACCCGGCTCGGCATGGCTCAGGAACCAGCCCGCGTCCAGCGCGGGAGCTAGCGCGCTACGGGTTTGCTCATCGGTCGCCCGAGTCTCCTGCAGGCAGACGATATCGGCCTCGGTAGCGGCCAGCCATTCGAGCAGTCCCTTGCCCGACGCGGCACGCACCCCATTGACGTTGCACGTACTGATGATTTTCGCCACTTCACGACCGTACAATGCGGCTTACCGACTCTCTTCACGGACATCGAGGTCCAGGAAGGGGTGACGACGATGACGTCAGGCACCACCAAGCCCATCGCCCCGCCCGCGCCCATCCGCGCGCTGCACACCGGCTCCGGCGAACCGCTGCTCCTGTTGCACGGATTCATGATGTCCCCGCATTGCTGGGAGCAGGTCGCGCAACGCATGTCCGGCCATTGCGAAGTGTTCGCTCCGGCCTTCGCCGGGCATTGGGGCGGACCGGATTTCGACGGCTGGTATCTCGATGTCAGCGCCCTTGCCGACCGGGTGGAGAACCAGCTCGACGAGATGGGCTGGCGCACCTGCCATATCGCGGGCAATTCGCTCGGCGGCGGGGTCGGCTTCGAGCTGGCCCGGCGCGGCCGTGCCCGCACCCTCACCGCGATCGCCCCGGCGGGCGGCTGGCAAACCCCCTCCACACTGCAATTGCGGGTCGGGTTGAAGTTCGCGTCGCTGGTGCCGGCGGTGGAGATCGGCAAACTCCTGCCGCCCGCCATCACCTACAGCGGCCTGGCCCGGCAGGTAGTGGCCATGCTGCTCACCAAGAACACCTCCGCGGCCTCGCGCGTGGGCATCGAGGCGGCCATCACCGCGGCCATGCGTTGCAGGGCCATGCTGCCGATGCTGGTGAGCGGCTTGCGATTCCCGGCGCTGGAGGACCTGTCCACGCTGCGAACCCCCGTGCGACTGCTGATGTGCGAGAACGACCGGGTCATCCCGAACCGCGTCTACGCCCGCCGCTTCCTCGAGGAACTCCCCGAATCCGCCGACCGCATCCTGGTCCACGACGTCGGCCACGTGCCGATGCTGGAAGCCCCGGACCGCATCGCCACCTTGATCGCCGAGCACGTCTACGCCTCCCGCACGCGGCTGCGCGCGGTCTGACCGGTTCGGTCCATCGGGGGCGGCGTGGCGCTCCCGACGGTGGTCACGCCGGTGGCGACGAGCGACTCGCCGGACGGGTATCCGAAGCCCCGGCCCGCTCCGAATCACTCATGATCCCCGGGCACACCGGGCGTTACCGCGAACAGCGCGCCGGAAGACGTTCTCTTACATAGGATTACTGCCACAACGGAGTCCCTCGGACAGGGGTGTGGAGATGACGAATCAACCGCAGGTGGACCAATCCAAGCCGAGCATCGCCCGTGTCTACGACTATCTCCTGGGCGGTAAGGACAACTACGCCGTCGACCAGGAGATCGGGGACTTCTTCATCAAGGCTCTGCCCGGTTCGGTGGACATCGCCTACGCCAATCGCAATTGCCTGGTGCGCGCCGTCGGCGAGATCGCGCGCAGCGGCATCTCGCAGTTCATCGACTTCGGCTCCGGCCTGCCCACCGCCGACAATGTGCACCAGGTGGCGCAGCGGCACCTGGCCGATCCGCACGTGGTCTACATCGACAATGATCCGATCGCGCTGGCGCACGGTCGCGCCCTGCTGGAGACCGACGAGCACACCACCGTCATCCAGGCCGATCTGCGCGACTCCGAGAGCATCCGCCGCCATCCGGAAGTGGCGCGGCTCATCGACTTCTCCCAGCCGGTGGCCATCATCTTCAGCGCCATCCTGCACCACCTCAACAATGACGAGAAGCCCGAGCAGGTGGTCCGCTACTGGACCGACCAGATCGCCTCCGGCAGCATGGTCTACATCTCGCACTTCCGCTCCGGCTTCAACGAGGAAACCCGCGTCGCCGAACAGAAACTGCAATCCTCCTTCGGCCGCGGCCGCTGGCGCGACGACGAGGAAATCCTCGCGCTCCTCGGCGATCTCGAAATCCTCGAACCCGGCCTGGTCCCCTGCTCCCTCTGGCGCCCCACCCCCACCGCCGAGGGCGTGGCCCGCATCGGCGGCGACCACCACGACCTCAGCGTCTGGGAACAACTCATCTCAGCCGCACTGTCCCGCAAGCCCTGACGTCACGAAGCCGATCGCACTCACGGCGGGTTTCGTGGGCGTCGGCGCGGGCTTCTGGCACGTCCTGCCCGTTGCCGGAATCGTCGTATTCGCCTGCGGCATCATCGCATTGTTCGTCCGCTCCTCGGGATACCGGCAACTGGAACTCGACCACGCGACGGCCGCAGCGCAGGTCATCGAACCGAGCAAGTTGCCCGAATGATGATGAAGCCACATCCGGGCATGAACATACACGTCTGCATGTAAGTGTAAGATCGTCGCATGCCCAGTCCCACCGTCTCGAAGCCGCCGCGTCGCACCCAGGAACAGCGCAGCAGCGAGACGCGTACACGGCTGCTGGACGCCACCATCGACTGCCTCGTGGAATACGGGTATGCCGGGACGACGACGCCGCGGGTCGCCGAGCGCGCGGGGGTGACCCGGGGTGCGCAGGTGCACCACTTCGGCTCCAAGACCGATCTGGTGGTGGCGGCCGTCAGTCATCTGGCGCAGCGGCGCACCGAGGCGGCCATGAAGGAGATCAACCGGGTGCGGGCGGGCGATGATCCACTTGGCAGCGCACTGGAATTCATGTGGGAGCTGCACCAGGGGCCGCTGTTCATCGCGGCCATCGAGCTGTGGGTGGCCAGCCGCACCGATCGCCTGCTGGCGGCCGAGGTCGAGAAGGTCGAGCCGTTCGTCAACAACGCGGTGCTGCTGGCGGTGGCGCAGCTGGTGCCGAATGAGTTGTACCGCAAGCATGTTCGCGATTTCGCGTATACCGCCATGGACACCCTGCGCGGAATCCTGGTGACCAACTTCATCTCTCCCGATTCCGAGCGGGCGCATCGGCGCTGGCTGCGCGCCTCGGCCCAGCTGCGCCTGGCCGCCGAATCCGGCATGCCGGATCTGCACATCACCCACTGACACCGGCCGCACCGGACGATACCGACGCGGCGGTATGTGCCGCTGCACCAGTGCGACCTGTCGATCTCGTGATACCTGCCGGGATTCGCCGCACCCTCTTGCCTCTTTACATACAGCTTTGTATGTTTGTTTTCGCACCCCTATGTGAGGAGTTCGATGACGAACAAGGTCTACGTCGTCGGCGTCGGCATGACGAAGTTCGAGAAGCCGGGCCGTCGCAAGAACGAAGACGGCAGTGACTGGGACTACCCGGACATGGCGCGCGAATCGGGGACCAAGGCCCTCGCCGATGCGGGGATCGACTACCGCGAGATCGAGCAGGCGTACGTGGGTTACGTCTACGGCGAATCCACCTCCGGCCAGCGCGCGGTCTACGAGCTGGGCATGACCGGCATCCCGGTCGTGAATGTCAACAACAACTGTTCCACCGGCTCGACCGCGCTCTACCTTGCGGCGCAGGCGATTCGGGGCGGTCTGGCGGACTGCACGCTGGCCCTGGGTTTCGAGAAGATGCAGCCGGGTTCGCTCGGCGCCACCTGGGACGACCGCGAACAGCCCATGGCGCGCCACATCATGGCGCTCGCGGAGATCTCCGAGGTGCTGTTCCCGGTGGCCCCGTGGATGTTCGGCGCGGCCGGGCGTGAGCACATGAAGAAGTACGGCACCACCGCCGAGCACTTCGCCAAGATCGGCCACAAGAACCACAAGCACTCGGTGAACAACCCGTATTCGCAGTTCCAGGACGAGTATTCGCTCGACGACATCCTGGGCTCGCGCATGATCTACGACCCGCTCACCAAGCTGCAGTGCTCGCCCACCTCCGACGGCTCGGGCGCGGTCATCCTCGCCTCCGAGGAGTTCGTGGACCGTCACGACCTGTCGCGGCAGGCGGTGGAGATCGTCGGCCAGGCCATGACCACCGATTTCCAGTCCACCTTCGACGGCAGCGCCGCCAACCTCATCGGCTACGACATGAATGTCAAAGCGGCCGAGCAGGTTTACGCTCAGGCCGGACTCGGCCCCGAGGACTTCCAGGTCATCGAGCTGCACGACTGCTTCTCCGCCAACGAGCTGCTGCTGTACGAGGCGCTCGGACTGGCGAAGGAGGGCGAGGCCGGGCACCGCATCGACTCCGGCGCGAACACC
The DNA here is from genome assembly GCF_007990715.1 of Nocardia seriolae NBRC 15557. Lineage (GTDB taxonomy): Bacteria > Actinomycetota > Actinomycetes > Mycobacteriales > Mycobacteriaceae > Nocardia > Nocardia seriolae. The sequence goes on along the minus strand of NZ_BJWY01000174.1, from coordinate 3,775 downwards.
TACGGCGGCAAGTGGGTCGTCAACCCGTCCGGCGGCCTCATCTCCAAGGGACACCCTTTGGGCGCAACGGGTTTGGCGCAGTGCAGCGAGCTCACCTGGCAGCTGCGCGGCACCGCCGACAAGCGGCAGGTCGACAACGTCACCGCCGCCCTGCAGCACAACATCGGTCTCGGCGGCGCGGCCGTCGTCACCGCCTACCAGCGCGCCGACCGCTGATCACGTCTTTCCCCCTTCGCGAGAGTCAGGAAATCTCATGGGACACATCGAAGCGTCCAAGGACCTCAACGCCACCCCCGACGGCCTGTGGGCGGTCGTCTCCGACCCGCAGACCTGGGACAAGTGGTTCTCCATCCACGAGCGCTGGATGGAGGAGCCGCCGGCCGTGCTGGCTCCCGGCGCGAAGCTGACCGCCAAGATCGTCATGCTCGGCATGGCCAACAAGATCGAGTGGGTGGTGGAGAGCGTCGACACCCCGAATCGCCTGGTGCTCAGCGGCACCGGCATGGCGGGTGTGAAGGTGCAGTTCTCCTTCGACATCACCCCCGAGAGCGAGGGCAGCAAGTTCTCGGTGTCCGGTGATTTCGAGGGCGCGCTGATCAAGGGGGCGCTGGGCAAGGCGGTGGAGAAGGATGGCCTCACTCAGCTGGACAAGACTCTCGCCGCGCTCGACGCCCTCGCCGCGACCGCCTGAGCGAGAGGCGGACGAGATGGCTTCCACGGCTGTCGAATTCGATGCCTCCGGGCTGGGCAACTGGTCCGACGAGGAGGCATTCGAGGTCACCCGCGAGCGGATCGCCGAATACGCCGCAGCCACCAACGATCCCATTCCGGCGCACCTGAAAGGCGATGTGGCGCCGCCGATCTTCGCCATCGTCCCGGTCTTCGACGCCATGATGGTGCCGGTCATCGAGGTGGCCCCGATGAACATCTTCGGGCGGGTGGTGCACGGGGAGCAGGACTTCCACTTCCATCGGCCCATCCGGCCCGGCGACAAGCTGGTGTCGCGGGCCAAGGCGATCGGTTTCGAGGGGAAGGACAATGGCTCGACCATCACCATCCTCATCGAATGCCGTTCCGAGGCCGGGGAACTGGTCAACGAGCAGTATCTGACCGCGTTCTTCCGCAATGTCGACGCGGGCGAGAAGGTGGGCGATCAGGCTCCGGCGCACCGGTTCGATCCGGCGCTGCTGGAACACGAGCCGCTGGCGACGGCGACGGCACACGTCGACGCCGACCAGACCTACCGGTACTCCCCGGCCTCCGGTGACCCGGTGCCGCTGCACCTGGACGATCAGGTGGCCAAGGACGCCGGTCTGCCCGGCATCATCGCGCACGGGCTGTGCACCATGGCCATGTCGTCGTGGGGTGTGCTCAACGAGGTGGCGGGCGCGGATGTGGCTCGGCTGCGACGGTACGCGGTGCGCTTCTCGAAGATGGTGTTCCCGAACGACGACCTGGAGACCCGGATCTGGAAGGTCGGCGGCGGTAACGGGGTCACCACCTACGCCTTCCGGACCGTGCGCGGCGACGACACCGTACTGAGCGACGGACTCGCCGAAATCGCCGACTGATCTAGAACTTAGGAGCTATTCATGGGTGCACTCGAAGGACGGGTCGCCATCATCACCGGAGCCGGTCGGGGGATCGGGCGCGAGCACGCCTTGCTGTTCGCTCGGGAAGGCGCGGCGGTCGTCGTGAACGACCTCGGCGGCAGCAATGCCGGTGAGGGCACGGACACCGGTCCGGCGCACGAGGTGGTGGACGAGATCACCGCCGCAGGGGGGCGGGCGATCGCGAACACCGACAGCGTGGCCGACTGGCAGGGTGCGAAAAACCTGGTGGATCAGGCTGTTTCGGAGTTCGGGCGGCTGGATGTCGTGGTGAACAACGCGGGCATCCTGCGCGACGCGTTCATCGCGGGCATGGACGAATCGCAGTGGGACGCGGTGGTGGCCGTGCACCTCAAGGGGCACGCGGCGGTCCTGCGGCATGCGGCCGGGTACTGGAAGGACCAGTCCAAGGCCGGTAATCAGCCGATCGCGGCGGTCGTCAACACCGCGTCGGCCTCGGGCACCACCGTCCCGAACGCCGGGCAGGCGAACTACGGTGCCGCCAAGGCCGCCATCGCCGCGCTCACCCTGGTGGCAGCCGACGAACTGGCCCGCTACGGCGTGCGCGTGAACGCCATCGCGCCCATTGCCCGCACCCGGCTCACCCTGGCCACCCCCGGCATGGGCGAAATGATGGTGGCCCAGCAGGCGGGATTGGAGGAAGGCGAATTCGATGCCTTCAGTCCGGCCAATATCTCCCCGCTGGTGGCGTATCTTGCCACCGAGAAGTGCCCGATCACCGGCAAGGTGTTCGCGGTGCAGGGCGGCGCGATCTCCGAACTGGCGGGGTGGCACGACGTGAAGACCATCGAGACCGAAGGCCCGTGGTCCATCGACGATATCGCCGGGCGACTGCCGTAATCAGGAAGGCGGACAACGATGTTCGAATGGTCCGAGACCGATGAGCTGATCCGCGGCGCGGTGCGCGGCTTCATCGACAAGGAGCTGCGCCCGCACCTGGACGCCCTCGACAGCGGTGAGATGCTGCCGTACCCGATCATCCGGAAACTGTTCTCCGAGTTCGGCATCGACGCGCTCGGGGCGGAGACGGTCGGCAAACTGCTTGCCAAGCAGCGCAAGCGGGAGGAGACGATCGCCGCGGGCGAGCCGCTGCCGGAGAAGGAGAAATCCTCCGAGGGCGGGCCGTTCTCCGGGCAGGAGTCGCTGATGGCGGTGCTGATCAGCGAACTGTCCGGGGTGTGCATGGGCCTGGTCACCGCCATGGGGGTGAGCATCGGTCTCGGGGCCACGACCATCCTTTCGCGCGGCACGCTGGCGCAGAAGGAACGCTGGCTGGGCGACATTGTGACCATGAAAAAGGTTGCGGCATGGGCGATCACGGAGCCGGACTCGGGCTCGGACGCCTTCGGCGGCATGAAGACCTACGTCCGCCGCGACGGCGAGGACGACATCCTCAACGGCCAGAAGACCTTCATCACCAACGGTCCCTACGCCGACACCGTGATCGTCTACGCCAAACTCGACGAGGGCGACGGCACTCCGGAGTCCAAAACGGCGCAGGCCAAGCGTGACCGCAAGGTGCTGACCTTCGTGCTCGACAAGGGCATGGAGGGCTTCACCCAGGGCAAGCCCTTCAAGAAGATGGGCCTGCACGCCTCCCCGACCGGCGAATTGTTCTTCGACAACGTCCGCCTGGGCCGCGACCGCCTGCTCGGCGAAACCGAACAGCACGAGGGCGGCGACGGACGCGAAAGCGCCCGTTCGAGTTTCACCGCCGAACGCATCGGCGTCGCCTTCATGGCGCTGGGCATCATCAACGAATGCCACCGGCTCTGCGTGGATTACGCCAAGACCCGCAAACTGTGGGGTCAGGAGATCGGCCGCTTCCAGCTGGTCCAGCTCAAGCTGGCCAGGATGGAGGTGGCGCGGATCAATGTGCAGAACATGGTCTTCAGCGCCTTGGAACGCGGCCGCGCGGGTAAACAGCCGACCCTGGCCGAAGCCTCGGCCATGAAGCTGTACTGCTCCGAAACCGCCACCGAGGTAGCCATGGACGCCGTCCAGCTCTTCGGCGGAAACGGCTACATGTCCGAATACCATGTCGAACAATTGGCCCGAGACGCCAAGTCCCTGATGATCTACGCGGGCAGCAACGAAATCCAGATCACCCACGTGGCCAAGGGCCTGCTCGCCTACTAGTGTCG
>NZ_BJWY01000173.1 GCF_007990715.1 Nocardia seriolae NBRC 15557 | reverse complement strand
GTGAAATGAAATCCCATTCAATGCAAAATCAATATGCTTGATAATCCAATTCTGCCCTACTTTGGCATTTCAAGGCCATTTTGCGCCTCGCGCAGATAGTTTCGCAAGCAGACGCGGTATTCCCCATATGGGGAGTTGTCAAATTCGCGGGACTGCATCGCATTTCGCGGCGCGTGCCCTCGGGGCGGTGGGCGGGCGCACGCTACACCGGCGGCGTGGGCGGTCAAGCCGCGGTTGGCCGTGAACGGGCTGCGGACCGTAGCGCGGGTGGTCGGGATCGTCGGTGGGTCGGCTTGACCGCCCTGTTCCGCCGCCGGTGTTGACGCGGTGCGCCCACCGCCCCGAGGGCACGGCGCTGTCCGCGTTGTTGTGGTTTGTGTTGTGTCCGTGGGGCTTTCTTCGCTCGAAGGAGCTTCGCTCATGTCTGACGAGTTCGATCTCCCCGTTTCGGCCGATCTCGCCGTCGACATCATCGGTGATCTGATCGCGGCGTTGCCCGCGATGATCGGGTTCGTTCCCTACCGGTCGTTGGTCGTCGTCGCGCTCATGCGGTCCTCGCAACCGGCTTCGCACACGATCGGTGTGGTGTCCCGACTTGATCTGCCCCGTCCCGGGGATCGGTCGGATGCCGAGGCGGCGACCCGCATGGCCCGTCTGTGCTCTGATTCGAATGCTGTTGCCGCGCTTGCCTTCATCGTGGATGACCGCATGCCCGTTCCGTCGCCCGACAGGCCGACCGGAACCGGGTACCGGCCGCTGCACGACGCTCTCGAACAACAGTTGGCCGCGTGCGATATCGCTTTCGTCGGCACGTGGTGCGTCCGCGAGATCGCGGCCGGCGGATTGTGGTGGAGCCTGTCTCAGGCTCGGCAGACCGGCATCGTGCCTGATCCGGCGGCATCGCCTGTCGCCGTTCAGCGAGTGTTGCAGGCGTCGGCGCTCTATCGACGTCGTAGCGAGGTGGTCGATGTCGTCGCGATCGACACGACATCGCGGGATCAGGTGGCGCAGTTGCTGGACGAGGTTGCCGCCGAGGCACATCAGCGGTTCGTTCGCGCCCTGCGCATCGATAATCCTGACGCCTACACCCGGATGGCGCTGTGGCGGGTGATGGCTGTGCTGAAACGAGCCGGTGATCTGGGTCCCTATTCGCCGCGTGATTTGGCCGAGGTCGCCGTCGCGTTGCGTGACTCGACGGTGCGTGACGCACTGTTCGGGGTGCCGAACGGCAGCTACTGCGCTGTCGCGGAACGACTCTGGACGATGCTGACGCGCGCGTTGTCCGGCCCGGATCGAGCCGGTGCCGCCACCATGCTCGCGTTCCATGCCTACCTGCGCGGGGACGGTGTTCTGGCGGGCGTGGCGTTGGACGCGGCGCTGGCGGCCGACCCCGAGTACCGCATGGCGTTCATACTCGATTACGCCTTGCGGACGGCCATGCATCCCGATCGATTGCAGCGAGTTGTACGTAGCGGCGTCGGCATCGCCGCCGATCTGCGCGTCGATATCGGTGCCGCACAGCCGGATTCGGCGAGGGCGGTGGAACGATGACCTCGACATGCATCGACCGGGTCGCGTGGGCGTTGTTGGCGCGCGCCGCGTCCGGGCCCTGTGCCCCGTTGGTCGAACTCGTGGACCGTGTCGGGGCCACCGACGCCGCCGCGGCCGTCGAGTCCGGCGACCCCTGTCTCGGTCTGGCTCCGGCGGTGCTCGAGCGTGGCCGCAGCTTCGATGCTGCCGCCCGCGATCTGGACGAGGCGGATCTTCTCGGTGCACGGTTGGTCACGCCCGAGGATCCGGAGTGGCCGCGTGAGCTATTGGCTTGCCTGCCCACAGGTTCGGACAATCCCGGTGACGCGGCTCCGTTGGCCTTCTGGGTGCGCGGCCAACACTCGCTGCGGCAGGCGACGGCTCGGGCGGCGGCGCTGACAGGTGCCACCGCCAGCACCGACTATGGTCGTCAAGTCACCCGATCATTCGGCACCGAGCTGGCGGCGGCGGGGTGGACTGTGGTGTCGGGAGCCGCCTTCGGGATTGACACTGTCGCCCACGAAGCTGCCCTCGCCGTCGACGGCTTGACCGTGGCGATCATGCCGTGCGGGCTCGATCGTGCGTATCCGATCGGCAACACCTCGATGCTCGCCGAGATCGCCGGGCGCGGACTGATTGTCAGTGAGTACCCGTTCGGAGCGCGCCCGCATCGATATGCGTTGCTGGACCGGAACCGGCTGCTCGCGGCCCTGTCGAGCGCGACTGTTGCGACCGAGGCGGGGCTGCGGTCGGGAGCCTCCTCCACGATGCGGTGGGCAGGGCGGTTCCAACGGCCCGTGTTCGCGGTTCCCGGACCGGTCACCTCGGCGGCGTCGCAGGGCTGTCACCGGTTCATCGCCGATGGATCGGCTCAGTTGATGACGTGCGCGCGAGATGTCCTGCAAGCGTTGACAGTTCAAGGCGACAGCGCCGACGCAGTGGCTAGCGGGGTGACGCTGTCGCGACCCGCTGGGGTCCCGCGCACGAGCGTCGGTTTCGATCGATCGGCGATGCACGCGCCTGTGCCCGACCATGATTCGACTCTCGTGCCGGTACAGGTCATCAGCAGTTGTGACGATCACGGGGACCACGCTGGCTCCAGCGCGCCGTGGCGGTGCGACGGCCGGTACCCGGTGTGGAGCGAATCCGGTGAGGTTCGTGACTGGGTCGTACGTCTGGTCTCGCTGTTGATCGAGACGTTCAATCACCGGCGTGATGTCGATCAGTTCGCCTCGATGTTGGATCCGAAGGTGCGCGCGGCGTTGGTCACCCGGACTCGGTCCACGCGGGGCCGCCATAGACTGGCCACCCTGCATACCTGTCGGCTGAGCGAGGACATCGTCGAGTTCTGCGCCACCATCTGGGTGAGCACCGCCGATCGATCGCTTCACGCGTTGGCCTTGGCCGGGCGCATGGAACGGCGGACGAACACCTGGGTCTGCACCGTGCTACGCCCGCCCGGACCCTGTCGATGAACCGCCAGGCCGCCGGCTCACACATCGCCCCGGAAGTCGGCCCCGATGCGGACCCGCTGACGGGACAGCGTCGCACGGTGATTCCGTGCTGTGACGCGCTGCCGTAGTCGCTGAATCGCGATGCGGAGGTCCGCGGGTGTGGTCGGTGGGGCGGGCGCACGCTACACCGGCGGCGCGGTCGGTCAAGCCGCACGCTGCCGACACCCGCAGGGAGACACCGTAACCCCGACGGCGCGCACGGACAGTGCAACGGCTTGACCGCCCTTCCCGCCGCCGGTGTCGACGCGTGACGCCCCACCGACCACACCCGCGACATCGCCGACGCGCACGTGCGTGAGCGGGTTGGTGCGGTCCCTTCTCGTCGGCTGGTGTGGGCATGTCGCCGGGCCCACACCAGCCGATCTCCACCATTGCGCCCCGGTCGATAGTCGCGACCCGGGTCGTCATTCACCAATCACTATGTCGTGCAAGGAGTTTCTGCATGGGAAAGTTCACCAGGAGGGTCGGGTCTGCGCATCGGGAGGCGTGTCGGCTCGTGGAGTTGTCCCGGGATCTGAGCGAGGCCGAAAAGTCCTTCGTCCTCGACCATTGGCAGCCGAATCCAGAGGCTCAGTGCCGGGAAAGTGCGTTATTCACGCCGTCGCCGCTGGCACGTGAGTTCGTATTGCACGTCAACGGATTTCGGGTCATAGACCTGGGAGCCGGGATCGGCGCGCTGGCTTTCGCCTGCCATCGGAGCCTGATGTTCGACCACCGCTTCCATGCCGCGCCGCCACCCGAAATCGTCTGCGTGGAACAGAGTCCGGAATTCGTACGGATCGGGTTGAAGGTCCTGCCCGAAGCGGTGTGGATCTGCCAGGACCTGCTGCGACTGCCCCGAATGTGGTTGCGGCCCTTCCACGCCGCGGTAAGTCACCCGCCGCACGGCGTCGTGCCACGGTCCGCGGACGCGCCCGGGTATCGCGGACATCGCTTCGAGTACCACACGATCGCGGTCGCCGCCCAGCTCGCCGACCACGGGGCGTTCTTGATCCCCCAACGATCCGCCCCGTTCACCCGCAGCGGCCACACCGATGCGCAAGCAGGCGACGGCGACGCCGAATACACCCGCTTCCACGCCGGCACCGGGATCACGCTGCGCCCGAGCGGCGAGATCGACACCTCCTACTACCACCGGCAATGGCGGCACCGCCCGCCCGACGCCGAGCTCGTATTGGCCGATTTCACCGAACCCACCGTGCTGCGGGCTGCCCGCCGGGCCAGCGACTGCACCCGACCTGTCCGGCAATGACCCGGTCCGTCCGTATCACCTGTGCAAGAAAGGAATTCCACATCATGGCCGTGCCCGAGAGCACCGAGGATCGCTATGACAACAGTGCCGACAACGGCACCTCCTACACCCTGACATCCACCGACGACGCCGCGGTCAGCGGACAGGTATTCGTCGACATGTCCGAGCACACCGTCGTTTTCGACGGCCACCGCGAGCCCCGACCGAGGCTGCTGCTGCGGTTCTTCGGCCTGGCCGTGAATGGTCGCTGGCTCGGTGCGCCGCAGGCTTCGGTCGCGTTCTACCCGAACGCGACCGCTCGCCAACCCGGGATCGCTGTCGTCGTCTTGGGCGAACCCGGCGGTTTGCATATCGATCTCGGTCGCCAGTTGACCGCCGAGTCCGACGACATCATCGAGGCGGTCACCGCTGTCGTGCAAGTGATCTCGCAGCGCTTCCTCACCGATCTCCGCGTGGCCAAATTATTGGTACTCCAAGGCCGATGAGCGTCGCCAGCGAGCCAGCCGTGCCTATGAACTCGCCACGATGCGCCAAGACATCGCCTCCCGCCGGTCCAGTCTTGCGCGCGCGGAGTTCGACGCCGCGCACGCGCTGTATCGGGCCACCCAGAACAATGCCGACGCCTGATTCACCTCCGATTGATCTTCTGCTTCCAATTCCTCTGTGCGAAAGGGTTTCTCATGGTTATCGACACCGGTGGCCGGCATATGTCGTTGCAGGAATTGCTGCCCCGGCTGCAACGGCAACAAGCCGCCAAACTCGACGTCGTCGCCTCGGCGGCCTCGGTGCGCGCACGCGACGGGATGATCGAGGTCTTCGGGGTCACCCCGGTCGTCGACGAGCGCGGTGTCACCGTCGTCGACGGCCTCTATCAACCGACTGCGGCGGCCGACGGCCAGATCGCCGACAAGCTCGCCATTCCGGTTCGGTATCTGCGCCGAATGCGCGACAGCGATCGACTGGACCTGTATGACGTCAACGTCAACGGCTGGCTGCACGGACCCGCCGGGACTGAGCTCCTCGAACCCGACGAACGCTCATTCCTGCTGCGCCTGTTCACCTCCGGCACGCCTCACGAGCCGGGAGTGTTGCGGGCGATGGTCTCTGCGCGCTACTCGATCATCGACAACCTCGACGTGCTCACTGCCGTACTCGACGGGATCCGCGACGCCGGAGCCGAAGTCGAGATACGCGGGTGCGATCTCACCGACTCCACCATGCACTGCAAAGTCTATTCACCCCAGATGTCGGCACTGGCACCACGATTCCTGGCCGGATATCGCAGCGCCTTCGCGAACCCTGACCTCGAGGCCGAACGCCGCCGGGTCGCCGGGGATCTGGATCGGTGGCGGCCCGTCGCTGCGCGAGAAGGTCAGGGATACGCGCTCGGTGCCGAGCCTGTGGTTTTCGCTGGCTTCAGGTTCAGCAACGATGAGACCGGCCACCATGCCGTGCGATTGACTCCGGAGGTGGTGGTCAAGATCTGCGGCAACGGACTTACCTTGCCGTTGTTCGCTCACAGCCACCGCCACCTCGGCGAGCGACTCGACACCGGCACCGTGGGGTCCTGGTCGCAAGACACCCTGCGCAAAAAGCTGGCGGTGATCACCGCCGAAACCCGCGACCGAGTCACCGAATGGCTGTCCCCGGAGTTCTTCGCCACCCGGATCGACGAACTCGAACACGCCGCCGGGGCTCCGGTCGCGCAACCCGAGAAGACCATGGAAGTCCTGTCCAAGCGGTTGGGCTTCAGTGAGAGCGAGCGCGCGGGGATCCTTGCGCACTTTATTTCCGGTGGACAGTTGACGGCTGCGGGTGTGGCCAATGCGGTCACCAGCTACTCGCAGACGCTGCCCGATCCCGACCGCGCCAACACCCTCGACGACCTCGCCCTGCAAGCCATGCAGCTGGTCTGACAACCCGTGCACAGCAACCACATTCACACCAGAACAGGAGCCTCCGATGGCCGAGATCGACACCATGACTCGCGAACAGTACGAATCCGCTCACCCCTTCGGGACAGCCGGACCGGCCTCGGTCCTGGACCAGGAAGTCATCACCGCATGGCGGAAAGCCGCTGCCGACTGGGGCGGAAAGTACTGGCTGTATTCCGCCGACTCCGACGGCATCTGTCGGCTGCGGCCGCTCAACGTCACCGGCCGTGAGAAGCGGTAACCGAGCCAACAAAGCACAGAAGCCTATTCGACTCGTACACAACGTAATCCAGCAAATCGACCGCTTCGGGCGGGCACCGACACCCCGTGTCGCTGCCCGCCCGATTCCGTATCGCTACTAAAGGAGTTCGATCCCGATGTCCACAGCAATCGACACCATCCAAGAACCCGGCCAGACCGACCCCGCCAACCAGCCCGGCGTCAACGATCGCGCCGACTCCGACATAGCCCCTGATGTCGGTGAAACGGCCCCGGAGGCGGTGTTCCTGCCTCCGGAGGAGCTGGTCATCGATCAGAACGTCCGCAAGTCGTTCAATCTCGGCGACTATCCCGAGGTCACCGAGTCGATCCGCCGCCACGGTGTGCTCACCCCGATCAAGGCTCACCGCGAAGCCGACGGCACCATCACCGTGGTCGACGGCCAGGTCCGCACGCTCACCGCGCTGGCCTTCGAGGTGCCTCGGGTGCCGGTGTGGATCACCCCCGCCCCCGCTGTCGATGCGGCCGAGCGCGAGATCCGCCGGATCGGGCAGCAGATCACCGTCAACGACCATCGCATCGGATTGACCGAGGGCGACCGCGCGGCGGGAATGGCGCAGATGTTCGCCTTCGGCGCGTCGATGACCCGCATCAGCCACGACGTCGGACGCAAACGCGATCAGGTGAAACTCGCTGTGGCCGTCGGCGGCAGCGACACCGCCCGCCGCGCGGTCGACGAGGGACAGCTCGATTTGGAGCAGGCCGCGGTCATCGCCGAGTACGAGGCGGTCGACGACACCGACGCGGTGAAACGGTTGCTGGCCACCTCCCGCGCGATGTTCGGTTACGAAGCCAAACGCATCGCCAACGACCGTGCCGAGACGCGGCAGCGGTTCCTCGAATCCCTGCCGTATGCCGCACTCGGATTCGGAGTCCTCGACGCTGAACCCAGCGACGAAGACGATCGGTTCATCAGCCACAAGCTGTTGTGCACCAGCGACGGAGGCAAAGTCACCGCCGCGGTGGTGCACGCCCGGCCTTCCGACTGGGTTGTGTATTGCTATCCCACCGATGAGGAAGTCGTCGTCGATTCCGACACCGGCACAACCATCGCCCCGGACACTGTCGACTGGACGACCAAGGGCCAGCCGAACGCAACCCCGGCCGAAGGCCGTCGCCATGCCGACACCGTGCGGCGGCAACCGATCTGGGAACCGACCTGCTACCTGCGCGCCGAACGCCTCGACGATTCCGGTTTGCTTCTGGCCGCCGATTTCGACATCGCCGACGCAGCCGACGACATCGAGCCCGATCAGCCGCCACACGGTGAGGGATACGCCGAGGACACAGTCGAGACTGACGACGAAGACGCCGAGGCCGCTCATGCCGCCGCCCGACGGGAGGAAGCAGCCCGGGTCGCCGCGGCGCAGCGCGAGGAAGCCGCCCGGGTCGCGGCCGAGCAGCGCGAACAGCAACGACTGGCCGACCTGCGTCGAACACGACTGAACAAGCAGGGCCAGGCCGCATTGCAGGCCCGGCGGGAATTCGTCACCACCCGCCTGCTCGCGCGCAAGACCGTGCCACCGCTCGCGCCGGTGTTCATCGCCGAAGCGCTCGCCGACAACCCCGGCCTGCTCGACGAATCCGACGCTGACCTGACCGCCCACCAACTCCTCGGTATCCCCAGGGGCCGCGAGGAGCTGCTGAAGCTCATCTCGACCTCCAAACCGTCCCGCTGCCAGGTCATCACACTCGGGCTTGTACTGGGTGCCTACGAGAAACGCACCGGCAAGGACTCCTGGGGCCACACCGACCGCGGTGTCCGCCGGTACCTGCATTTCCTCGCCGACAACGGCCACCACCTCACCCCTGTCGAGCAGGCGGCCGCCGGGGACCTCGACCCCGCCACGATCGATATCGATTCTTGACCGCGTTCGTACCTGCGAGCGGGCGGTTCCCATCCCGGGGCCGCCCGCTCGCCACATCTGCCCCACTTTCATTCCCGCCGAGGAAGGAGTTGCCGTGTCTGCCAATCGGTTCCGTGATGCTGCGCTGTCCGCCGCCGCTCGCGGCTGGTTCGTGTTTCCGCTGCGGCCGGGCTCGAAAATCCCTGCCATCACACGATGGCAGCAGCAGGCCACCATCGACGAAGTTCGTATCAAACAGTTTTGGCCTCCGAAATCCAGAAGGAACGTCGGCGTCGCAACCGGTCCGAGTCGATTACATGTCATCGACCTCGACACTCATCACGGCGAAAGCGGTCCCGAAACGATGCTGCGGCTGGCGAAATCGATGGGGGAGCAGCGTTCTCTGATCACCTACGCGGTATCCACCCCCACAGGTGGGCGTCACCTCTACTACCGGATTCCCGACGGCGGGCTGTGGTTGCCCAATACCGCCGCTCGTCTCGGGCCCGGAATCGATTCCCGCGGCCACGGCGGCTATGTCGTCGCTGCCGGATCCCGCACCAGCCAGGGCGAGTACCGGCTCCTCGCCAACCGACCCACCGCCGACCTGCCACCTTGGCTGCTCAGGTTGCTCACCCCGCCACCGTCCCCTGTCTCGGCCGATCCTGCTGCGCCGCCGCGTCATCCGGATGCGTATCTACGAGCGATCATCGACGCCGAAACCCGCAAGGTCACCGCTGCCGCGCCCGGCACCCGCAACACCACCCTGTTCCGCGCGGCATTCACCCTTGGGCGGCTCGTCGCCGGCGGCGAACTCGACAAGAAACTCGCGCACGACGCCCTCACCGCCGCCGGCGCTGTCCACATCGGGCATGACGACTTCTCCGCCCGCGAGCTTGCACGAACGGTCGACAACGGCTTGGAGCTGGGCGCGCACCGCCCTCGCCGCTTCGCCCACCAGCGGTGACCTTCGACCAAACCCATCCCCGGAGAAGGGACATTCGCATGGGCAAAGGGAGTAGCAAAGGCTCGGTCCAGCATTGCGACCGCCTCTCGAACGGAGGCATCGGGTGTTACGCCTCCGGATGCACCAAACCCGCCACCCGCTGGATTGATATGGAGCGGTGGGGAATCCGCCGCTGGTTATCGACCGCTTACTGCGACGAGCACGGCGACCACGAATTACTCGACCCGTTCCATCCTCATCGAGTCAGGTCGATCAAGTAGGGCGAGGGATCTGGTCGGTCGCTGTCCCGGTGGGCCGTCGATCTGCCCCAAGGGGATCAGGGGTCGGCCGGGTTCCCGCCGATGAACCTGCGTCACGGAATGGGGACGAGCCTCCGCTGCGCTCCGGTCGCCGCAAGCGGCGATCCCCATTCCGCGCCGCAGAACCCCCGTCGGCCCGATGGGCCCGGCCCACCCCTGATGGCGGAGCCGCAGATCGCCAGCCCTCCGGTGCACCACCCGATCACGGGTTTTCACCGTGATGGGGATTCCGGAGGGACGCGGCGGTCTGCCTCTCGCTCTTTCCCTTCGTCTCAAGGAGTGCATCGTCATGGCTGGAGAAATCACCGTCACCGTGATCGGCAACCTCACCACCGACCCCGACTACAAGCAGTTGACCAGCGGCCACGTCGTCGCGAACCTGACCGTTGCGCAGAACTCGCGCGTCTACGATCGTGCCTCGGGCGAATGGCGTGACGGCGCAACGGCGTTCATGCGCTGCGTCGTGTGGAACGAGATGGCCGACCACGTCGCCGCAAGCCTGTTCAAGGGCGCGCGCGTCATCGTGACCGGCCGACTGCGTCAGCGCAACTACCAGGACCGCAACGACGTCACCCAGTGGATCACAGAGGTCATGGTCGACGACATCGCAGCCTCACTGCGGTTCACCACCGTCGCGGTCTCCGTCGACGATCCCGAGGACGCGGCCCCGGTCGAGTTGGACGAGGACCCGCACGCGACCACGCCGGTCGCGAAGAAGGCACCTGCGAAGCAGCAGGCCGCCCGCCGCGGCAAGCCTGCGCTCGTCGGTGCAGGAGTCGGCGACCAGCCCGACTTCTGACCGTTATCCGCTCCCTCTCGGGGCCCGTCTGCCCCAGCGTTCCGCACCGAACCCGCCCGATTTCGGGCGGGTTCGTCTGTGCCTGATTTCGTTCGGAGGTGGCAATCATGCCTGCCCACCACATCCCAGACCGTCGCGCACCCGCCGCGTCGGTCCACAACGCTTTGCCCGTCGATCGGTGCGCGTGCGATCTCGATGCCTGCATGGCGCTCGTGGTGCTGCTGTCGGCGCGATTGCGGACTGTCGAATCCGAGAACCGCCGCCTCGCACGGCAGGTGCACGAGCTCACCCAGGCTCGTGACGATCTGCTCGACGCGGTCAACGTCCATGTCTTCTGCGCGCACGAGGAGCGGCTGATCGGCCAGGCCCATTTCTACGACCGGCCGCCCCACGCCACCCGCGCTTGATCGAATCCAGTTTCCCCAATCCCGGTATTTACCAGCGGGTATCGGCGTCCAGTCGAGACACCGCTCCCTGCCTGACCACACTGTCGAACACAAGGAGGCGTTCTCATGGGTCTGATCTGGTTAGCGGCCGTCGTCATTCTCGTAGCGATGCTGTTGTGGTGGGCGTTTCCGATCCTCGCCCGCATCGTCGGCTTCTTCCTGTTCTTCGACTCATTGCTCACGATCGTATTCCGCCCTGCCTACGCGATCCCCGGCAGACTGCCGTGGCTGGCGCTCGGTCTGCTCATCTGGCTGCTCGGGCATTGGGCGTGGGCGTTCAAGCACGGCTTCTGGGATTCCCGCGTTGCCTTGCGCATCTTCGCCCTGCCCGGCCTGCGCCGCACCATCCCCCGCTCCACCCTCATCCACATCGACCCCGACTCCTGACGGCGAGCCCGCGACTCCGGTCTGTCCGCTACGCAGCAACCGTCGTACCCGCGCCGGGCCGAGTCCGGTGATCTCACACAGTTGGGTTTCTCCCATTCCCCGTGCGTGCAGCCGCCTCAGCGCGGCTCCCGCGCCCGCTTCGGCTTCCGTTTCGGTCTGCCGGTATCGAGCATCCACTGCGGCGATCGCCGCTTCCCGTCTCCGGGCTGTTCGTTCCCACCGGCCGTGCTGCTTGCGGAATTCCGCCAGATCGGTTTCGTTCTCCCGCAACACGCACGCCTGCTCGGCCAACAGCCGCGCCGTCACCTCCCGCGCCCACTGGCGCGCATTCGGCTTCTCCGCCATCGCCAACCTCCCTTCGCGTCCGCGCGTCAAACGATCGAAACCGCCGCGCGTGGCGCATTCACTTTTCCATCACCTCATTTCACCCTTCCAAGATTCCATTTCCATCCATTCTCTTCAACCCCCAAGTCTGCGTTACATAAGATCCCATATGGGCTCTTATGTCCTGAAATTCACACCTCTTGCATTTCCAATGCTACTCGCGGATAATGTCTTTTTTAAGTTTACATACGGCGTTATCTTCGAAATAATGATGACGCTTCATCGACTTCATGCTGGCGATGGCTACCTGTATCTGACCAGCCAGGTTGCCACCGGTGATCGTGGGCGTGATCGCACCCGGGATCTCACTGACTATTACACCGAGCACGGTACCCCACCGGGTGTCTGGATAGGGCGAGGCGCGACCGAACTCGGCCTGTCGGGAATGGTCACCGAAGCCCAGATGCAGGCATTGTTCGGAGAAGGATTACACCCTGACGCCGACTCGATAATTGCGGCGGCAATCGCGGACGGAAAATCCGTGCCCCAGGCCCTCGAGGCCGCCCGGATCGGCCGAATGTTCTACGAGTTCTCCACCGAGCCGTCCCCGATCCGCGATATCACCGACCGCAGAATCGCCGAATTCATCGCGGCTCAGAGGCGTCGCCCGGACTGGGATGAGCGCACGATTCTGCGCACCGATGCCGCTCGTGAACACCTCACCACTGTCCTGGGCCGAGCCCCCTCCCGTACCGAAATCGAGGATGCGCTGGCCGCCGAGAAGGCCGGTACGCGCAAGGCGGTGGCGGGGTTCGATTGCGTGTTCACCCCGGCCAAGTCGATCTCGATCCTGTGGGGTCTGGGTTCCGATGATGTCCGCCGGGAGATCTGGCGCGCTCACTTCGAGGCTGTGCAGGAGGTTCTCGCGTTCGCCGAGTCCCGGTACGCGGTCACCCGCCGCGGCGCCAATGGAGTGAGGCAGATCGACGCGACCGGGTTGGTCATCGCCGCGTTCCATCACTTCGACAATCGCGCCGGCGATCCGAATCCGCACACCCACGCGGTGATTTCGGGCAAGGTCCTCGGCTGCGACGGCAAGTGGTCGGCGCTCGATGCCCGTGCGTTGTATGCGGCGACGGTGTCGCTGTCATGCCGCTACAACGCCACCATCGTCGGCAAACTCAAGCGCAGCATGGAATTACGGTTCGAAGAACGCTTTCGCGGGCGCGGCAAGCAACCCGTCCTCGAAGTGGTCGGCGTCGGCGAGGACATGATCACCGAGTTCTCCCGCCGTGACGATATCATCGCCCGCTTCGAGCAGCTCGCCGCCCGGTACCGGGCTGTGCACGGACACAACCCGAAACTCGTCACCCAGTACAAGCTCGCTCAGCAGGCCACCCTCGAAACCCGCGCGCAGAAACCATTGCCGAAGACATTGCGGCAGATGCTCACCGAATGGGATACCCGCTACTGTCC
>NZ_BJWY01000172.1 GCF_007990715.1 Nocardia seriolae NBRC 15557 | reverse complement strand
GTATTAACCGGCGGGGCACGAACGGTTTTGGCTAGTTCCCCGTGACATCCATCTCGATGAGCGGCTTGCGCAGCAGCTTGCCGGTGGCATTGTGCGGCAGCTCGTCGAGGAAGATGACCTCGCGCGGCACCTTGTAGCGCGCCAGGTTCTCCTTCACGTAGTCCTTGATCTCCTGCACGTCGCGCTTGGAGTCCGGGCCCGGAACCACGATGGCGCGCAGCCGCTTTCCGAAGTCGCGGTCGTCCACGCCGACCACCGCCGCCTCCAGGACGTCGGGGCGGTTGGACAGCAGGTTCTCGACCTCCTGCGGGAAGACGTTCTCGCCGCCGGAGACGATCATGTCGTCGTCGCGGCCGTCGATGAACAGCAGCCCGTCGGTGTCGAAGTGACCGACGTCTCCGGAGGACATGAGGCCCTCCACGTACTCCTTGGTGCGCCCATCGGTGTACTGCTTGAACGAGTGCCCGTTCTCGATGAAGATCGTGCCGGTCACATTGGGCGCGCTGATGCGGTTGCGGTTCTCGTCGAAGAGCGCGACCCGGATGCCGACCGGCGGCTTGCCCGCGGTGGTCGGGGCCTTGCGCAGCTCGTGCGGCTGGGCCACGGTCATGACCGCGCACTCGGTGGAGCCGTACACGTTGTAGAGCGAGTCCCCGAAGTAGTCGAGGGTGCGGGTGACCACGTCCGGCGGGATCGCCGAACCCGCGGCGAAGACGACCTTGAGCGTCTCGGCCGGGTTGTACTTGGCCAGGGTCTCCTCGGGCAGGTCGAGGATGCGCTGCAGCATGGTCGGCACCACGGTCAGGCCCTGGGCGCGGAACTTCTGGATATTCGCCAGCGTGCCCTCGGGATCGAAGCGGCGCTGCTGGAACACGACCCGGTTGCCCAGCGCCAGCGACAGCGTGAACTGCGACAGGCCGGTGGCGTGGAAGATCGGCGCGGCCATCACCACGGTGCTGTTGCGCGGCAACGGGATTCGATCCAGGAACTGCGCGGTAATGAACGGCGAGACCTTGTCGCGCGGCGCGCCCTTGGGGGTGCCGGTGGTGCCGGAGGTCAGGATGACCATGCCGCCCGGCTTCTCCGGCGGGGTCACCGGGTCGGTGGACTGCCCGGCCGAGACCGACTCGATGGTCGGGGTCGACGGATCGGCATTGTCCTTGGCGTCCACCCAGGTGAGGATGCGCGGGATGTCGGCCGGAATGGCGGACATCAGATCGAAGAACTCGCTGTCGTGCAGCACCGCCTTGACCTGCTCGCGCGCGGCCACATCGGTGAACTGCGGCTTGGCGAAGCCGGTGTTCATCAGCACCGCGCGCACGCCCAGCTTGCCGGCGGCGGCCAGGGTCAGCACCATGCCGCGGTGATCGCGGCACAGCACGCCGACCACGTCGCCGGGGCCCAGGCCCTGCGCCGCGAGGCCGCGGGCGAAGGCGTTGGACATCTGGTCGAGCTGCTCGAAGGTCAGCTCACCGCCCTCGTCCACGATGGCCGCGCTCTTCGCATTGGTGTTCGCGCCGTGCACGACCGCGCCCGCGAAGGGGCCGAACTTGAGCATGCTGAGGGCGGACCGGGCCGCGATATCCGGTCGCAGTGGATTGAACAGACCCCCTCGAACCATCGCATTGACGCTGAGTGCGGCATCACCCGCCTTGCGTAGAACCGTGCCAGCCGATGGAAGGGCAAGTGACATGGGTACAACCTTCCGCGGTCCCCCGGCCGGACGAGTCGGCGGACGGACCACAACCTTGAGATCCAGTGCGGTGCTAACCCTAGCAAGCACCCGCAGCCCAGGTGTGGCCGAGGTCTCCGTTACCGGCGGTAACGAATACATCTCCCAGCTCGTGGCGGGGATCCCAGGATCGCCGACGGGCGGCTCGAGCTCACAGCCGCGATCTCGGCGCCGCTCTACATGGTCGGCGGTTCGTACTCGACGAGGACTCGGCGCAGCAGTTTGCCCGTCGCATTGCGGGGGAGGTCGTCGAGGAAGAAGACATCGCGGGGGACTTTGTAGCGGGCCAGGTTGGCCTTCACGTGGGCCTTGATCTCGTCGGCGGTCAGTTCCGCGCCGGGCTCGGGGACGACGAAGGCGCGCAGGCGTTTGCCGAATTCGCCGTCGTCCACGCCGACCACGGCCGCGTCGAAGATGTCCGGGCGCTCCAGCAGGAGGTTCTCCACCTCCTGCGGGAAGACGTTCTCGCCGCCGGAGACGATCATGTCGTCGTCGCGGCCGTCGACGAAAAGCAGTCCGCGATCATCGAAATGGCCGACATCGCCGCTGGACATGTAGCCGTCGATGACCTCCTTGTGCCGCCCGTCGGTGTAGCCCTTGAACGGTGAGCCGGAGCGAATGAAGATGCGGCCCTTCACGTTCTTGGCCCGGATGCGCCGCCCGTCGTCGTCGAAGAGCGCGACCTCGCAGGTGGTCGGCGCGCGGCCCGCGGTGCCGGGCGCGATGGCCAGATCCTCCGGGCGCGCCACGGTGGCGACCGCGCATTCGGTGGACCCGTACAGGTTGTAGAGCACCGGCCCGAACACCTCGGCGGTGCGCACCGACAACTCCGGCGACAGCGCCGACCCGGCGATCACGATGCCGCGCAACGAGGAGTGGTCGTAACTATCACGAATCGTCTTGTCCAGCTCCACCATTCGATGCAGCATGGTCGGCACCGCCACCAGCATCTGAGCGCGGTGCTCGGCGATCAGGCGCAGCGTCGACTCGGCGTCGAAGCGGCGGATGGTCACCACCTTGTTGCCGAAAGCGCAACAGGCGAGCCAGGTTCCGAATCCGGTCGAATGGAAGATCGGCGAGACGATGACCATGGTCCCGCCCTGCGGGAAGTCGATACGATCCACCATCTGCACGGTGGCCAGCGGCCCGGTCCGCTCGCGCGGTGCGCCCTTGGGCAGGCCGGTGGTGCCGCTGGTCAGGATGATGAATCCACCCGGCTTCTTGGGCGCGGGCAGTGGGGCCTTGGCGTTGGCCGCGATGAGTTCGTCCAGAGTCGTTGCGCCGCTGGGAATCTCGATGCCCTCGTCGACCCAGGTGAGCACCCGCGGCAGTTCCGGCGGCAGCGCGTCGAGCAGTCCGAGGAACTCGCTGTCGTGCAGCACCGCCTTCACGTTCTCGCGCTCACACACCTGCGCGAACTGCGGTTTGGCGAAACCGGTGTTCATCAGCGCCAATCGGGCCCCGAGCTTGCCCAGCGCCACCATGGTGAGCAGCAGCCCGCGGTGATCGCGCGACAGCACCGCGACCACCGTGCCCGGCTTCACCCCCATCCGCTGCAATCCCCGTGCGAGGGCGTTGGATTGCTCGTCCAGCTCCCGGTAGGTGAGCTCCCCGTGCTCATCGGCCACCGCCGCCCGCTCCGGCCACATCCGCGCGGCCCGCCGCACCGCCGTCGCAGGCGGCCCGAAGACCCTGCCCTCCAACGCGGTTCGTATCGTCTCCATCGGCTTGCGCGGATCGGTCAGCCCCAATTCCCGCAACTTCCGCAGCCCCCGCAGCGTCTCCGCCGTGTGCACCACCCGCTGCTGTGCCTTTTCCAATACCGAGGCCACGTCGACCACCTCCGAGTGCCGAGCCGCCACCCCGACTCGGCGGCGGGTAAGCGCCACGGTAACAGCGCGGTGTGACCCTGGTTACACAAATCCGGACAGCCCGATAATTTGCGAGTTGCCCCGCCGGGTCGGTAGAACTGTTCACCCGCACGTCATGCTGGATTCAGCCGAATCCAGCAGGCTGCGGTTTCCACATTCTCCAACCCGATGAGGTCGCCCCCACATGGAACTGCTGTCTATCCTCGCCAACGTCGTGTCCGCCGTGTTCACCGGCAGCTCGATGCTGTAATCGCACGGCCACAGAGCCACCGCGGATGGCCGTCGGCATTTGCCGGCGGCCATCCGCTTTTTTATCCGCTGGCCGATCAGTCGAAGGCGGTGGTGAGGCCCAGGTGCGCGGTGGCGTCGAGTTCGGTCGCGACCGTGGCGAGCTTGCCGCGAATCGCTCCGACCGCGTCCGCGCCCAGGGCCAGGCGCAGTGGCGGATTCGGCTGCCCGACGACGGCGAGCACGGCGGCCGCCGCCTTGTCCGGGTCACCGGTCTGCTGCTGGTCGGAGGCGGGCAGGCCGTCGCGGATGGCTCCGACCGTGGCGGCGTAGTCGGGGATGGCCGAGCCGAAGGTGAGTGCGGCGGGCTTGGCGAAACCGGTTCGGAATTCGCCGGGCTCGACGATCAGCACCTGGATGCCCAGCGGATTCACCTCGGCGGCAAGGGCTTCGCTGGCCAGCTCCAGCGCGCCCTTGGCGGCACTGTAAACGCCGACGCCCGCGAACGACATGAACCCGCCCATGCTGGTCAGCTGGACGATGGCCCCGGCGCGGCGTTCCCGCATCTGCGGCAGCACCAGCTGCGTCAGCCGCAGCGGCCCGAAGAACATCACCTCCATGGCGTCGCGCAGATCGGCCTCGGCGGTCTCCTCGATCGCGCCGACGATCCCGTATCCGGCGTTGTTGACCAGCACGTCGATCCGCCCGGCCGCCTTCACCGCCCGCTCGGCGGCGGCCGCGTCCCGCACATCCAGCGTCACCACCTGCACCCGATCCGGGTGCGCGGCAACCACATCCGCCATGCTCTCGGGCCGTCGCACCGCGGCCACCACCTCGTCGCCCGCGGCCAGCACGGCCTTGGTGAAGGCCGCCCCGAAGCCGCTGTTGGCCCCGGTGATCAGCCAGCGCCGGGTGTCGTCTGCACTCATGGTCGATCCTTCTCGCTGTGCCCGGGCCGATCGGCCCGCGGTCATGTCCCAGAGCCTGCCGCGTCGCGGCGTGGCCCGGCATGGCCCAAAGGTGGAATATGGGAGGGTGACTGGAGCCCTCACCGATCCGAACCGCCGCCCGAGGCCCCTGCCAGAGGGCGATCCGTTGAGCGTCGAGGACCACCGGCGCGTGATCGGCGTGCTGGAGTCGGTCGACCGCGCCGGCGATCTGACCGAGTTCCGGGGGCGGCTGCTGCTGGCGCTGCAGAACTGGTTCGGTTTCACCGGAGTCGCCGTGCTGCACGGCAATACGCTGGCCGACGCGATCAACGAGGGCTGCGGCATCCAGGGCGGCTACACCGCCGAATTCCTCGCCGCCTACGCCGCCCGCTGGACCGAGGTCGACCCGTTGCGCAGTGAGCAGGTCGCCGAACTGCTGCGGACCCGTGGCGTGATCCGGCTCAGCGAGGTGCCGGGCGGTACCCGATTTCTCGCGGACTTTCTGCGCCCCAAGGGCATTGCCGACAAGGCTGCCATGGTGATGGACGCCGGGCCCGCCGGAGTCCTGTTCGTCAGCATGGCCGTCGCCGACGCGCTGCGCGTGCCCGAACGTGATCTGGCCGTCCTGCACGCCCTGCGCCGTCACCTCGCCCCGCTGGTCACCGAGCAGCTCGCCCGCGACCGCGAGCGCCGGGCCGCGACCGCGAACTGGCAGCTGACCCCGCGCGAATGGGAGGTCGCCGATCTGGCCGCCCGCGGGCTCACCAACCGGCAGATCGCCGAGCGTCTGTTCATCGGCGTCGACACCGTGAAGAAGCACCTGAGCCGGGTGCTCGCCGAAACCTCCTGCACCAGCCGCACCCAGCTCGCCGTCCGTTTCGCCGCCGCGTGAGCCGTGGTCGCCGCAGAATCATGGGATGAGCGATCTCTTCGATTTCTCCGGCCGCACGGTTTTCGTGGCCGGGGGTACCAGCGGCATCAATCTCGTTGTGGCCCAGGCCTTCGCGCGGGCCGGGGCATCGGTGGCGGTGCTGTCCCGCACGCCCGAGAAGGTCCGCGCCGCGGTGGACTCGCTCGGGGAATGCGGGGTCACCGCCCTGGGCTTCGCCGCCGACGTCCGTGATTATCAGGCGGTCGCGGCGGGCATCGCCGCCACCTGCGACGAGCTCGGGGAGCTCGATGTGCTGGTCTCGGGCGCGGCCGGGAACTTTCCGGCCGCCACGGAGGCCATGTCGCCTGGCGCGTTCGCCGCCGTCGTCGACATCGACCTCAAGGGCACCTTCAATGTGCTACGCGCCGCCCGCGAGCACCTACGCACGCCGGGCGCGTCGGTCATCAATATCTCCGCGCCGCAGGCCACCATCCCGATGAGCATGCAGGCCCACGCCTGCGCCGCCAAGGCGGGCGTCGACATGCTCACCAAGGTCGCGGCCCTGGAATGGGCGCCCGCCGGTATCCGCGTGAACGCCGTCGTCCCCGGCCCCATCGAGGACACCGAGGGCATGTCCCGCCTGGCCCCAACCCCCGAACTCGCCGAACTGGTGACCAAATCCTTCCCCCTGGGCCGCTACGGCACCGCCCAGGAGATCGCCGACTGCTGCCTGTGGCTGTCCTCCCCGCAGGCCTCCTACGTGAACGGCGCGATCATCCCCGTGGACGGCGGCTGGTCCCTCGGCGGCGCGTCAGAGGTCTTCACCGCCATGCGAAACCTGCTGGCGGGCTGACGCTCCGGCCCGGTGCGTCGGCTGGGCTCAGTGCCCACCCGCCGAGATCTTCTTGGGATCGATGAACGACTGCAATGGCGACAGCTGCGTATAGGTATCGAGCAACGCCCGCCCGAGCGTGGCATGCGCCTCGACAATCGGATTGGTTGCGCCGTAATTGTCGGGATCCGGTGCCTGATCGGCAAAGAACGAGAACACCATCAACGGCGCCCCCGCCGCATCGAACATGATCCCCGTATCATGCCGCTTGTCCTCGGACGCCCCATGCTTTGTAGCAAACCGAGCCCGCTCATCCGACGACATATTCCGCCGCACCCCATCGGTATACCCCACCGCCGACCACGACATGATTCGCAACACGTCCCGCGTCGACTGGCTCGACAACAACGTCCCCGACGCGAGCCGACACAACAACTCATTGTTCTCCCTAGGCGTCGTATACCCCAGATAAAACCGACTGTCCCCAGCAATCGGCACCACCCGAGTCTCCTTGAACCCCAACCCCTCCAACGTCTCGTTGATCCGATCCCCCGACACGAACCGCGACATCAACCGCACCGCAGTGTTATCCGAAACCTGCAACATCGTCGTCATCAAATTGGCGACAGTGAGCTGATCCCCGAACGCCGCCTGATTCAAATACAGCCCGCTACCTTCGGCCACGATATCCGCGTCGAGCGTGGTGGTATCCGACATCCGTAGTCGCCCGGCATCGACCTCGCTCATCACCGCCGTCATCACCGCCAGCTTCTGCACACTGGCCCCCTCGATAACGAAGTCGGCATCCTCCTCCACCACCGCAACCGGCTTCCCCGACCCCAAATCACTCACCAGGCAATGCCACCGCCCCCCGGCAAACTTCGTAATCGCCCGATACTGCGCATCGAACGCGGGCCCCACGATCGGCACCCCCGCCCGAGCCCCCGCCGCCTTCACCAACCCCCCAGCCGCAATCGCACCGGCTCCCAATAGCATCCGCCTACTGAATCCACGCACCGCCGAAACCTATCCGCGCAGATCACATTCCAGCAACCATGATCTCTATAACCGCAGTTCGGTGCGCTGAACGGGCGGGCATCGCACCCAGGATCCGCCGACCCAGAGCAATGAGCCATCCGTGAGTTGTGCAACTACCTCGACAGGCGCACTCGCGACGCGGCCGCTCACTGGGCTCAATCTCTGCGGTACGGTGCCATCGCGGAATGGGTGCGTTGCGGGATCGGTTGCAGGCAACCATATTTCGCTACGGGCGCGTGTTCGGAGGGGACAACGATGGGGCTGGTCGCAGACCCTTGGAAGGACAACTGGATTCCTCGCTGCGATGGGATCTACAGGCCCGACGACACCGGCCTGGAGTTGGACGTCGCAGGTCCCGGCGCCTATCACCCGAATGCAGGCCGGCCGATTCCGTTCGAGATCGGCGAACCGTTCGACGTCATCGAGGTCATCGAGGATTACGGCTGCCATGAACGCGACTGCTATTTCGAGACCCCGCTCCCGGACGGCTCCGGACTGATGTCGGGCGGAGGCGCCGGTGGCATGGGCAATCTCGGCTACCTCGCCCGCCTCGACCCCACCGGCGCACTGCGGTGGGTCGCCCCCGTGTTCCTCTCCAACCCGTTCATCAGCGTGCGCTTCGAGGGCCCAAACGCCATCTGCCTCAACGACTGGCGAAACCACCTGACCCTCGACCTCACCACCCCCGCCCTCCGCTGACCAGCAACCATATTCGGAATCAAAGCGATGAGGTGCCTCTGGCGAACTGCTGTGGGGCTTGGAGGGCCGCGGCCCGGTTCTGGTTGTGTCCAGGCGGGAAAGTCTGCGGGAAAAGATCTCTTGGGCGCTCGAGCCATTGCGGGATCGCATCGCCGAGTGGCGTTCGTAGGCGACTTCTTTCCCTGCTTCTCATACAGGCGGCCCTCGGTGGAGGGAGGGCGTGTCAAGGGGTGCCGTAGGCATCGCGGAGCGACGCGACGGAGGAGCGCTCTTTGCTCGTCCGAATGGAGCGAGACACTGGGCCGATGAGGAGGCGGGGATAGCCGAGCATGAAGGTGTTCCGGCCTTCGCTCATAGCTCCGAAGTAGTTGGGAGGCTGGCCTGGTGGCCGGTCAGCGAGGTTCGGGATCGATGTGCGGCTCGGCGTTGGTGAGTGCCCAGTCGATGCGCTTGCGCTGGCTTGGGTCCATCGTCAGCGTCGGAATCCGTTCGACAGGAACCCATTCGACGGACGTGCTTTCGCTGCTGGTCGTCGGCTCGCCGTCGATGGGCGCGGCGCGATAGATGACCGAGAATTCCTGCCGCACTTCGTCATTGCTGGTGTAGCGGATGAGGTGGGTTGGATCGGTGAAGATTCCGACGATGCCGGTAAGGCGAATGTTGACGCCGGTCTCCTCGGCAGTCTCGCGGATTGCCGTGCGGCTGAGGGACTCTCCGGGATCGTGTCCGCCTCCAGGCGTCGACCAGTTGCCATTGTCGGAGCGGCGATCAGAAGGACGTGGTCGCCGCGGCGAACAAAAGCGCCGGCACTCGGGCGGACGCTGTTGGCGGTGGGTGCGTTCGGATCCTGGTGGTAATCGATACGGCGGCCCATGGGTGCAGGGTACTGGGCCTGACCGGGCCGCAACCGTCATTGCACGAGGGCGGATGGTGTTTCACTCGGGGAGTAGGCGTCGGGTGAACCCGGCGTCGACCAGGCGGCGGTAGGCGTCTTGCGCGATCTCGGGTACTTCCTGCTCGATAGCCCAGCCCTTCGTCGGGTAGACCCAGATTCGTTGGGTGTCGCCGACGAGCATGTTGATAACGCGATCGACGTCTCCGAGGTTGGCCACGTAGTCGTCGAGGGCGAGGGGAAGGGATCCGCAGACCACGTCCACTTCCGGCCAGCGTTTGCGGCAGATGGCATAGCTGCGGCGCTGCTGGTACGGGCGGGAGACCAGCATCACCGATTTGATCGAGTCCAAGTAGCCGTGCTCGCTCAGGAGGGTACGGGTGAAGTCGATGTTGTCGCCGGTGTTGGTGGCGTTGGGCTCGACCAGGATCGCGTCGGCGGGTACGCCGAGCTCGATGGCTCGTTCGCGGAAGTGCACTGCTTCGCCGCGCGGGAACAAGTCGACAGTGGTCGGTGCGTTCGCACCGGTGAACACAATCAACGGGAAGGTGCCCGCGTGGAAGAGATCTGCCGTGTAGGCGGCGACTCCGAAGTCGTGGCCGCCGAGGCCGATCCCGACATCGACCGGGCGCGGCTCATGATGCAGTTGGTTGTAGTCCCAGAGGATCTCGACATCCGAGCGGTACTCAGCGGGCAACGTCGTCGTCGGCATCGGAGGCTCCTCTATTCGGGCAGCTTGAAGTCGTACGTCCACGAGAACCGGGATGCCGCGTGGACACCGCGCGCAAACTCGATCAGAACATCATTCGCGGTGTAGGTGCGACGTGTAAGGATCATTACCGGTTCTCCGGCGGGCAGCTCGAGGGTCTCGGCTTCCTCCGGGGTGGGCATGCGCGCGAAGATCGTTTCCGACATGTGGTCGGGCTCGTAGCCCTGGAGGGTGAGTACCGCCAGGCCGCCGCCAGGACCAGCGGGTCCCGGTGTGGGGTCCACCAGCGGCGTTCCCTCGACGATTTCGGGAAGGTAGTAGCTGGCGAGGGTGTGGGTCGGCCGCCCGGCGTCCTTGACGGTGCGTGCTCGTTCGTAGACGTGCGAACAGGGTTGCAGCCCATAGGCTTCCATGATCTCCGGATCCGCCTCGATGAGCGTGACGGTTTGAGTCTGATCGGTTCGTTCCCACGGTCGGCCGGAGGCTTCGCGATCGGCGATGAACGCGACCGTGTCGCCGTACTTCCACTTCTTCTTCGAGTACCGCTCGATTCCGAGGCGCTGTAGCGGTGGGCGTTCACGGACTACGGTTCCGCGCCTTCGGATTGCTGTCACCAGGCCTTCGGCTTCGAGTAGAGCGACCGCCTGCCGGATTGTCTTGATGTTGACGCTGTAGCGTTCGGCCAGCTCGTCTTGCTTGGGAAGTGTTGTCCCAGGCTGGTATTCGCCCTGGTTGATGGCTTCGCGCAGGCTGGCCGCCAGTACTCGGTATCCGCTCATGTCGCTCAGCTGCTCTCTCGTCGCGGTGGTGCGAACTGATCGAGTTTAAGAGTAGCTCTAACCGCGTCCCGTGCCACCTAGATCTATTAGAGCCAGCTCTATTGCTTCACTAGTCCCAGGATGTTTGAATAGAACCGGCTTTATTTGGAGACTGGTGCGTGGGAGGTCGAGGCCGATCGCGGCGAAATCGAGCACAACGCCGGGGTCTACCTGGAGTTTTTCAGATGCAGTGATGACGATCATGGTGAGCGACCGCAAGGGGAGTCAATGCGTTACAGGCCAACGGCATTGGGATACCGTGCGCCGCGAGGCGCTGCTGTTCATATTGGAGGTGTGATGACTCCGAAGTGATTGTGTCGCAGTACGATTGCTGTCGCTGGGGGCAGCCTGATCCGGGAGACGCCGGGGAGGGTGGGAAGCAGCCCCGACAACGCCGGGACGTGTCAGTACTGCCGAATGGTGCGGGTCCGGCAAGCGTGGGACAAAGGCGGACGTAAGGAACCGGCGTGTAAAGCTCCTCAAGAAGCAGCGGCCAGCTCGAACTCGGTGGATCTGGGCTGGTTTGCGGTGCGCACCCGTCACCGGAAGTGGTTGGTGGCGGGGAACTCCTGGGCTGGTCGGTAACGCCGGCAGGGAGGTCACGGTGAAGGTCTGCGGTGTAGCCGTGACGATGCCGCTGGGGCAAAGTCGGCCGCCTCCTGTCCCGAATGAACAGCAGTGAACGCGGGAACCACCCCGTCTCGCTCACCGGGGGGTCGTAGCCAACGGCTTTCGGTGGGCAGGCTCGTCGTCGGCTGTCGGGGCGTGGGTGGGGCGGAGGGGTCGTAGTAGTCCGAGGACGGGAAAGCCGTCTCACATGGCGAAGGACCCCAGTGGATGTCCGCAGGAGCGGGACTGTAATGGACGGAGCCACTTGTGAATACGAGTGAATCGTGGCCCGACTTCGAGGAAGCCGGGCTGCGAGTACGGCGGATGCAGACCAAACTGCACTGGTGGGCGACCCGCGAGGCGGGTCGAGTGTTCAAGGATCTGCACAATCTGGTGTGTGATCCGGCGTTTCTGGTCCATGCCTGGGAACGGGTCCACGGCAACAAGGGCGGACGGACCGCGGGCGTCGACGGGGTCGTACCCCGTGAGATTCCCAAGGAATCGACTGTACTGTTGTCGCGGCTGCGAACGCAGTTGAGGGACGGGATGTTTCGTCCCGATCTGGTTCGCGAGAAGTTGATCCCGAAACCGGGCAATCCGGTGAAGAAGCGCAGGTTGGGGATACCGACGACAGCGGACCGTATTGTTCAGGCGGCGCTGAAGTTGGTGCTCGAGCCGATTTTCGAGGCGGATTTCCAGCCCAGTTCGTATGGGTTTCGGCCTCGAAGGTCGGCGCACGACGCGGTCGGCGAGATCGTGCATATGGGTGCCCAGGGTTATCGGTGGGTGCTCGAGGCCGATATCGAGGCGTGTTTCGACCGGATCGACCACACCGCTCTGCTGGAGCGGTTGCGGCGTCGGGTTGGCGACAAACGCGTTGTGGCCCTGGTCCGTTCGTTCCTGAAAGCGGGTGTGCTCACCGAGGAAGGGCTGGACCGGGACACTCACACGGGAACCCCGCAGGGCGGGATTCTTTCGCCGTTGCTGGCGAATATCGCCCTGTCGGTGCTCGACGACCATTATCGACACAAATGGGATTCGCTCATCGAGGGGGCCAGCGTCTCAGCCGCGAAATCGCGGCGGCTGGAGTTGCGCCGCAAAGGGGGCGCGACCTACAAGATTGTCCGTTACGCGGACGATTTCGTGGTCCTGGTCTACGGCGAGCAACATCATGCCGAAGCGGCCAGGGCCGAGGTCGCGCAGGTATTGGCTCCGATGGGATTGACATTATCGGAGTCGAAAACCCGTGTCGTGCACATGGATAGCGGGTTCGATTTCCTCGGGTGGCGCATCCAGCGTCGCAAGCAGGCAGGATCGAACCGCAGATATGTCTACACCTATCCGTCGAAGAAGGCTTTGGCCTCGATCGTCGGGAAGGTGCGACACATCACCCGCAGATCCGGATCACCCTACAAAACGCTGCAAGCGATGCTCCAGCACCTCAACCCGGTAATTCGGGGGTGGTGCAACTATTTCCGGCACGGATGCTCGAAGGCGAACTTCGCTTATCTCGACCACTACACATGGTTCGCGGTGCAGCGATGGCTGGCCCGCCGGCATCCGAAACTGACATGGCGGCAGATCCGGCGACGGTATTCCGATCCCCGGTTCCCCGCTTCCCGTCATGCCGAGAACGGGACCGTGTTGATTCCACCTCAGGCAATCACTATCGAGCACAGTCGATTCCGGGGTTACGCGATCCCGACACCATGGACCGTCCGAGCAGCGCAACTGGAAACACTCGCATCAGCATGACATTCATGGAGAGCCCGTTGCGTTGAAAGGCGCACGGCGGGTTCGGAGGGCGGCCACGGGAAACGGACCCGAGGCAACTCGGGCACCGCGCCCG
>NZ_BJWY01000171.1 GCF_007990715.1 Nocardia seriolae NBRC 15557 | reverse complement strand
AAACCCCCTGACTTCGGTCAGGGGGTTTCTGCGTATCCAGGGGTATTTCAACCAAATCGATACGTGCCCACAGCTATTCGGCAGCGAATACCCTCTATGCGCTTCTTCTGGCCGAATCCCATTACCGCACAAACACTCACGGCCGCAGGCTGGACCCCATCCCGCCGAGTCGACATCACCGACTGGATCGACCGCCTGGAAGCCGAGGGCTTCCACGTCTCCCCCCGCGCCGCCGCCATTCTCGAATCCTTCGGCAACCTCGCAATCCATCCTCCAGAGCGCCCAGCCGCCCTCTGGCCCGCCGAACCGATCTTCTTCGACCCCATCGACGTAGCCAACGGCATGTACGACCGCTACGCCGACTTCGAATCAACCCTCGGCCACCACATGACCCCCCCTCGCCGCCAACGCCAGCGGCACCACCTTCCTCCGGATCCTCGACGACGGCCGAATCGTCTCCGACGGCATCCTCGCCCTCCACCACCTGGCCCCCACCTTCCCCCAAGCCCTCGACCTCCTCATCCGCCGCCACCGCACCCCAGACCTCCTCCTCTCCTACAACCGCCCCACCCCGGTGGTGCAGAGCTCCAACTCCCTCCAGGTTTGCTGATCGGATGCCGTACGATCCTCCGCGGAAGGGAGGATGCTGTGACCACTGGGTCCGACAACGCCGCAGGGCGGCTCGAGGTGATACCGGACGATGTCCAGGCTTTCGGCCGCCTTGCCTATCGAGCGGCCTCGGAGCTGCGTTCAGGTTCGAACAGTCGATAAGGAAGTCCAGGGTCTGAAGTCCACCTGGTCCGGTGCTGCGGCCACGTCCTACGAAACCGGCTGGAACGAGATGCATCACGGTGCCACGGAGGTCTGGGATGCACTCTTCGATCTCGCCGCGAAGCTGGGCATCACCGCCGAAACGTACCGCTCAATCGATACCGAGTTCGGTGCCGCGGTGAGCTCTCTGGAGTTGCCATGACTGTCCCCGGTCAGGGATACAAGGTAGACCTCGATCACCTCGACGAAGTCACAGCTCGCATTCGGGCCTTCAAGATTTTCGTCGAGGACTCGTTGTCAGCCCTCGACAACAAGGCCAAGGTGCTGTCGGTGTCCTGGTCGAGCGAAGCGGCCGCGGCCTACGAGGCCGCCCATACCGAATGGCTCGCAGGGGCGACCGAAGTGCGTGAGGGCATCGCCGCGCTGGAATCCGCCGCAAAGATCGCGCACGGCAACTACAGCGGTGCCCTGGCTGCGAATCTCAGAATGCTCGGCTGTTGAACCGTATCGAGGGCCGACGATCGCCATGGTGAACATCGACTTCGGCTCCTACTACGCCGTCGGCCGCGCCTGCTTCGGCCTCGAAGACGCTCTTCAGACAGCCTTTCTCACCGAAACCAGGACACTCGCGGACTGCAGCGGCATGGCAGGTGTCGACGAGGCCGGCGTCGCCTGGGGCAAGGCCTACGACCAACGGGTGACCGAACTTCTCGGAATGGTCTCCAACCTCGGCGAAGCACTGGAACAACTGGGCGGAGTCATCGTCCAGGCCGGCTATAACCACTATCTGGCCGAGTACAGCAGCATCGTCGATCACGCGGGTGCTCCGACGGCAATGCCACCCGTCCCAACTCCGTCATGCCGAATCTATGGCAGCCCGCCCTCTGCGGGCGGTCCAAGCGACGGTCTCCGTGACGACGCCAAGTCCCTCATCCGCCTCGCCGACAAGGTGGGCCTCCCGGTCCCCGACGGCGACACCGGCAAACTGCAAACCTCCGCCGACGCCTGGAACCGTCTGCACACAGCCCATTCCGCCAACCTGTCCTCGGTCCTGAAGAACGCCGCGGGAGTCCACCAACGCAACGATTCCGAGGACGCCCAACGGCTCTCCCAAAAGCTCCTCGACCTGCAGGTCGCCGTCGACGACGTCCTCGGCGCCTGTGGCGACCTCTCCACCTTTTGCGCCAACCAGAAATCCGCCCTCGACGACCTCCGCCACAAGATCCTCACCGACATCTTGAAGGAACTCGTCCTGGCCCTGGGCGCCGACATGTTGCTGACTGTCGCAACGTCTTTCCTGACCTTCGGTGCCAGCGCTTTCGTCGGAACGGTGGCAACGGAAGGCATCGTCGCCACGTTCGGGGTTCGCGTCGCCGAGGCGGTCAAGACCTGGAGCGCAGCCAAACGCTTGCGGGAATCCCAGGTAGTCGTGCGCGACCTGAGCAAGTCCCGCGCGGCTGTTCTCGAGGCGAAGAGCCTTCGCCGAGGTGCCTTCTCACCCGCCGGTCAGGCTGAATTGGCGAAACTTCCTGAGGGTGTGGCAATTTCGAGCGCCAATGCCGATAAAGCCCTGTTCGACAAGTTCTTCCCCGAGTTGGCCAACATCAATCCGATGTACAAAACCGGCGAGTGGGGCTTCCGTAACAACTGCCAATCCTGTGTCGTCTCGGTCGAAGAGCGCCTCGCCGGTAACGAGGTCACCGCGGTCCGCCGTTCGGACCAGTCGGCCTACGACTTCACCTGGCCTGACGATGTCCTGAACTCCGTCGGCAACGGAAACTCCTTCCACCAGGTCTCTGGCTACAAGGAGATCGAGCAACAACTGCTCGACGCCGGCCCCGGCTCGCGCGGCATAGTCCATGGCGCCTGGCTCGACGAGAACGGCCTGTACGATTCAGGCCACGTTTTCGACGTGATCAACCGAGACGGCAAGATCTTCTACGTAGACGGCCAAACCGGAACCTGGGCCAACCTCCAGGATTACAGCGGCTTCGAATTCCTCCGAACGAACTGAAGGATCCCCACATGGACGAACCCCAGGCCCGCGCCTTGGCAGCCCAGTACCTCGAGCACTTTTCCTCCGAAGACCGCCCCTTGTCCTTGTATCCCACCTCGAAGGACTACGGCTGGTGCCTCACCTTTGGCTGGAACACCCAGCGCTACCTCGAAACCCGGAACCTCACGGATTCAATGGGCCCCGGCACCGGCCCCATCGTGGTAGTGAAATCCACCGGCGATGTCTGGATGCTCTCCAGCGCCCCATCCTTCGCGCAGCAACTCGAACAGTATGCCCAGGATCATGGGATCGGTCCAAAGGCTGACGGACCGAGCGCTTCGATCTAACTTTCGGGCGCTTGCGACTCCCGTTGCGGGTCAGCTGAAGGTGATTAGGGTTTTGTTCGCGATCGAGACGCGGGCGGTCTCGAACAGCAGGAGCCAGGTCTCGCGTTCGCGGTAGAAGGGGTTGACGTCCTCGGCGTCGACGTCGGAGATGGTTCGCTCGAGCTCGGCATCGGATAGCTCTCCGCCGTCCAATTCGATGCCGAGATACGGCGCGACGTAGACGAGTTCGCGGAGCAGAGCGAAGCTGGACCCGACCAATCCACCGGCTACGGCGTGCTCGCTCTCCGCGAACGGGATGTTCTCGAAATCGACCGGAACGTAATACCCTTCGCAATCCGAGTGGCACAGGAGATGTGATTCGAAGAGGTAGGCGAGGTGTTCGACGGCAGGGTCGCAGGCGGGGTTGTCGCCGTCCGCGACGGGTGTCAGCGGCTCCCCGGGGTTCTCGACGGCTCGGGCATACGCGCGCCGGAGGTAGTGGAGGAACCCGTACGGAATGCTCTGCACGACAGGCCGTTCCGACACCAGCCCGCGAGTCGTCGGTTCACGATGCGGCGGCAGTCCCTCGGCAGCGAGGAGATCATTGATGACACGAAGCTCTTCGTTGATCCCCGCCCGATATTCGGGATCGTCATCTTCTTCCACGATGTCGGCGAGAGTGTGTGTTGACACGGACAGACCCATGCGACGGAGGCTAGCCGCCGGGTACGACACGTTCTCGGCCGAGCAGCGGTAACGGTCGGAACCCGCTGATCCGCGGAGTGATCCGCTTCGAATAGCGG
This sequence comes from Nocardia seriolae NBRC 15557, assembly GCF_007990715.1. Taxonomy (GTDB): domain Bacteria; phylum Actinomycetota; class Actinomycetes; order Mycobacteriales; family Mycobacteriaceae; genus Nocardia; species Nocardia seriolae. The sequence goes on along the minus strand of NZ_BJWY01000171.1, from coordinate 9,298 downwards.
ACATGGGTATCACGTTCTCCTACGACCGGGATCCCGAGAGCGATCAGTGGATCGTCATTGGGACTGACGGCGAGAAATCCGTTGTGATCTACCATGATTCGCGGGACGAGGCGGCAGCTCAGGTGCAAGAAGCCTTCGGCCTCGAGCCCTACCGTCCTCCGCCTCCTCCACCACCAGGCCACCACCGCTTCGTCCTGCTCGACACCTGGCTCAGCGCGGGCGACGCCCGCCCCGACGACCCGCGCTACGACGCGATCAAAGCGAATCCGCCCCAGGGCTGCATCATTGGCGACTTCGTCTACTCCTTCGGCCTGGAATGCGTCCGTCCCGGCACCGATCTCCTCGACGCCGTCTCCTCCACCTGCGCCGAAGTCCGTGAAACGTACGGGCACTTGTTCGCGGACGTCGGAGTGGAGAAAGTCGAGGAGTGGTCCTCGGACGGTAAGGACGGTTGGGGAGCGAAGATTCTGGCCCAATTGCTCCTGATGTCGGCTGAGCGCGCACGCGCCCTGGGCTACACCACCGACGACTTGATCCGGTTCCTGCGGCAGGTCGGCGAACCCTGACGCCGGGGCCATCTGCCGTGCATCGTTAGGGTGGGCCGGATGACGGATCATCTGCTGTCGAGCCTGCCCGCGGACCTGGCGCCGCTGTGGCGCGAGCTGCATCGCCGGAGGACGGTCGGCCGTCCGGTGGTGAAGGTCGTTGTGGGACCGTTGGACTCGGCGCAGCGGGCAGCGATCGCGGATTTCTTCGGGATGTCGCGGTTGCCGGGCGAGCACCTGCGAATCGCGGTGACCGAGGTCGAATCGGTGGTCCGAGAGGTGACGGGCATGTCGCTGCGGGAGGTGCTCGAGCGGCTCCTCGGTCCGATCGGTGATCGTGGATCCGATATTCGGCACGCCGACGCTGATCGTAAAGAGTTGTGGGAGTGGCTGCTCGAGCATGAAGGGGTCCGCGGGCAGCCGACGCTGGGGGAGTGGGCGCGGGCCACACGCCGTACGGGCGTCTTCGGCGGTTCGGTCGCGCGCACCCGGATCGAGCTGGAGCGAGTGCTGACGGTGTTGCGTGAACTGCCCAGTGCTGGAACGCCGTTGCCGGTGTTCGCCGATGCGGTGCTCGGCGATCCGCATGCGCTGGACGAGGATCGTCGGCTGCACGGTCTCGTGGTCCGAGCGCTGGCCGCGGTGTACGGGATAGATCCTCCGTCGAATCGCGCGCAGGTGCGCCTGCTCTGGGATCGGGCGGGGCTCACCGACGACGAGTTGTCCTCGTCGGTGCTGGTTGCCGGGTTGGCGGTCGGGGGTCACGGTGTGGCCGCGCGGGTGCTGAACGTGTGCGCCGAGACGGGTGTCGCGGCGTCGCTGACGTTGCAGCAGGTGCGTGCCTCGCAACGGCTGGAACATGTGCCGCCGAGAGTGTGGGTGGTGGAGAACCCGAGTGTGCTCGCGCTGGCGCTGACTCGTTTCGGTGACCGCTGTCCGCCGCTGGTGTGCACGTCGGGTTGGCCGCGCGGTGCGGCGGTTTCGCTGCTGCGGCAATTGGCCGCCGCGGGAGCAGAGTTGCACTACCACGGAGATTTCGACGGCGAGGGATTGCGGATCGCCGCGCATGTGGTGGCGCGGGTGGGCGCGATACCGTGGCGGATGAACAGTGCGGCCTACTTGGCGACCGTCGGCGGCGATGCCCCGCCGGTGGGCCGGGTCAGCCCGGTGCCGTGGGATCCGGAGCTTTCGGGGCATCTGCTGGCGACGGGAAAGTCGGTGCCCGAGGAGCGGGTGGCGCCCGGGTTGCTGGATGAACTGGCGCGGACGGTGGCGCGGGACTGACGGATGTCGGTGCCCGCGACTACTCTGGGCGGCCGAAAAGCATTGTCGTGGGGAGGGACGATCATGGACCCGATTCGCGTTCCGCCTGAGATGTTCCGCTTCACCAGCGGGGAGCGGGCCGGGCTCTACGCCGAGGTGCTGCACGCCTTCGCCGAGGCGAACGAGCGCATGGAGACCGCGCTGGGACTCGATGATGTGCGTGTCGGGTTGCGCTCGGTGGGCTGGCTGGAGTCACTCGAGGACGAGGATCTCAGCGCGGCACTCGATCAGCTGCGCGCTTGGAATCTGCTCGACATGATTCAGAACCACTCCGAGAACTACCGCACCGCTGCCGAATACGAGCGCCGCAATCTGCAGTACTCGCTGACCCGCCAGGGTGAGGCCGCCTTCGCCGGTGTCGTGCACGCCATGGCGCTGCTCGCCTCCACCGGAGCCCTGCAGACCGCGGTGCTCGACGCCATCGCCGATCGGCTCGGTGATCTGCTGCGGGAATTGAATTCCGGCACCGACCGCCGGGTGTACACCCTGCTGTCGGAACTGGAGTCGCATCTGGAGGCGTTGCGCGCCAACACCAAACAGTTCAATGGCGAGTTGCAGCGGCTGCTGCGCGCCGACGGGGTGGACCTGGCGGTGTTCGGTGAGGTCAAAGCGGCGACGGTCGCCTACCTGCAGGAGTTCCTGACCGATCTGGAGCATCGGGCGCACGTGGTGGCCGAACGGATTGCCCGTATCGAGGACTACGGTGTGGCCCGGCTGCATCGGCGCGCGCTGGCGGGCGCGGAGCTACCGCAATTGCCCGGCGCGGATCCGGGAATCGAATGGCTGAAGCATCGGCGGGCTCGCTGGGACGGCCTGCGCGCCTGGTTCCTTCCCGCGGACGGTTCGGCACCTCGCATCGAACAGCTGAATCTGGTGGGTCGCAAGGCGATCGTATCCCTGCTGCAGGTGCTGGACCGGATCACCGCGTCCCGGCGGCGTTCCAGCAGCGCCGTCGCCGACTTTCGCGAGCTGGCCCGATGGTTCACGGTATTACCGGATTCCGATGCGCTGCACCGCCTGTGGTCCACGGCCTTCGGACTGGGGTCGGCCCGGCACGCGCACCTGGTGCATCCGGACCCGGAGCTGGTCAGCCCCACGGCCGGCTGGTCGGAGGCGCCGCCGGTGGATGTGTCGGCGTTGCTGCGATCCTCCGGGCGGACCGAACGTTTCAGCCGCGCCGGGAAAGTGCGCGACGTGGCCGTGGTCAAGGCTCGCCGCGCCGAGTCGGCGGCCCGGGAGCGCGCCGAGCTGGAAGCGGCCTGGGACATGCTCGATACCGGTGGCGCGGTGCGATTGTCGGCGTTCGGACGGCTCGATCACGAGGTGTTCGAACGGTTGCTGGATCTGCTGGGCCGGGTTCTGGGCGCGGCCGCCGGTACCGACGGGGTGCGTCGTGGCAGCACCGCCGATGGTCGGGTCGAGATCGTGCTGCGCCCGCCGCGGGATCGGGCACAGGCGCGATTGACGACGCCGCGCGGAGTGTTCCACGGGCCCGACTACGTCCTCGAGATCACGGCGCGGGGCCGGCGGAACACCGGACGAACCGGGAGGCCGGCATGAGCGAGCTGGCGAATCAGCTGGTGATCGCCGAGCGGGACGAGGTCTCCCGCGGCGTGCGCAGGCTGCTGGCGGAACCGCTGATCACCGAGCGGGGCGCGCCGGATGCCTTCGACCTGATCCGCCGTCGCCGGGATCCGATCGCGAAATGGTTCGACTACTACTGTGGCTGGACCCTGATCGTCGAGCCGAGGCTGGGGTACGCACGCCTGGTGAAGGTGCGGATCGCCGATGGCACCCGGCCCGCGCGCCGATTACGTTCCGGCCGTGCGCCTTTCGACCGCCGACGATACGCGCTGTGCTGCGTGGTGGCCGCCGAACTGTTCGCCGCTCCGGTCACCACGATCGGCCTGCTGGCCGACCGGGTGCGGACCGCGACCGCCGCGGATCCGGTGCTACCCGCCTTCGACACCGCGAGCCGGGCCGAACGGATGGCGTTCGTGGATGCGGTGCGGCTTCTGGAGTCGTTCGGAGTGCTCGACGCGGTGGACGGCAGCGCCGAGTCCTTTGTTGAGTCCTCCGAAGCAAAGGTGCTTTTCCGCGTGGACACCATGCTGTTGCTGCGCCTGCTCGCCTTGCCTATCGGGCCCTCTCATCTGGGGGTCCCGGTGGAGGAGGTGCCCTTGCGATTCGACGAGCTGCTGACCGAGCTGTCGCGCGAGCGGCGCTACGGTCCCGTCGCGAGCCGTGACGATGAAACTTCAGGATCCTCACCGACACAACGGAATCTGTGGTTGCGGCATTCGATATTCCGCCGGCTGGCCGACGACCCGGTGCTGTATTTCGACGAGCTGAGTGCCGACGAGCGCGCCTATCTGGCGTCGCCGACGGGTCGTCAGCTGTTGCGACGGGCCGCCGAACAGGGCGGATTCGTCCTCGAGGAGCGCGCCGAGGGCGTCCTGCTGGTGGACCCGGACGGCATCGCCACCGACGGCCGCTTCCCCGACGACGCCGCCACCGCCAAGGTTGCGGCGCTTCTGCTGCTCGACGAGCTGCCCGGGCCGACCACGCGAGAACAGTTGCTGCGCAGTGGTTCCGCGCTCTTGGAACGGTTTCCGCGCTGGGCACGAGGCTATCGGGGCGCGGACGGAGTGCGGGAGCTGGTGGACGACGCCCTCGCCGTGCTGGCGTCGTTCCGGCTGGTCCGGGTGACGCGGTCCGGGCTGGACGTGCCGCTTGCGGCGGCGGCTCGCTACCGGGTGCGGGAGATCCGCACGACGGGTTCGGAACCTCTGGGCCAACTGGAGCCGGCGGGCCTACCCGAGGCGGCAGGTCAACTCTCGACGGAAGGGCGGTCCTTCGAATGACGATCACTGAATTGCCGGTCACCGCAGTAGATCTCGTCGACGGCCGCAACTCGCGCTGGATTCCGGTCCGGGCGGGAATCCTGAATGTCTGGCGCTATTACGACGAGGTCTTCGAATTCCACGACGGCCGCCTGCTGCTGCGCGGCCCGAACGGCAGTGGCAAGTCGAAGGCCCTGGAGTTGTTGCTGCCGTTCCTGTTCGACGCCAGCCTGCGTGCCAACCGGCTGTCCACCTTCGGCACCGGCGAGCGGACCATGCACTGGAACATGATGGGGGAGGGTGCTTCCGGAGTCACTCGCGTCGGCTACGTGTGGCTCGAGTTCGGCGTCCGTGGTGCGCCCGGGCAGTGGTTCACCTGTGGTGCGCGCTTGCAGGCGAGCGCCCACACCAGCACCGTGCATCCCGACTATTTCACCACCGATCTGCATATCGCGAGTGAATCCGGTAGCACAGGAACAGGTTTCGCTGCACTGACCGCCGAGGGCAGGCCGCTGACCCGCGCGGCCCTCGAACAGCTGCTGGGCGATCACGGCACCGTCTACGACAATGCGAGCGATTACCGCGACGCTGTGCGTACGACGCTATTCCCCGCGATGACCGAACAGCGCTATGACGCCCTGATCATGGCCCTGCTGCAATTGCGCACCCCCAAGCTGTCCCAGCGACTGGACCCCGCGCTGCTGTCGACGCTGCTGTCGAAGGCTTTGCCGCCGCTCGATCAGGATGAGATCGCCGATTTGGCAGAGGGTTTCGAGCGACTGGACGCTCAGCGCGAACGGCTGGCCCGCGCAGAGGCCGAGGTGCAGGCGACCAAGGCGCTGGCCCGCCAGCAGCGTGCCTACGCCCAGCGCGTGCTGCGGTCGAGCGCGGCGGCGCTGCTCACCACGACCAGCGAACTGGACAAGCTCTCGGCGACAGCCAAGCAGTCGGCGGAGGCGTTCGCGCGAGCGGAGTCGGATATCGCCGCCGCAGCGGTATGTCTGGAATCGCTGCGGCGCGAATACCGGGACGCCGAGGCGCGCCGGGACGGGCTGCTGGAATCGGATGCCTACAAGCAAGGGCGCGAACTCGACACCCTGCGGGGGAACACGGTGCTAGCGGAACGGCGCGCCGAGGAGTCGCGCGCACTCGCCGACCGGAGTCTGGCGGACGCCGCACTCGACACCCAACGACATCGGGAAGCCGTCGAGGCGGCCGACGCACAGCAGCGGGCGGTGACCGAATGCGCTTCCGACGCCGAACAAGCGGCCGTGCGTGCGGGAATGCCCGGCGTATTCGCCGAACTTGCCGATACGGTGGAGTCGGCGCATGTGCGGGCACTGTTGCGCGGTGCGGTGAAGGGCAGACGCAGCCAGATCGACGAGGTCGAGCGGGTGCTGGGCCGCCATGAACAGGCTGTCGAGGCGCGCGGACGAGCCGAGCGGGATCTCGACGCGGCGCGGACCGTCTACGCGACGGCTGCCGACAGCCGGTCCACGGCCCACGCGGCGCGCGACAACGCGCTCGAGGAACTGCGAAACAGACTGGAGCACTGGGCCTCTCGATGCACAGTGCTCCGCCTCGAGGATCTCGACCAGCTGACCGCCCGCGCCCCATCGGAACCGGCCGTCCTGGAGCTGGTGAACGCCGCTGCGGCGGTGCTGCGCGACGAGATCACCCGCTCGGAGACGCGCTGCGAATCCGAGATCGGGGCCGTGCGGGCCGAGCGCGCGGAGCTGGTGGCCGACCGTGAGCGCCTGCGTGGCGAAGAGGATATTCCGCCCACGCCGCCGCCGTGGCGCACCGCCGACCGCTCCGTCATGACCGGCGCGCCGCTGTGGCGGTTGGTCGATTTCCTGTCCGGGGTACCGGATTCCACGCGCGCGGGCGTGGAGGCGGCACTGGAGGCGTCGGGTCTGCTCGACGCCTGGATCGGTGCCGACGGCTCCGTGACCGGACACGACGTGTTCGCCTCACCATCGGCGCTGCCGCCCGTCGCCGGTCGATCGCTGACCGAGGTCTTGGTGCCGGTGCCGGTCGCGCCGGTCGCGCCCGAGCCGGTGCACCGGCTGTTGTCGGCCATCGCCTTCGGTGACGGGCTGCCCGAGGGGGCGGTGGCGGCCGACGGCCTGCCCGAGTCGGTGGCCGTCGTTGCCGCCGACGGGCATTGGCGGATGGGCAGTCTCAGCGGTTCGTGGATCAAGCCGCAGCCGATGTTTGTCGGCGCACTCACCCGGCAACGTGTCCGGGAACGCCGCATCGGGGAACTGGACGCCGCGATCACGGCCCTGGATGGCACCCTCGCGACGTTTGCCCAGCGGCTGCGCGGGCTGGCCGATCGCCGCGCCACGGTAGCCACCGAGATCGCCGCTCGCCCCACACACGACGCCGTGCTCGCCGCTCAGTCGGCGCTCACCGAGGCCGAATCGGACCTGCGGGCGGCCGATGGTGTCGTCCGCGACCGGATCGCGGATGTGGCCACCTGTGAGCAGGCGGTGCGGTCGGCGTTGCTGGCGTTGACCGCGTTGGCTGCACAGAGTGGCCTGCCAGCGGATTCGACTGCTCTGCAACGCATTTCCGCCGCTCTGGACGCCTTCGAGAATGCGGCCGAGACCTGGCTCGACGCCTGCCGGGATTGGCGCGGGCTGACGGATGTCACCGCCGAGCGGGCAGATCGGCTGGAACGCTCGACCGAGTTGTCCGACCAGCGGCAGGCGCAGGCGATATCGGCCGAGGACGAGCATCGCGCGCTGGCCGCCAAACTCACCGAGATCGAGGCGACGGTGGGTCTGGACTACCGCCAGGTCCTCACCCGCTTGAGCGAGGTGCGCGACCGGCTCGCCGAACTCGATACCCAGCGCTCCGCCGAACAACGCTCGCTCACCGAATTGTCCGGTCTGCGAGGAGAATTGAAGAGCAGACACGAGACCGACATCCAGTCCCGCGATGCCACCGCCATTTCCCGCGACCAACTGACCCACCGCTTCCGGCATCTTGCTGCGGGCACGCTGGCTCCCGACAGCGAGATCCCCGACCTCGCAGCCTTCCGCGCCACCCTGGCCGGTTCGGAAGGCGTGCGCGCCGCCCGCGACGCGGCCCGCCTGGTCGCCGCGGCCTGGCCGTCGATCCCGCACGCGGAGCACAATATCGGCGACGCCCTCAACCGCCTGGCCGCCGCCGTCCACGAATGCCGCACCGCCCTGGCCGCCCGCGCCGATCTGGACCTCGAAACCGACGGCGGCGCACAGATTCTCACCGCCGTCATCGACGGCGTCCGGATCGGCGCGGCCGAACTGCTGCGCATCCTGCGCACCGAGGCCGACCAGGCCCAGCAGGAGATCACCGACGGCGAGCACCGCCTCTTCGACCGCACCCTCACCGGCGACACCCGCCGCCACCTCGCCGCCCGCATTCGTCAGGCCAACGACCTGGTCGACGCCATGAATTCCCGCCTGACCCAGGTCCGTACGGCCTCCGACGTCTCGGTCCGCCTGGTCTGGGAGATCGCCTCCGACCTCCCACCCGGCACCCGCGCCGCCCGCGAACTCCTCCTCAAGGACCCGATCCGCCTTACCGACGCCGATCGCGAATCCCTGCACCGCTTCCTCCGCGACCGCATCGAGGCCGCCAAGGCCGACGACACCGCCACCACCTGGGAGCAACAACTGTCCCAGGTCTTCGACTACACCTCCTGGCATCGCTTCGTGGTCAAGGTGGACCGCGGCAAGGGCAACGGCTGGCAGCTACTCACCAAGAAACTCCACGGCGCCCTCTCCGGCGGCGAAAAAGCCATCGCCTTACACCTCCCCCTCTTCGCCGCCGTAGCCGCTCACTACCAATCGGTCCCCACCGCCGCCCGCCTCATCCTCCTCGACGAGGTCTTCGTTGGCGTAGACACCACCAACCGAGGCCAAATCTTCGCCCTCCTCTCCGCCCTGGACCTAGACCTGGTCCTAACCTCCGACCACGAGTGGTGCACATACGCGGAACTCAGCGGCATCGGAATCCACCAGATCCTCACCGGCGATGGAGATGATGCGGTCACAACGGCCCGGTTCGTATGGGACGGTGCGGAATTGCGGACGGGGGATTGATGATGGACCGCTTGGATCGTCAGAGATCCGGCCAGGTGAGCTCTTTGAACCTCGATGTCGGGTCGGGGTCCGCCTCCAGTATGGGGATCGGCTTGTTGGTGGGCAGGCCCACATTTCCCGCTGCGGACGGTATCGTGAGAATCGCCGTGCGTGTCGCGTCGTGGGATGTGATGGCGATGCCGTCCTCGGGTCGGTCGCCCGACAGGGCGTCATAGTCCACACCGTTCTCGCAGGTGGAAAGCCGGAAATGCTCGATCGACTGTGCGTTGAAACCGGGAATGTTGTTGTTCTGCCACGCATCCGGATTCGCTTTCGAGCAACTGGCGGCCAGATTGGCCGAGGACTTGATGCGCTGTGGGAAGTCGCTGTCACCGAGCGGCTCTCGTCTCGGATCTGCTGGCGGAGCGGATCTGAGCCGAGGAGAGCCGCGCATCCTGATGGATGCGCGGAATAGCCCCTGGCGTACTGGACGCCCCACAACAGCCTAGTGTCC
>NZ_BJWY01000170.1 GCF_007990715.1 Nocardia seriolae NBRC 15557 | reverse complement strand
GGACACTAGAATTGTCGCCATATTTCCCGCCCGTCAGAAAACCGCTTGAACGAGGGGAAGGTTAGCCCATGTCCCCGTTCGACGGGAATCCCGAGAACACCATAGAGATCATCAACATAGTGCCGCAGCAGGGTCCCGGCGGTATCTTCGCACCGTCCTGCGAGGCGGCCATTTCTCTGGCGTTGGAAGAAATCAACTCCGGTTCCGGAATTCTGGGCAGGGAATTACGCGTCACCCACATTGACGGCGGCCGCGAACCCGCGGTCGTGGCGGGGGAAGTGGCGGCGCTGCTGGCAACGGGCATGGTGCACGCGGTGACCGGCTGGCACACCTCGGCGGTGCGGCGCGCGGTGGAGCAGGTGACGGCGGGCCGGGTGCCGTATCTGTTCGCCACCGATCACGAGGGCCTGGACTCGGCCCCGGACGGGCTGTTCATGATCGGCGCGGATCCCGGGCATCAGATCCTGCCCGCGCTGGACTGGCTGCGCCGATCCGTCGAGGCGCGGCGCTGGGCCATCATCGGCAACGACTACGTGTGGCCGCGGCGCACCGCCCAGGCGATCCGGGCCACGCTGCTGGATCCCGAGCTGATTCCGCTGGAGATGTTCGTGCCCATGGGAACTCGCGATTTCCGGCGTTTCCTCGGCGACCCGCTGCTGGATCGGGCCGACGGCCTCATCGTGCTGCTGGTCGGCGCGGATGTCGCGCGCTTCAACCAGCAGTTCGCCCGGACCGGGCGGTCGGGGCAGCAGGTGCGGGTGAGCCCGGCGGTGGACGAGAACGTGCTGCTGGCCGGGGGCGGCGGGGCGAACCACAATCTGTTCGTGCCGTCCGGATTCTTCGTGAACGGCCCGCACGACCGGGAGCGGCTGGAGCGCTATCACAAGCTGCACGGCTGGTTCGCGCCCACGCTGACCAATTTCAGCAATACCAGCTACGAGGCCATTCACACCCTGCGCGGCATGGCCGAGCTGGCCGGATCACTGGATGTGCGGCGGATTCAGCGCGCGGTCGCAGATCGTCCGGTCATCGAAACCCCGTGGGGCGAGGTCGGTTTCGAGGGCAATCAAGCGATTCGCCCGACCTGGCTGGCCAGGGCGGGCGGCGTCGACTTCGAGATTCTGGACGGAATTTAGGCGGAGACCAGGCTGTCCAGCGCGGACAGGAACAGGCCCAGGCCGTCGTCGCTGGGTCCGGTGAGCGGCTCGGTGGCGTGCTCCGGGTGCGGCATCAGGCCCACCACGCGGCGGTTGGCCGAGGTGATGCCCGCGATATCGCGCTGCGAGCCGTTGGGGTTGCCGCCCGCGTAGCGGAAGACCACGCGGCCCTCGCCCTCGAGCTCGTCGAGCACCTCGGCGGAGGCCTGGTAGCGGCCCTCGGCGTTCTTGACCGGGACCAGGATCTGCGCGCCCTTCTCGTAGCGCGAGGACCAGGCGGTATCGGTCTGCTCGACGGTCAGCCACTGGTCGCGGCAGACGAAGTGCAGGCCCTCGTTGCGGGTCAGCGCGCCCGGCAGCAGGCCCGCCTCGCACAGGATCTGGAAACCGTTGCAGATGCCCAGGATCGGCATGCCGCCCTCGGCGGCCTTGATGACCTCGCCCATCACCGGGGCCATCGAGGCGATGGCGCCCGCGCGCAGGTAGTCGCCGTAGGAGAAGCCGCCGGGAACCACGACCGCGTCGACCTTCTTCAGGTCGGCGGCGGCGTGCCACAGCGAAACGGGCTCGGCACCGGCCAGTTTCACCGCGCGGGCGGCGTCGACATCGTCGAGGGTGCCCGGGAAGGTGATGACACCGATGCGCGCGCTCACAGCCGGACGACCTTCCAGTCCTCGATCACCACGTTGGCCAGCAGCGATTCGGCGATCTGCTCGAGTTCGGCGTCGCTGACGTCGTCGGCGACGTCCAGCTCGAATCGCTTGCCCTGCCGCACATCCGAGATCCCGGGGTGCCCGAGACGCCCCAGCGCTCCGACAATGGCCTGTCCCTGCGGATCCAGGATCTCGGCCTTCGGCATCACCTCGACCACGACACGTGCCACGCGTTGCTCCTCAGCTGGTGGGGCGGCACCCGGCGGCGACAGCCGGGCGGGCGCTCTCGAAAAACGGCAGTGCTGCTCAGCGTAGTTGGCACGGCCCGGACCGACGCCGCCGGGGCAAGGCGGTTGTGGCGCCCGACACAGTGGATCCTCCAAGCCCGGCGAGAGTCCGGCCGCAGCGACTCGTACGGAGCTACCGTTGCCGTATGCGCATAGCCCATTTCGGACATTCCTGCATTCTCGTGGAGATGGACGGCGTCCGGATCCTGTTCGATCCCGGCACCTTTTCGCACGGTTTCGAGGGCATCACCGGATTGGACGCCATTGCGGTCACCCACCAGCATCCGGACCATATCTGCCCGAATCGGATCAAGGCGCTGATCGATGCCAACCCGCAGGCCAGACTGCTGTCGGACCCGCAGACCGCGCTCATGCGGGGCGAGCCCTGGGAGCCCGTCCATGCCGGAAATATCCTTAAAGTCGGAAATGTCCAGATAACCGGAGGCGGCGGCCGGCACGCCGTTATTCATCCCGACATTCCGGTTATCGACAACACCGTCTTCCAACTCGGCACCCCGGAGAACCCGGCCCGACTCGTACACCCCGGCGATTCACTCTGGGTGCCCCCGACCCCGGTGGAGGTGCTCGCCATTCCGGCGGTCGCCCCGTGGATGCGGATCAGCGAGGCCGTCGATTACCTGCGAGCGGTGAATCCGATGGCCGCCTTCCCCATCCACTTCGGCATCATTGCCCCCGAAGCTCAGGGCATCTATTTCGGTCGCCTGAACGAAATGGGTCCGTCCAATACCGAATTCAAGATCATCGAACCCGAGGACCACGCCGAGTTCTGAGCCGTTTCGCTCACCCGCGATTCAACACCACGCCGAGACCCTCGATCCGCAATTCGCCGTCGGTCACCGTGACGCCGGTGTCGGTGAAACGGCGGCCGCCGAGGCGCGAGGCGATGAATTCAAGAATCGAAGCAGGCTGTGCGGCAAGGGAATTCAGAATCTCCGACGGCACCTCGAGAGTTCCGTCGAAATGCCGGGGCTGCGCGGTGATGCCGGAGTCCTGCGGCGTCTGCCGCAGCCCGTCCACGGTGTGCAGGATCAGCCCCAGCCGGACCCCGTCGCCGAGGTCCACGGTCAGTGGCGTGGGCGAGACCGCCGGATCGAAGCCGGTGACGGTCGCCGACCAGCCGGCGCTCGCGCCGCGGTAGTCGTAGGGCGAGGCCGGGACGGTGGCATCCACCGAACGGTCCTCGGCCGGGTTCTCCAGCGGGCGCCCGGCCGACGGCTGATCGGTGGCCACGAAGTCCCAATGCTCGGCGGTGAGCGACTTGGCCCAATAGCCGGTGTGGCCGTCCCGGCTGCCTTCGACCCGCAATTCTCTTGCGTCGGAACCGATCCCGGTCTTGTGCACCGAGATCCGGTCGGTGATCGCGCCCGGTATCCTGGGCTGGCGGACCCAGTCCGGGGCCGGCAGTTGTATTGCGGCGTAATGGGTGTCGAGCCGCTCGGCGAGCATGTCGGGGGCCTCGGGCAGGCCGCGCTGATCCTCGTAGGAGTAGCGGAAGAACACCTTGCCCGCGCCGGAGATGTCGAAATCGTAGAGGCGCGTATGGAGATCGCCGGAGCGGTTCACCACCACGAGGGTGGTCGAGCCGCCGGTGGACAGCGACACCGCACGGAACCGACCACCGGCCGGGGTGGACATCTCGTAGCTGTGATCCTGCGGCAGCCACGGGTCCACGTAGTGGATGCGGTGGCCGTCGTCGGTGAGCGCGAAGACGTGCGAGACCTTGGCGCCGCCCACATTGTGGTCGTGCCCAGCGCGGTCCCGCCATACCTTGTCCTCCGCCGGGGACAGCACCGACCAGGTCCAGTCGAGCGTGCCGGGGGCAGGGTGTTTCCGGGTCCGGTCCACAGCGGGGTGCCGTAGCGGCTGCTCCAGTTCCAGTCAGCGGGCGCGCTCAGGATGTGGTCCATGGTGAAGAACCGGCCGTCGCGGTCGATGGCCATGAGCTCGTCGTCATCGGCGGAGACGCCGGTGATCCGGCCCGCCAGGCAGCCGGGCAGCGGCAGTGCGCGCCAACCGCCCTGGGCGGCGGCCTCTTTCACGTAGATCGCGCCGTCACGGGTTGCGAAGGACCAGCGGCGGTTGAAGGTCTCCGCGGTGGTGCGGAAGTAGACCTGGCCGGGCAGCGCGACGGCGGCAGCCGGGAAGCCGTCGAGTCCGGCGGCGGTGTTGTCGGTGCCGAGTTCCGGCGTGCCGACCGTGCCGATCAGGTCGCAGCCGACCGGCGGGTCCGCGGCGACGGGGCACAGGGTGAGGCCGGACAGGACGAGCCCGGCCACCGCGGCGAAAGCGCCGCGTGGAGCGGTAGTGCATCTACAACCAACCGAGAGTTCCGAAAATGATCAACGCGAGCGCGTCCACGCCCAGAATCGCACCCACCGCAAGGGCTTTCGCGCGCACCGTGGCCAGGTCGTAGACCCGGAAGCAGGCGACGAAGAACGGCACGTAGCCGATCAGCCAGATGAGGTAGGGGAATCCGGGCCGCCACCAGGACCAGTCCCAGGTCAGCACTCCGGCCTTGTTCAGCAGCACCTCTACGCCCACCGCGGCCGCCGAGTTCAGTGCGATGAGAATCGGCCGGTTGGGCAGGCCGAGGATGCGGGTTTCCCTGGGCGGCAGCATCTTCGCGGCGGCCACGCCCATGATGGCGAACATGAAACAGATCTCGATATTGAGGCCGATGAGGATCTGATACGCCGTGGGACCGGTCGCGCCCCACACCGGCGCCCGCCCGGTGGCATGGAAGACCAGGGAGTTCCAGATTTCGTTGAACCAGTCCATGCCCCAGAGCGCCAGCCCGGCGAAGAAGACGTTCCAGTTCCGGCGCTCGACCTCGGTGGCGTAGACGTAGATGACGACCAGCAGAAACGGGATGACGTACCACTTGAATTGGCTGCTGTCGCGCAGCAGCTCCAATGCGGCTCGGGCGTGATCGGTCACCGGCGTGCCTCTCTGCTCATGACCGTGAACGCCCAGAGTCTTTACAAATCAACACATATTGTCAACGTGTAAGTACTTCTTCCCTGCCCGCCGCCGCCTCACGCTGCTGGATCTCGCGCAGACGCGCGCCCTCCACGTCGATATCGGGCACGATCCGGCTCAGCCAGCCCGGCATCCACCACGCCCGCTTGCCCATCAGCACCAGCAGCGACGGGATGAGCACCATGCGGACCAGGAAGGCGTCGAAGAACACGCCCGCGGCGAGCGCGAAGCCCATGGATTTGGCGCTGACGTCCGGTTCCATCATGAAGGAGCCGAAGACGAAGATCATGATGACGGCCGCGGAGGTGACCACGCGGGCACCGTGGTGATAGCCCTTGATCATGGCTTCCTTGGGCGCCGCCCCGTGCACGTACTCCTCGCGCATGCGGCTCACCAGGAACACCTGGTAGTCCATGGCGAGCCCGAAGACCAAGCCGATCAACATGATCGGCATGAAGCTGATGATCGACCGCGGCTCGCCGATGATCCCGAGCTTGCCGTCCTGGAAGATCGCCACCGTGGCCCCGAAGGTGGCGGCCATCGACAGCAGGAAGCCCGGCGCCGCGGTCAGAGGCACCAGAATGGACCGGAACACGGCGATCAGCAGCAGGAACGCCGCCCCGGCCACAATCGCCAGGTAGGGCAGGATCTTGCCGAGCAGCACCTGGTCGATATCGGCGTAAATGGCCGTGGTGCCGGTGATTCCGTATTCCATCCCGTACTGCGAGGTGAACTGCGACTCGGCGGCGCGGGCGTCCTGCACCAGATCCTTGGTGTCCTGATCATTGGGCCCGGTCTTGGGGACGGCCTCCAACCGCGCGCCCTGCCCGTCCTGGCTGAGGATCGGATCGGTCACGTAGTTCATGTCCGAATACCCGGCGAGCTTGTCGCGCAACGCGTCCACGGCGGCCTTGCGCTGATCGGGCGCGACCTTCGACAGGTCGACGGCGATCTGCAACACGCCATTGCTGCCCGCGCCGAAACCCTCCGTGCGCAGTTCGTACGCCTTACGGGCGGTCGAGGTCTTGGGCAGGCTGTCCTCGCCGGGCAGGCCGAGCTGGAGGTGGGCGGCGGGCGCGGCGATCAGGCCCAGCACAACGATGCCGAGGATGAGCGTGAGCACCGGTACGCGGCCGATCACCCGGGCGAGCCGCACGCCATTGGTGACCTGGGAGTCGTCCTCCGGATCGCTTCGGGCGACGAGCGGCAGCTCCGGTTTGAAGATGAAGCGGCCGAACGCGCCGAGCAGCGCGGGCAGCAGGGTCAGTGCGACCAGCACCGCGAATCCGGCCGCGACCGCGCCGCCCAGACCCATGAAGGTCAGGAACCGAACCCCGACAATGCTCAGCCCGACCAACGCGATGATCACCGTGAGCCCGGCGAACACCACCGCCGAGCCCGCCGTACCCAGCGCCACGCCGGCCGCCTCGGTGGGTGAATCCTGCACCGACAGTTCGTGTTTGTAGCGGGACACGATGAACAGCGCGTAATCGATGGACAGCGCGATGCCGATCATGGACGCCAGGAAGGTGGTGAAGCTGGGCACATCGAGGAAGGCGGTGCCCAGGAAGATCATCGCGGTGGCCGCGCCGAGTCCGACGACCGCGGTGATGATCGGCACGAAGGCGGCCACCACGGCGCCGAAGCAGATGATCATGACCACGAAGGCGAAGGCCATGCCGACCATTTCGGACTTGCCGCTGGGCTGCTGTTGCTCCATGGCGATGGTGCCGGAGAGCTCGACGGTGAGACCCGCGCCGCGGGCGGCATCGGCGACGTCGTAGGCGGCCTTGCGGTCGTCGGCGGTGATCGCGCCGAAGTCCTTGATGGCGAACGGGACACTGAGCACCGCGACGGTATCGGGCTTGTTCGGGTTGAGCACGTTCAACGGCGCGTTGCTGCACCGGCTCACGAATTCCCGGGAGCCGCGGTCGCCGGTGAGGCAGCCCATCTGCTCGGCCGCCGCGATCGGGTCGACGAGTGGTTTGGCGTGGTCGACGATGCCGAGTTCGCCGAGTTTCCGCACCAGCCCGTCAAGGGCCTGCCGGTTGGCGGTGTCGGTGAGCTTGGTCCCGGCCGGTGCGCCGATCACGTACACGCCGGTGACCGCGTCGAATTTGAACGCCTGCGACATGCCCGGAAAGTGCTCGTCGAGAATGCGGTTGGCGCGCTCCGAGGGCAGATTGGGGATGTCGAAGGAGTTGCCCATCGGCTTGTGCAGCGTGGCTCCGAGGATGCCGAGCACCACGAACAGCAGCAGCCACACGGGCAGCACGATCCACTTGCGCCGATACGCGAACCTGCCCCACCGGTACAGATAGACGGACACGAGCTCTCCTAGCGGTCGCCGGGCGTGCTGTGGTCTTCGTACTACCGAATGTCTTCGTACTACCGATCGTTGAGTTTGCTATCGAATTGCGGACGATGCAAGCGATCTTGGTCAGATTGAGGCCGCACCGCCGGGCGGGACGAGGCACCGCCCGGCGGCGCGAGCTGGGGTGACTACCGGTAGGAGGCCAGGAACAGTGCCTCGGCGAGGGCCATGTTCTCGATCTCCGTCGGATCCACGCTCTCGTTGGGGGCGTGGATGAGGCACTTGGGTTCCTCGACCCCCATGAGCATGATCTCCGCCCGGGGGTAGGTGTCGGCGAAGACATTGCACAGGGGGATGGAGCCGCCCTGGCCTTCGGTCGTGGCGGGGCGGCCGTAGGCGGCTTCCATGGCCGCCGACATGGCGTTTCGCGCCGGGCCGTCGGTGCTGCCGACGAACGGCGAGCCGGTGGCCTCGGTCTCGATGGTCACCTTCGCGTTCCAGGGGGTGTGCGACTTCAGGTGTGCCGTCAAGGCTTTCAGCGCGTCATCGGGCTTGATGCCCGGCGGGATGCGCAGGTTGAGGCGGGCACGGGTCTTGGGCTGAACGGCCGCCGCGGAGCCGACGACGGGCGGGACGTCCATACCGAGCACGGTCAGGGCCGGTCGGGCCCAGAGCGTGTCGGCCACCCTGCCGCCGCCGGTCAGCTCCACCCCGTCGAGAACGCCCGCGTCGGAACGGAATTGGTCCGCCGGGTATTCGTGGCCGTCCCACACCTGATCGTTGCGCAGGCCGTCGACGGTGGTGTCGCCGTCGGCGTCGCGCAGCGTGCCGAGCAGGTGGATCATGGCGGCCAGCGCGTCGGGGGCGGCACCGCCGAACATGCCCGAATGCATCGGCCCGGCCAGGGTTTCGACCGTGACCAGCACGTTCACATTGCCGCGCAGGGTCTGGGTGAAGGTGGGCACGCCGACCGCGAAATTGCCGCAGTCGCAGATGAGCAGGGTGTCGGCGCGCAGCAGGTCCGCATTGCCGGGCACGAATTCCTCGAGCCCGCCGGTGCCCTGCTCCTCGGAGCCCTCCGACACCAGCACCAATCCGACCGGGAAGTCGTCGCCGTAGACCTTGCGCAGCGCGCGCAGGGCGGTCAGGTGCATGACGATATTGCCCTTGCAGTCGGCCGCGCCGCGGCCGTACCAGCGCCCGTTGCGCTCGGTGAGCTGCCAGACCGGGGTCTTCCAGGCGGCGTCGTCGAGCGGCGGTTGCACGTCGTAGTGGCAGTACAGCATGACGGTCGGCTTACCGGGCGGGGTCTTGCTGCGCGCCACCACCGCATTGCTGCCGTCGGGGGTCCGGTGCAGCCCGAGGTCGGTGAGCCCCTCGGCCTCGAACGCATCGGCCACCCACCGCGCGGCCTTCTCGCACTCCTCGATCGGGAACTGCCGGGCGTCGTAGACGGACTTCAACGAAACCAGCTGTGCGAGATCGCTCTTGGCGCGCGGCATGAGTTCCTTGACGGCCGCGCGCAGGGCGGCGACCTTCGATTCCTCCTGCACCCCTGCGGTTGTGGTCACGGGATCCTCCTGATCACTCGGCGGTATCGGGTTTCAGGGTGTCACCCTTCTTGAGGTGACCGGTGGTTTCCAAATAGGCCGCCAGTTTGTCCGGGCAATAGGTCTCGATGGCCAGCGCGGTGGCGGTGAAGACGTCGGTGTCGGCGATGACGGGCCGGATGCCCGGACCGGAAGCGCCATTGCTGATGGCGGCCTCGTAGCGGGCCTTGATGAGCGGGGAGGCCGGGTCCGAGCAGACCAGCCCGCCGTCCTCGCCCAGCGAGTCGGCGATCACCTGCGGTTCCGGCGAGTCGAAACCCGCTGCCACCAAGCGTGATTGCAGCACCTGCGCCTTGCGCAGCGCCTCGTCGCTGGAGTGCTCGCGCTTGAAGATGATGACCCCGGCCACGGCCAGCGCCACCAGCACCACCGCGACCGAGACGTACACCAGCCGCCGGGCCGGTTCGGGCATGCCCTCGAAGTCGATGCCATCGCTCATGCCGGTGTTTCCCGCACTCATGCCAGTGCCTCCTGCGGGGCGTCGGTCTTCCAGCCGGGCCTGCGGAATCGGAGGAACAGGTACGGGATCAGCAGCCCGACCACACCCATACCGCCACCGATGATCAGGAAGTAGCCGAAGGCGCCGCCGCTGCCGTACTGCGAGGGCGGGACGAAGCCGATCAGGAAGGCGGCGATGGAGGACGCGGTGCCCAGCCCGCACAGGGCGGCCAGGGCGGGCGCCCGGTAACCGCGCGGATGATCGGGTTCGTTGCGGCGCAGGCGAATCGCGGCGACGAACATGAGCACGTACATGATCAGATACACCTGCGTGGTGATCACCGACAGAATCCAGTAGGCGCTCGAGACATCGGGGATGAAGGCGTAGAGCAGGGCCAGCAGCGTGGTCACGATGCCCTGCGCGACGAGCATGTTCTGTTGCACGCCATGCCGGTTCACCCGGGTCAGGACGGGCGGCAGGTACCCCTCCTTGCGTCCGATCAGCAGCAGCCCCTTCGACGGCCCGGCCAGCCAGGTGAGCATGCCGCCCAGCGCGGCGGCCACCAGCATGACGCCCAGCACCGGGGTCAGGAAGCCGATGCCGACGTGGTTGAAGAACCCGTCGAAGGCCTGCATGACACCGGCGGTGAGGCTCAGATTCTTCGACGGCACCACCCAGCTGATCACCACCGCGGGCACGATGAAGATGAGCAGCACCAGCCCCACCGCCAGCGCCATCGCCTTCGGGTACTCCTTGCCCGGGTCCTGCAGCGAGGACACGTGCACGGCGTTCATCTCCATGCCCGCGTAGGACAGGAAGTTGTTGACGATGAGCACCAGGCTGGCCAGGCCGGTCCAGGCCGGGAGCAGATGCCCGGCATCCATCGGCGCGGCCGACGGATTGCCCTGCGCCAGGAAGACGAAGCCGAGGATCACCAGCAGCGCGCCCGGAATCAGGGTGCCGATGATCAGCCCCATACTCGACAGTCCCGCAACGGTTTTGGTGCCCTGCGAGGACACGTACACCGCGACCCAGTAGATGGTGATGATGACGATGGCGACGTAGGTCCCGTTCGCGGCCAGCGACGGATTGATGATGTAGGCGAAAGTGCTTGCCACATAAGCCAATAGGCTCGGGTAGTAGAAGATCGTCATGGCGAACTGGCACCACACCGCCAGAAACCCCATGGGCTGCGAAATGCCCTCGCCCACCCACTTGTACACCCCGCCGGTCCAGCCCGAGGCCAGTTCCGCGGCCACGAACGCGGTCGGCAGCAGGAACAGCAGCGCGGGCAGCAGGTAGAGGAACACGCAGGCCAGGCCGTAGACCGCCATGGTCGGCGCGGCCCGCAGGCTGGCCACCGAACTGGTGGTCATGAGCGCCAGCGTCACCCATGACATGTACTTGGTGGCCGTGGCGGCCTTGGTCACCGTGCCGGTCATCACCGATCCCTTCCAGTCATCACGCGAACTTCCGGTCAGAACCCTCCCCGAGGTGCGGCTTCGCGGCGGACATCACCTGCGCTATGACATGCTGATAGTCCATAAGGCTGAATAGTAACCGTTCAGCAACTATCTCTTGATTACGAAACGGTAGCTAGCAGAACCAGTTTCGATCATGGATGGCTGGCTACCATGACATCGGCAAATCGCTGCCGAATTGCGATCGGAGGCCGTATGACCGGCTCGGAACCCGACGATGTCTTCGCGATGCCCGGCATCAAACGCGCCGCACCGCGACACGGATTCCCCGACCGCGAGATCTTCCCCCAGGTCGCCTATCAGATCGTCCACGACGAACTCATGCTCGACGGCGTCAGCCGCATGAACCTCGCGACCTTCTGCACCACCTGGGTCGACGACCAGGCCCGCCGGCTGATGGGCGAATGCCTCGACAAGAACATCGTCGACAAGGACGAGTACCCGCAGACCGCCGAGCTCGAGCAGCGCTGCGTGCACATGCTCGCCGACCTGTGGAACTCCCCCGATCCGATGGGCACCCTCGGCACCTCCACCACCGGTTCCAGCGAGGCCGCCATGCTGGGCGGGCTGGCCGCCAAGTTCCGCTGGCGCAAACGCGGCGGCAAGGGCGTACCCAACTTCGTGTGCGGCCCGGTCCAGGTGTGCTGGGAGAAGTTCGCGCGCTACTTCGACGTCGAGATCCGCCAGATCCCCTTGCACGGTGACCGATACACCATGCACCCGGATGATGTGGCCGCCTACTGCGACGAGAACACGATCATGGTGGTGCCCACCTTCGGCCAGACCTTCACCGGCCTGTTCGAGGACGTCGAGGGCATCGGCAAGGCGCTCGACGCGCTCCAGGCCGAAACCGGGCTGGACATCCCGATGCACGTGGACGGGGCCAGCGGCGCGTTCCTCGCCCCCTTCTGCGCGCCCGAAATCTGTTGGGATTTCCGGCTTCCCAGGGTGAAGTCGATCAATGCCTCCGGCCACAAGACCGGTCTCGCGCCGCTGGGCGCGGGCTGGGCCATCTGGCGGACCGCGGACGATCTGCCCGCGGATCTCATCTTCGATGTCGACTACCTGGGCGGCAATATGCCCACCTTCAACCTCAATTTCTCCCGGCCGGGCGGGCAGGCCGTCACCCAGTACTACGAGTTCATCCGGCTGGGCCGCCCCGGCTACCGCCACGTGCAGTCCGCGATCTACACCGCGAGCCGGCACCTGGCCACGGGCATCGCCGAGGCCGGGCCGTTCGAGCTCATCCACGACGCGGATCCGCGCCGCGGCATCACCGCGGTCTCCTGGAAACCGGCCGCGGACGCGAGCTACAACCTCTACGACCTGTCCGACCGGCTGCGCACCCGCGGCTGGCTCATCGCGGCCTACCCGCTCCCGGCCGACCGCGAGGACGAGACCATCATGCGCGCGGTGCTGCGGCACGGCTTCACCATCGACATGGCCGACCTGCTGCTCTCCGACCTGCACCGCAGCCTGAAGGTACTCGACAAGCACCCGATGAAGACCCCGCTCACCCGTGAGGAGGCGGGCGGCTTCCCGCACAACGCCCGCGCGGTGGTGCCGACACCGAAGGCGAACCCGGTGCATCGCACCCGCCGCGGAGCCGAAACCAGCGGCGAGACAGCCACTTCCAAGCCCAAAACCGGCAAGAAGGCCGAGAGCTCGGGCAAGACCGAGAAGTGAGCACAGCCGAGAGTTCCGTCGCCACCGGGACTTCCGCCCCACCGCCGCTCCACGTTTCGAGACTCAGCCGACCAGCCCGCCCGGCGGCAGCCCGATCCCGATGGCCATCATCATGCGCGGGGTCCCGTCCCCGGACCGCCCGTGCTCACCAGATGCCTTACCGGGATCGGAGTTTCGATCACCCGATCGCCGTCCGCCAGCACCCGCCGGGCCCGGCCGTCGGCCTGCGAGCTCACCGCGTCGATCAGATCGGTGCCATGGAAGTGCAGCGAGACCAGATCGTCGATGGCGTAACCATCGGGTAGCTCACCATCTCGAATGGCCCGGTGGAAGAGCGGCTGCCGCTGGTCCTCGGCGTCGTAGTGCGGGCAGCAGCTGCCCGCCAGCAGGCCCAGGCCCTCGGGCAGGATCTGGAGGATCGGCCCGAAGGAGTCGGTGGTGCCGCCCTGGAACCAGCAGATGGCCCCGGCGCTGCCGCCGGTCATGACCGCGCCGTTCTCCCACGCCTCGCGCAGCAGCAGGTCCACGCCCTGGCGTCGCCAGACGTCCAGCATGTTCGCGGTATCGCCGCCGCCGACGTGGATCACGTCCATGCTCAGTGTCG
>NZ_BJWY01000169.1 GCF_007990715.1 Nocardia seriolae NBRC 15557 | reverse complement strand
GAGACATTGTCCGGGTCGAATTGCCGTTTCAAGGCGACCAGGCGGGTCCAGGTGGACTTGCCGTAGGCCTGGCGGATGCGGTCGGGCTCGTCGACGCTCAAATGGTTGATATAGGCGCCTCCGGCCGAGTAGGGCCGGAAGCGCTCCCAGGCGGTTCGCGCCCAGTCTCGATGGCGCTCACCAGGGTCCGCGGGATCGGGCCACGCGGCGATCAGGGTGAGCATGGACTCGGCCGAGCGGAAGCGGAAAGCGGTGGCATCCGCGGGAATTCGGGCGATGGCTCCGCCCATGACGCGCAACAGGATCTGGGACAGCGGAGACGTCAGTTCGGTGGCGGCGGTGATGAGAGCGTCGATCGCGCCTTCGTCGAGGGTGCCCAGCCATTCGGAGCGGGCGTAGCAGGCCAGGCCGGGCGGTGCGCCCGCGTCGACCATGGATTGCAGCACCGTGTAGGGCATGGGGCCGAACAGGTCGGCGATCGGATTCGCCGCCGTGCGTAGCGGTTTCGTGAGTTCGATGGCCTCGGGAAGCGGCCCGGTGCAACCGGCGGCCAGGGCCACCACGGGCTCACCCCGCATCGCTTCGGGAATGAAGGGGGCGGGTGGCGCGGTGAGCAGGGCGGCGTTGAGCCCCAGGGCATCCGGCGCGGCGGACGCGACCTCGAGGAAGGCACGCAGCGCGGGCCGGGCGTCCGCGAGCGAGTAGATGACCATGCCACCGAACATGGGGACGGGAATCTCGTTGAGCCGGAGGGTGAATCGGGTGACGATACCGAAATTCCCGCCCCCGCCCCGCAGCCCCCACAGCAGTTCGGGGTGGCGGTTCTCATCGACCTCGAGAATGGATCCGTCCGCGGTGACCAGTTCCGCCGCGAGCAGATTGTCGCAGGACAGCCCGAATTGCCTCGACAGCCAGCCGATGCCGCCATCGAGGGTGAGCCCGGCGACGCCGGTACTCGAGATCTCACCGCCCGGGACCGCCCGCCCGGCCGCCTCGGTGGCGGCGTCCAGATCGCGCCAGCGCACGCCGGGTTCGACGACGGCTCGGGACCCCTCGACCCGAACCCCCGTCATCGGCGACAGATCGACGAGCCGCCCGCCCTCACAGGTGGACAGCCCCTGCAGGCTGTGCCCGCCGCCGCGCACCGCGATCGGCAGGCCGTGCCGGACGCCGAAGCGCACCGCTATCGACACGTCCTGGGCGGTCCGGCAGCGGGCGATGAAGGCGGGCCGGCGGTCGATGGCCCCGTTCCAGACGCGCCGCGCGCCCTCGTAATCGGGATCGTGCGGCCGCAGTATCTCCCCGGCGAACTCGCCGAGCGAGGTATCGAACAATGTCATGCTCTCCACGCTCGGCCACAGCCGGACCGCACACCATCCCCGAATCCGGGGATCGCGACCGCGCACACCGGCACGGATACTCGGATCATGGCATCTCCCGAAGGGCTGACCTCGGCGGTCGAGCGCATCTGCCGGACCGTCTCGGGCGCGGTGGCCATCGAGTGCGCGATCGCGGACCTGCTGCGCGCGAGCATCGGATTCGACGCCTGGTGCGCGATCACCCTCGATCCCGCCTCCCTGCTGCCGACCGGCGGCTATCACGAGCAGGGGGTGCCGTTCGAGCTGGCTTCGCGCCTGCTGGAGATCGAGGTGCGCGGCGGCGACGCCATGACCTGGCCCGCCATGATCCGGGCGGGGGAACGGGTGGCGACCCTGGACCGGGCGACCGGCGGGGATCGGGAACTCAGTCAGCGCTATCGCGAGGTGCTGGTGCCCGCGGGCATGGGGCACGAGTTGCGGGCCACGTTCACCACGCCGTCGGGCATCTGGGGCGCGCTGGTCCTGCTGCGCAGCGCCGATTCCCGGGACTTCACCGCCGCCGACATGCGCGCCATCGAGGAATCCACCGCCGGTGTGGCGACCGCGCTGCGCCGGGAGATGGTGCTCACCGATATCGCGAAGGCCGATTCCATCGACGGCCCCGGCCTGGTCATGCTGGACGACTCGATGTCCATGATCGACGCCACCCGCGCGGGCCTGATGTGGCTGTCCGAATTCGACGACAGCACGGACCCTTTGCGGCAACTACCGGTCGCGCTGACCATGATCGCGCACCGCGTGCAGGCCAGCGCCATGCCGGTCCGCACCCGGGTCCGCACCCGCACCGGCCGCTGGCTGACCCTGCACGCCGACCGGCTGACCGATGCCCCCCAATGCATTTCGGTCATCATCGAACCGGCGCGCCCGGTCGAGATCGCGGAACTCATCGCCGACGCCTACGGCTTGACACCGCGCGAACGCGAAGTGGTCCGCCTGCTCTCCGGCGGCTGCACCCGCCAGGAAATCGCCCGCGCCCTCGCCCTTTCCGCCCACACCGTCGACGATCACGTCAAACGGATCTTCGGCAAACTGGAGGTCCGCAGCCGAGCCGAGTTGGCCGCCAAGCTCTTCCACGACCAGCACGCCCCACGCCTGGCCGCGGAGGTCCCGGTGGGCGCCTCCGGCTGGTTCATCCGCTGACCCGCCGCGCAGGATTATCGTCGCCGATCGACGTGCGCGGAAATTCGTCACGGCTGGTTTGCTTTGCGTTATTCTCTCTCCCCGAGACACCTCTGAATTTCGAAAAATAGTGCCGTCCAGCGGCATTGATAGGGGGAGCAAGGATTCGCCATGTTTGCACGTAACCTTGTCACCGCCTTCGGCGCGCTGGCCGCCACCGTCGCGCTGACCGCCGGTTCGGCACACGCCGACGCGGGCCTGACCGTGGACAGCGCGGTCGAGTCCAATGGCAATGCGGTGATCGGTATTTCGTATCAGTGCGCGCCGGGCCTCGGCGCCGAACTGTCGGTCACGGTGCGGGAGACGCCATTCCTGGGCTCCGGAATCAATGGCACCACCCTGGCCCCGGCCACCTGTGTCGGACTGCCGCAATCGACTTCGGTCACGGTGAATCCCGTTCAACTGCTGGGTGATTCCGCCAAATTCCAAAGCGGCTCCATCACCGATGTCACCGTCACCGTGCTGAACCTGACGATCAGCTCGCCCGCCGCCACGACGAAGAAGCGCTTCGCCCATCTCGGCTGACCGGTCATCGGTGGCGGGGCGCAGCACCAGCGCCCCGCTGCGGCCCTCGCGCGCGCCCTCGATCAGCGCGCGCAGCGCCTCCTGCTCCCGTTCCCGTCCCCGGAGCGGCGGAACCTGTAGTGCCACGGTCGTTCTCACACCTCCCCGCTCCCGCGACCGTCCCGGGCGCGGGTTCATCGGTGTCCATCATGGCCGGTCCCGGATAACTGTTGCGTGACCTGGCTCACCAAGCAATCTTGGCGCTTGTGATACGTGCTGGTGAAAGTGCATTTTCGCGGGTTTGCCGCGGCATCGGACGGCGATTAATGGGATGAAATCTGTCGGACCCCGCCGGAATACTGATGCACGACCGATGAGTTGAGCGATCTGTACCCGTCTGTTCCGGTGTAGCTCCGGTGCGATGCCGTCGCCGACCATCGGGCCACGCTCACCCCTCGATCACAGATACCACCGGAGGTTTTCCGATGCCCGACATATCCGCTAGCTCGACCAAGCAGCGGACGCCAACCGTCATCCGGTTGTTGGTGCTCGCGACCTTCACGGTGATCCTCAACGAGACCATCATGATCAACGCGATCCCGCGGCTCATGACCGATCTGCATGTGACCGAGCGGTCGGCGCAGTGGGTGTCCACCGCGTTCATGCTGACCATGGCGGCCGTCATCCCCGTGACCGGCTGGTTCCTGCAGCGGGTCACCACCCGCCGCGCCTACGCCCTGGCCATGGGCACCTTTCTCGTCGGCACCGCGCTCGCCGCGGTCGCGCCCTCGTTCGCCGTGCTGCTGATCGGCCGCGTCATCCAGGCCGGCGGCACCGCCGTCATGATGCCGCTGCTGATGACCACGCTGATGACGGTCGTCCCCGAGTCCGATCGCGGCCGGGTCATGGGCAATGTCACGCTGGCCATCTCGGTGGCCCCGGCCATGGGGCCGGTCATCTCCGGCCTGGTGCTCCAGATCGGTTCCTGGCGTTGGCTGTTCGCGCTGGTGCTACCCATCGCCGCGGCGGTGACCGCGTTCGGGCTGCGCCACCTGGAGAATGTCGGTGAGCCGCAGACCGGTTCGATCGACTGGTTCTCGGTCGCCTTCGCGGGCTTCGGTTTCGGCGGGCTGGTGTACGGCCTGAGTAAGTTCGGCGCGGGCAGCGCGGCCACCCCGGCGCTGTATGTCGCCGGTGGCCTGGCCCTGGTCGCGGTCTTCGTGTTCCGTCAGCTGTCGTTGCAGCGCAACGGCACTCCGCTGCTGGATCTGCGGGTCCTGCTGGCCTCGACCTACACCAAGGCGCTGGTGCTGATGGCGCTGGCCTTCCTGGCCATGATGGGTTCGATGATCCTGCTGCCGCTCTACCTGCAGAACCTGCGCGGGCTGAGCCCGCTGGAAACCGGCCTGCTGGTCATGCCCGGCGGTCTGGCCATGGGTCTGCTCGGCCCCACCGTCGGCAAGGTCTTCGACCGCTTCGGCGGCCGGGTGCTGGTGATTCCGGGCTCGATCGGCATTACCGCGGCCCTGGCCGGATTCACCACGCTCTCGCTGACCTCGCCGTACCCGGTGCTGGTCGCGCTGCACATCCTGCTCATGGTGTCGCTGGCCGCCGCCTTCACCCCGGTCTTCACCCTGGGTCTGGGCGCGCTGCCGATGCACCTGTACTCGCACGGCAGCTCCATGCTCGCGACCCTGCAGCAGGTGGCGGCCGCCTTCGGCACCGCACTGGTGGTGACGGTCATGACCCCCCGGGCCACCCGCCTGGCCGGTACCGTCCACAACCCGCTGGAGGCTCCGCTGTCCGGTATGCGGCTGGCCTTCCTGGTCTCCGCGGCCCTGTCGATCATCGTGATCGTGATGGCGGTGCTGCTGCCCAACCGTTCCGATGCCCCGGCGCACGGCGGCGAGGTCGCCGACGCGGTGGACGAATCCGGACTCCCGGCAGTGGAACTCGTCAAGGACTGATCCGCTGACACCCGAAAGCGCCCACGGCCCAACCGCCGTGGGCGCTTTCGCATTCGGCCGCGCCGCTCTCCGGCGCCTCCCCACCTCCGGGCGATAAGCGTTCCTTATCGCTACGAGCGTGAGCTGCGCATTGGACCGGCTCCCGAATTCCAGTGAACTGAATGCCATGAGCACCACACCCGAGACCCGCACCGTCATCGAGAACTACATCCGCGCCATGCTCGCCCGCTTCGACACCACCGCCCCGATCACCCAGGAAGTCCACGGCGTCCTCGCCGACGGCGACCGCGCGGTCGCGGAATGGACCACCCGAGCCACCACCGCCGCGGGCGAGGAATACGTCAACGACGTGGTGATCACCTTCCGCGTCACCGGCGGCCGCATCGCCGAGGCCCGCGAGCACTTCGACACCGCTTACGCGGCCCGATTGCTGTTCAACGCCGGGTGAATCGGATCCGCCGCCGACCCGCGTCCAGCGGCATACCATGGGCAAACCGAGTCGGGGAAGTTAGTCAGGAGTCCCCCATGACCAAATTCCTGGTGCTCTACAAGGCCGATCAGTCCGCCCGAGAGCAATTGGACCAATCCACGCCCGAAGCGCAAACCGCCGGCATGCAGGCCTGGATGGACTGGGCCGCTCGCGCCGGGTCCGCCATCGTCGATCTGGGTTCGCCCCTGGGACCGGCCTCCATGAACGCAGACGGTGGAGTCGGCGGCTTCTCCGTGCTGCAAGCCGACTCCACCGAAGCGCTTCAAGATGTTCTGAAGGGGCATCCCCACACCGAATGGGGCGGAACCATCGATATTTACGAGTTCCTCGCCATGCCGGGCATGTGAGGAACGCGGATCAGTGCACGCCCTCCATGTGGCGGCTGATCCAGGGCGCGATGGCCCAGACGACGCCGCCGACCACCATGGCCACCACGCCGGTGATGCCGAAGTAGGCCAGTTCGTGCGACGGGTCGTAGAACTTCGACAGCACGCCCGACATCGAGGTGCCGATACCGACGGAGAAGAAGTACAGGGCCATCATCTGCGAACGGAAGACCCTGGGGGCCAGCTTGGTCGTGACCGACAGGCCGATCGGGGAGAGCATGAGCTCCGAGATCGCGAACGCGCCGAGGATGAAGAACACGATCACGAACGACACCGACTTGCCGTGGCTGCCGGAGAACAGGGTGAACAGCAGGAAGGCCGCGCCCATGCCGATCACGCCGAGCGAGAACTTGCGCGGGGTGCTCGGTGCGCGCTTGCCCAGGCGGGTCCACATGATCGCGAACAGCGGCGACAGCGCGATGATCCACACCGGCTCCATGGAACCGATCCAATTCGAGGGCGCGGTCCAGCCGAAGACCGACCAGTTCATCCGCTCGTCGGAGTAGACCGCGAGCACGGTGAAGATCTGCTGGAACAGGGACCAGAACACCGCGTTGGCGATGAACAGCGGCATGTAGGCGCGCACCCGGGTGCGCTCCACCGGGGTCACCTTCTCATCGGTGAGCATGATGGCGAAGTAGGCGATCGAGGCCGCGGCGATCACGAAGGTGGTGGCGTCGGGCAGATTGGACAGCGTCACCAGCTTGGTCGCCCAGGCGATGGCGATCACCACGAGAATGCCCGCGAAGGCCGCGAGAGCCTTGGGAATCGCGGTGCGCGGCAACGGGTTCGGCACATCGCGGCCGTGCTCGCCGAGGTTCTTGCGGAAGACCACGTACTGGGTCAGGCCGATCGCCATACCGACGGCCGCGGCGCCGAAGCCGTAGTGGAAGCCGACGTGGTCCTGCAGCAGGCCGGTGATCAGCGGACCGGCGAACGCGCCCAGGTTGATGCCCAGATAGAACAGCGTGAAGCCGCCGTCCGCGCGCGGGTCGTCCTTCTCGTAGAGAGTGCCCAGCAGCGAGGAGGCGTTCGCCTTCAACCCGCCCGAGCCGAGCGCGACCAGCACCAGACCCACGCCGACACCGGTGAGGCCCGGCAGCACCGCCAGCGCGATGTGGCCCGCCATCACGATGACACCGCCGTAGAAGACGGTGCGCTCGGATCCGAGGACCCGGTCGGCAATCCACGCGCCGAGCACGGTCGAGAGATAGACCAGGCCGCCGTAGGCGCCGACGATTCCGGTGGCGGTGGTCTTGGCCATGCCGAGGCCGCCGTCGGCAACCGTGTAGTACAGGTAGTAGCCGAGAATCGTGAGCATGCCGTAGAACGAGAACCGTTCCCACAACTCGACGCCGAACAGATTCGCGATACCGATGGGGTGGCCGAACAGGGTGCGTTCAGTGGCCGGTTTCGCGTCGTGTGCTACTCCTGACATACCGGAGACCTTCCCATAAGGGGCAATCTGACAGCAACCTCAGGTGTTAACCTACGTCACAATTGCCCGGGGAATGCCCGGCATGAGCGGGGCGATGGACAAATGTCCTCAATCCGCTTGGCAAGGGCCCTGATCAGGCAATAGACAGCGCGATGCCGTCCAGGATGTCGTGTTCGCTGACGATCAATTCGGTGATCCCGGCCCGCCGCGCCAGCTCATCGGCAAGCACTTCCGCTATCACCGCGCCGCCGCCGATCACATCCACCCGGCCCGGGTGCATGGGCCCCAGCGCCGCCCGCTCGTCGTGGTTCATGGCGATCAGCCGATCGCACACCTTGCGCAGTTCGGACAGCGGCAATCGGGTGAGATGCACCTTCTCCGAATCGTATTCGGGCAGATCCAGCGACACCGCGGCAAGCGTGGTCATGGTCCCGGCCACGCCGACCCAGGTGTGCGCCCGCTCCACCGGAACCACCCCGAACGCCTGCGCCAGCCGCTCCGAGGCGAAGAACCGTGCCGACGCGACCTCCTCGCGGGTGGGCGGATTCCCGTGCAGGCAGCGCTCGGTGATCCGCACGCACCCGATATCGGCCGAGTACGCCGAGGCCACGCCCGCGGCATCGCCCAGCACCACCTCGGTGGACCCGCCACCCAGATCGACCACCACGAAAGGCCCCGCCGCACTGGACAGTTCGCCGACGGCACCGGCGAAGGACAGCCGCGCCTCCTCGTCCCCGGTGATGACCTCGGCCTGCGCCCCGGCCACCACGCGGCCCAGCTCGACACCGGTCATGGAGAAGAAGTCCTCACGATTGGAGGCATCGCGCGTCGCGGAGGTGGCAACCATCCGCACCCGGGTCACCCCGTGCTTCAGCATCAGATCCACGTAATCGTGCAGCGCCACCCGAGTCCGTTCGATCGCTTCGGGATTCAGCGCACCCGTCGCGTCCACGCCCTGCCCGAGTCGCACGATCCGCATCTCCCGATGCACGTCGGTCAGCCGCGGCGCACCCGCGTCATCCCGCGTGACATCGGCGATCAGCAATCGGATGGAGTTGGTCCCACAGTCGATGCCAGCGATCCGCTCGTGTGCTTCCGCACCGGGTGCCGCACTTCGCGCGAACTCTGCCTTGCTCATCACTGACCTCGAATTCGACTGGTTCCCAATATGTTCCGCCAGGCCGGGCGCTAGGCGTCGGCGATACCCGAATCGGTGCGGTATTCGCTGGATTTCGGCCAGTCCGCCGGAATCGCGGTGCCGCGCAATCCGTGATCGGCCGCCAGCGCGACGGCCTCGTCACCGAGGACATTGAGGCCCGGCCCCTTGGCGAGCGAGTGCGCGATGAGGACGTGCAGGCACTTCACCCGATCGGGCATGCCGCCGCCGGCGAAATCGGTGCCGAGGTCCTCGATGGCATTGCGCTCGGACAGGTAGCTGTCGTACGCGGCGCGGTAGGAGGCGGCCAATTCCGGGTCGCGGGTGAGGCGTTCGGACATCTCGCGCATCAGCCCGGTGGTCTCGAGGCGGCTGGCCTCGGCGGTGAGGCGCGGGTCCGTCAGGTAGTACAGGGTCGGGAAGGGGGTGCCGTCGGGCAGCTTGGGCGCGGTCTTCACGACCGCGGGCAGGCCGTCCGGGGTGCGGTAGGCAATGGCCAGCACGCCGCGCGGAGCCCGGCCCAGTTGCTCGGCCACGATGGCGAGATCGCGCTCGGCCGGTTCGTTCTCGGCTGCGGTCACCGGGGTTGTCCTTCCTGGATGGGTGGCGGGGTCGCCTGGGCGGCGGCCGGCTGCGGCGACGAAATGCTGTGCCACACCTGCGTGTACCACGGATCCGGGGCCTTCGACTTGGTGGCCGGAGCGGGAATGGCCGGCTGCTCGATCTGCGGGATCTGCACGATGTACGGCGTGTCGCCCGGCATCACCAGGCGCAGGCGGTCCCGGGCCTCGGCCTTGATGTAGTTCGGATCCTGTTGCTGGGCACGGCGATCGCGCAGATCGGCGACCTCGTCCTGCAATTGGTTGTGCTGGGCGGCCAGCTCCTTGGCGTCGGCGCGCTGGGTGAAGTACGTGCGCACCGGCACCGCCAGGGTGAGCACGAGCCCACACATGACCGCGACCAGCAGCACCGCGCGGCCGGTGGACAGGCCGAAGATCTTGCGCTCGTGCCGTTCGGGTTTCGCCTTGGCGGCGGTGCGTCGCTTGGTCGTCGACTTCGTCGCCGTCGACTTCTTCGTGGTGGAAGCGGACTCACTCCGCTTCGCACCCGAGGTACTGCGCGACCGTGACGACGGGCGGCGGTCGTTTCGTCCTGCCGGACTCTTACCCCGCGCCCGTCGTTCGGTCATCTCTGCACCTCGAAATCAGTTCGGCCCTTACGAGCTACCGATTATTCAGCCTTCGAACGCGAATCGTGGGAACGCCACGTCACCGGCGTAGCGAGCCGAGTCACCCAGGGCGTCCTCGATGCGCAGCAGCTGGTTGTACTTGGCGACGCGCTCGGAGCGGGCCGGGGCGCCGGTCTTGATCTGGCCGGAGCCGACGGCCACGGCCAGGTCGGCGATGGTGGTGTCCTCGGTCTCGCCGGACCGGTGGCTCATCATCGTCTTGTAGCCGTTGCGGTGGGCCAGGTCGACCGCGTCCAGGGTCTCGGTCAGGGTGCCGATCTGGTTGACCTTCACCAGCAGTGCGTTGGCCGCACCCTTGGCGATGCCCTCCTCCAGGCGCTCCGGGTTGGTGACGAACAGGTCGTCACCGACCAGCTGCACCTTGTCGCCGATGGCGTCGGTCAGCGAAACCCAGCCGTCCCAGTCGTCCTCGGACAGCGGGTCCTCGATGGAGACGATCGGGTAGGCGGTGAGCAGCCCGGCGTAGAACTCGCTCATCTGGGCCGCGGTCTGCAGCTGGCCTTCGAACTTGTAGCCCTCACCGGTGGTGTAGAACTCGGTGGCGGCCACGTCGAGCGCCAGCGCGATCTCGCTGCCCAGCTTGAAACCGGCCTTCTCGATCGCGGAGGCGATCAGGTCCAGGGCGGCACGGGTATTGGCGACCGACGGCGCGAAACCGCCCTCGTCGCCCAGACCGGTGGACAGCCCCTGGGCCTTGAGCACCGACTTCAGCGTGTGGTAGACCTCCGCACCCCAGCGCAGCGACTCCTTGAAGGTCGGCGCGCCGATCGGGGCGATCATGAATTCCTGCACGTCGACGCCGGAGTCGGCGTGCGCGCCACCGTTGAGGATGTTCATCATCGGCACCGGCAGCACGTGGGCGTTCGGGCCGCCGACGTAGCGGAACAGCTCCAGGCCCGAGGACTCGGCGGCCGCGCGGGCCACCGCGAGCGAGACGCCCAGCAGGGCGTTCGCGCCCAGACGCGACTTGTCCGGGGTGCCGTCCAGATCCAGCAGGGTCTGGTCGACGGTGCGCTGCTCGACGGCGTCGAGACCGATCACGGCCGGGGCGATCTCGTCGAGGACGCCCTCGACGGCCTTCTGCACGCCCTTGCCCTGGTACCGATCGCCGCCGTCACGCAGCTCGACGGCCTCGTGCTCACCGGTGGACGCGCCGGAGGGCACGGCCGCGCGGGTGAGGGTGCCGTCGTCGAGAGCGATCTCGACCTCGACGGTGGGGTTGCCACGCGAATCCAGGATCTCGCGAGCTCCGACCTGTTCGATGATGGCCACGAAACGACACTCCTTCGGCTGCTGACTCGGCAGGTCGCACGGCGAACCCGTGCGCTGACGAGCCTACTGTGCCGGGCTGGAGGGGATGCATCCCCCCATCGGCGTGGCCACAAGATATAAACCGGCCGCCGTGCCCGAACCGGATCAGGCCCTGCCGAACCGGATCAGACCTTGCGGCCCACGCTGTAGGCGGCGGCACGGTAGCGGACCGTCTGCATATAGGTGGTCGACTGGTTGTAGGTCAGCAGCGCCTGCTGCCAGCCGGGCGCACCGGTGAGATCCCCGCCCATAGCGCAGAGATACCGCGCCGCGGTCAGCGCCGCGTCGTCGATATTGTCCGGGTCGGCCTTCCCGTCCCCGTTGGCGTCCACGCCCCACCGCTGCCAGGTCTCCGGAATGAACTGGAACGGCCCCATCGCGCGCACATAGATCGGATTCGCTTCGGTGGAGCCGGTATCCAGAATCCGCGCCCGCCCGGGCGAACCGTCCAGCGCCAGTCCCCGAATCGGCGGCGACACCGTCCCGTCGTCGGACAGCCGCGACCCGCCGTGCGACCCGTGATGACTCTCCACGCTCGCAATCCCGGCCAGCGTCGTCCACCCGATTCCGCACTCCGGCTTGGAACGCGCCAGCACCGCCGCGGCATATCCGTAGGCCTCCAGCGCCGTCACCGGAATCCCGGTCGCGGAATGCTGTTCCCGCGCCCAGCCCTCGAGCTGAATCGCGCTGCGCCCCGGCGCATCCAGATCGATGGCCGGTATCGGCGCACCCACCGGGGGCGGCAATCCTTCCGGCACCGGGGTGAGATTCTCTGCGCCGCAACCGGTCAGCAATACCAGCGCAGCCGCCGCGCCCACCAGGCCGGCTCGGGTCGATACGGCCCTCACATCGGCCATTCGGTTTCGCACCCCCTCCATCTTGCAGATGGATCGGCGTTCCGGCCAAGAACGTGAACGCTCTTCGCCCGAGTCGCGGGCAGCGTTCCGCGTCGGCTACTCTGCCCGCTGTTGCCTGATACCGATCAGCTATCGCTTCAACACGCCTTTAGGTAAGCCTTGCCAAAATTACTGGGGCCGAATACGGTCTGTGACCGAAGCAAGATCACCTCGTCACCACCGAGCCAGGAAGGCCCTTACCTTGGTGAAAAGCGTTCTCTCCGAACGTCAGACGCTTCACCCCTCGGACATCGAACGGCGCGACCTGCCGGAACCGGCCGCGCGCGCGGTACGCCACCTGGCCGCTGAGATCGCCGTCACAGTCGGACCCTGCGCGGAGACCGCAACCACGCTCTCGCACCCGGTCCTGCTGCGCCACATCGAGGCCAAGTACGGACGGCTGCCCGACGCCGTGCACGAGGCCATGCGCCCACCTGCCACCGACGCGGGCGTCACCGTCATCCGGCCGCTGCCGATCGGCGATGAGGAGCTCGGCGCCACGCCGCACGATTGGCGCGAGGCCGCGGCCTGGGCCGGGGACCGCACCCGGCGGTCGGCCTCCTTCGAGCTCGATATCGCCATGCTGCTGCTGGCCCGCTGCGCCGGTGAGCCTTTCGGCTGGGAGGGGCAGCAGGGCGGGCGGCTGGTGAACAACATCGTCCCGACGCCCGGACACGAGCACGAGCAGTCGGGGGCGAGCAGCACCACGCTGCTCAGCCCGCACACCGAGGACGCCTTCCATCCGGACCGGGCCAACCTGCTCATGCTCGGCTGCCTGCGCAATCCGGAGCGGGTCGGGACCACGGTGTCCTCGGTGCGGTGCACGGAACTCGATGCGGCGCAACGGGAAACGCTGAGCCGCGCGCGGCTGCCCATCCTGCCCGACGTCTCCTACGGCACCGGCTTCGACGATGCCCCCGCCCCGGCGGTGGCGACCCTCGGCAGCGACGAGGGGCAGCTGACACTGCGCTTCGACCCCGCGTACACCCCGCTCGACACCGCCGATCACGAATTCCGGTCCGCGTACCGGCATTTGGCGGCCGAGCTCGAAAGGGTATGCATCACCGCCGCTTTGACCCCCGGAGAACTGCTGCTGGTGGACAATGACGTTGTGGTGCACGGGCGGGTGCCGTTCACCCCCCGCTACGACGGCACCGACCGCTGGCTCAAGCGGGTGAACATCCGGCTGCCCCAGCGTCGCCGCGCTGCGGCCGAGGCCGGCGAGGACGGGTACGGCCAGCGTGTGGTGGCACCGTTCCGCACGAGCCGAGGGACCAACACGTGAATGCCCGACCTACACCGCTGCGGGTGCTGTCCCGCAGCGACCTAGTACT